>CAIWWN010000018.1 GCA_903916355.1 uncultured Burkholderiales bacterium | reverse complement strand
TTGCCTTGCGGCGACAAGGTGCGATAGAGTTGATTGGCATTGAGCTCGGTTTCTTTGGCCAGGGCACGCACGCCACCCTGGGCTTGCGCGATCTGCCGTAATGCCACCAGCAAATCCGCTGGCTCGCCGTCGAGCAGCAAGTCATTGAGGTAGTCGGCCGCGAACTGCGGGTCGTCCCGAAACAGCTCGACCATTGCTTCTTCATGGCTTCTATCTTTCATTACATGGGCCTCCGTTGCCAGTCTTTCAAATACCCAATGGCGCGTCCGATATCGGCGTTTTGGGTGCTTTTGTGACCGCCGAACAACAGCAACACGACCACGTTGCCGGCCAGCGCATAGTAAACACGGTAGCCGGCTCCTTGATCGATACGCAATTCCCAATCGCCTTCACGGCAGAATTTGTGATCGCCAAAGTTCCCGTCCTCTAACCGGTTGACACGCTTGACGACCTGAATCTTTGCGATGGGGTCGCGCAACTTTTTTAACCATTCCTGGTAGGGGTCTCGCTTGTCCTCGGTAAGGTAATGCCGGACGTTGAACATGGTTTATTATCGTTTAAAAACGAATTTACGGGTGAAAAATTGAAGGTTTGCTCAAAAAAATCAGGCACCAGCCCGAGCGTTACGGGAACGACCAGGCTTGGGTTCACGTTGAAAAGCTTTGCTTAATTCCTGACGCGTGGCCAATTCCATGGCGCGCCCTTCAATCCGAGCGCGGCGCTGCGCGGGCATGGCTGCCATGATGTCATCGAGTTTTTTTGCCATCTTTAGCTCTTTTGTTGTCGCGTCGCCGCCGCCGGTGTCTGCGTCAGCGGGGCTTTTGATTGGGCGTGGATATGGAGTTTCATGGGCGTGAAGCCGGACAGGTCGAATTTCGAAAGGTCTGCAACGGCCACGAATTTTTCGGCTTGGGCATCGCTGCGCAGTGATGGCAAGGGTTTGGATTTGGCGTTCATGGTGGTCAGGTCAATCTCGGTCTGATAGACAAATGATTTGTCGTTGGATGTAGTTGTGCAGAATATTTCAGAGGTGGCAAAGGGGCGTGGGTAGCTCCTTGTCTGTATCCCATGTGGCCATCCAAGCCATCACTTCTGCGTGTGTGGCATGCAAGCCAGTTTCATCGACGTGTTTCAGCGCGTCTTCACAACTTTGATGCCACGCGTTCTCGCGCTCTCTCAATTGTGGTGCGAGCCGCAAGCCTTTGGGGTAGTCGGCCGCGAGCTGCGGGTCATCCCGAAACAGTTGGGCCATCGCTTTTTCATGGCTTTTATCTTTCATTGCATGGGACTCCGTTGCCAACACCCAATGGTATGTTCAAAATCGGCGTCTTGGGTGCTGTCGGTTTGGTTTGCGCTGCAGGTCTTCGCACGGCATCAGGTACAGCTTGACACTGCATGCGCCGGATAACACCCGGCTCATTGGTTTCGATAATGCCCATGCCGTCAAGCCGGTAGGCTCGCACTTTAAGCATGCGGGCAAGAGATTTCCGTACGACCACCGCCATCGACATGCTTTTGACGAAGGTGTGTTGTACGAGTTTGACACCGCTTACCAGTTGGTCAGTGATTTTTATGCTGAAGTTGATCGCATTTTGGAGGAGATCAGTCCATGAACAAGGTATTGAAGTTCGGTATTGCGCCAGTGCCCGTGCAGCGCGCCCGCACACTGGCGATTGCGGCGGGAACACGCCAACGCGGCGACGATGAACCCAACGTGTGGTTTCCCACTGTGGCCGCCATGGCACGGGTGCTGTCCGATGAAAACATGGCCTTGCTCAAGGTCATTCGTGAGAGTCACCCAGATTCCATGGACGCTTTGGCCAAGGCGGTCGGAAAACACGCGCCCAACGTGTCGCGGTCGCTGCACACCATGGCCCAATATGGTTTGGTCAAACTCACCAAGCAAGGCCGAACGGTCATTCCGCAGGCGACCACCGAGAGGGTTACCGTTGATTTTTCCTGGGGTGGCTGACATGACACCGATCGGTTAAGCGATTTCAGCAAATCGCGTGTCACTCTTTCACAGTGGAAATCCGCTCGTTTTGGCTTTTTGAGTGGATGGGTGTTTGGATGTTTTATCGCTGCTGGTGGAGCATTACGAGAAAGCGCATTTTCCGATTGCAGACCCGGACCCGATACCGCACGCGCCCCTTGACGCTTGAAATGATCCGGCGCTTGGTCAGCCAGCTCAACTTGCCCGCTGAGGTGCTGATCAAGCCGTACGCCTTGCGTGAAGAATTTTTGGCGGCTTGATAGGGGTGTTTTGAATGACCATGCGCCACGGCACATTCATGCGCAGTTCGCAAAATACAAGGCAACTTTGGCCATAAGATCTATTTACGCAAACTTGGCGGCGTTATCGCGGCGTAGCGGGCGGATTCAACAGCGAAGTGCAATACCCTGGATTTCAGTAATTTAGGCTTGAGTGTTCTTGGACTGCGGACGTAGATTTACGGGTGATTTGCGGATTTGAACCGCCGTCCGCAAATCGATACCGCAAATCGATAGAGTTGCAATATGTCAGAAACTCTGCTATATTTTCGTCCATGAATTTCGCCACCACAACTGCTGAACAGATCCGCCAGCGCATTCAAGAACGACCTGTAGGTGAGCCATTCACCCCGACGGCGTTCTTGGAGTGCGGAACACGTGCGTCTGTGGATCAAGCCTTGTCTCGGATGGTCAAGGCAGGCGCCATCACGCGCGTGACGCGAGGACTGTTTGTCCGTCCAGAAATGAGCCGTTTTGTCGGCAAGGTGATGCCAGCTCCGATCAAGGTGGCCGAAACGATAGCCAAAACCACGGGATCTATTGTTCAAGTGCATGGTGCTGAGGCGGCTCGTCAGTTCGGGCTGACCACGCAGACTCCCACACAACCTGTGTTTTCGACCTCTGGCCCTTCAAAGCGTATTCGTGTCGGCAAGATGGAGATCCGTCTTCAACACGTTTGCCAGCGCAAGTTGGCGCTGGCCGGACGGCCAGCTGGACTCGCCTTGGCGGCGCTGTGGTACATGGGCAAGAATGAAGTGACGCCATTGTTGATTGGGAAAATTCAACAGAAACTTTCCGTCACCGAATTTGAAGCCCTGAAATCTGTGACCAGCGCTATGCCGTCTTGGATGAGTGACGCACTGTTTAAGCACGTGCGATCAGCGTCGGCAGTGAGTGCGCATGGCTGAGTCATTCCTGCAGCTCCAAGCCAAAGAGCAATCTGAAATTTACCGGGCGCTTTCGCCGCAACTATCGCGATCGCCTGCCGTCTTGGAAAAAGATGTCTGGGTTTGCTGGGTATTGCAGACCTTATTCACCATGCCAGGACGTTTGCCCATGGCCTTCAAGGGCGGCACTTCACTGTCAAAAGTATTTGGCGCTATCAACCGATTCTCCGAGGACGTGGACGTCACTCTCGATTACCGTGGTCTCGACTCATCCTTTGATCCTTTCACTGAGGGCGCATCCAAGACCCAGTTGAAAAAATTCAGTGAAGGGCTGAAATCTTTTGTGCAAGATCACGCGCACAGCGTGGTGGCACCACACTTTGAAAAAATACTGGCTGCCGAGTTTGGTAACGATGGCTACCGAATCGAGGTCAGTGCCGACGGTGAACTGCTGCGCGTGCATGTCGAATCCCAACGAGAGGTGTTTCGCCCCAACGCTGACCGCCTGTCACGTCATTGGTACGACTTGTCTATGCTTGCCGATATGGATATCGGGCAAGCCGCATTGGAAAACCGGGACTTGTTGGTCGACGTCGTCAAGCACAAGAAGATTTTTTACCACACCAGCTACGCCAACTATGACGCCTGCCTGGTTGGTCAATTACGCTTGCTCCCCGACGATGTCGTACTGGTGTCCTTGGCGCAAGACTTTCAACGCATGATCGAAGCGGGTATGTTTATGGGTGCGCCCCCAGCTTTTGTACAAATTATCGGTCGACTCCGGTTGTTGGAAGCTGAAATTAACAAGTCGACGGTGTTGACTGGCTGGTAGGTAGGTAGAGGTAATGTTTAGCCCCAAACGGTCATTGCAGCTTTTTTAGTGACAGTCCGTGACCGACCCGGTCTGGGCATTCAATGGGCGTTGATTGATGACCTGTTTGCAGTGGTAGAAACCTTCGCGTGAAAGATTCGAGCGGCGCCAACAGGTGGCAATCAGCGAGGCGATCTTCTTGTTGTTGCGCTTGATCTTTGGGTTTGTGAAGCGGATAATGCGTTGTATTACACATGCACAGGAGTGTTACGCCATGACCGCCAGAACCATCAATGTACGCCTGCCCGAGGCGCTTTACAACCAGATCGAAGAGTTGGCCAAGGCGACCGCACGGACCAAGAGCTTTTTGGCCATCGATGCGCTGACCCACTATGTGCAGAGTGAATCCTGGCATATTCGTGATATTCACGAGGGCATCAAGGAAGCCGATGCAGGTGAATTCGCAACCGACAAGCAGGTCAAAGCGGTGTTTGCCAAATACGGCGCTTGATTCATGTTGATCAAGTGGATCAGGGCGGCGCTCGCGTCTGTGGATGAAATCGCTGGCTTCATCGCCAAAGACAACCCGCCCCGCGCCACCAGCTTTGTGCTGGAGTTGCAGGCCGCCGTGACCCAACTTCAGGCCCATCTTGGAATGGGCCGGGCTGGCCGCGTCCCCGGCACGCGCGAACTTGTCCTGCACAAGAACTACATCGCCATTTACCGCGTGCGTGGCGACGATGTTGAAATTTTGAGATTGCATCACGCAGCCCGAAACCTATGACGAACCGGGTCAGCCCCGGAACCTGACCTTTGACCGCAAACCAACCCGCCCCTGGATAAAATCTGAATGACGTTCGCAATGGCCTTCCATTTGCACAGTTCAGGGTTGCCTTGCGGCGACAAGGTGCGATAGAGCTGATTGGCATTGAGCCGACTGCTTAGTTCGATCCGCGCAGCAGCCCTGTTAAAAGCGGAGAAGGATCTTCAGAAAACGGGTTGACCACAGTCACGCCACGCCAGGTGAAGCCGTTGTGAAAATCCTCTGAAATCAGTAATCGGCAGTGATTTTCTGCAGCAACTGCAAGTATCAGCGCATCCCACATTTGCAATTGGTGATCCACGCTCAGATCCAGCGCCGCTTGGAACGCAAACCAGGTTGAGTCTGCTACGTCAAAACTGTCTGCCCATCCCAACACCGCCTCCCGTGCTTGCGAAGGGGAGCGCTTGGCTTTGCCCGTCAGGACGCGTGACAATTCACCCAAGGTCTGGGCTGGCAAGACAATTTCTGCGCTGGGCAATTGTTCTATGAGCTTTAATGCAGCGGCGCAGCGAGGCTCATCGCCGAGCCCTTCAGCATAAGCCAGAATGTTGGTGTCGAGCGCCACTCTCACGGATTAAGCCTCGTACAACTCATTGCGCGTCCAGTTTCGGGTGCCGCTGGGTTTTTGCTGACGCAATCGTGCCAATAAGTTGAGCTTGGCTGCCTCGCGTTGCCCGCCGCCCGCGCGCGCAGGGGCGATGGTCGCAACTGGCTTGCCCCGCGACAAAACTGTAATAACTTCGCCGGTGGCGACTTCGCGCAGCAGGTTGGAAAAATGGCGATTAGCGTCACCGGCGGATATGGTTTTCATTCAAGGCACCAAAGTAGTGTTCAACACTACATTATGTTCTTTGCATCTCGTTTGTGTCAATGCTCAAAAAATTCCATCTTGACGATTCAGACGCTTCTGTTTGAAACCCGAGCGCGGCGCTGCGCAGGCATGGCCGCCTTTAAGCGGCCTTCATGTACATGTCGATGTGCATCGAGGTGTAGGGGCACATCACCCGGCCGCTTTCTGCGCGCTCCAAGAGCCCCAGATTGGTGAGGATGCCAATATCTTCGTGGACCCGTTTGACATCGCGCTCAACGTAGCGGGCCAGCTCCCGAATCGTCAGCTCGCCTTTGCCTTGGGCGACGCGCACAAGGTCCCACCGCTTCTGGGTCAGTTGCCCAAAGAAGTGGCCCGGACTTTCGAAGTTGAGCACCTCGCCTTGGTATTGATTCGTTTGCGCTGATGCGCCCATGGCGCGTAAGGCGCTCTTCCAGTCGGGTTGCAGGGTGATGGTGAGGTATCGATCTGTCATGGTGTTCTCCGGGCGGCAACGGCCGCAATAAAGTCTTCAATAAGCTGATCAACGCCTTGGAAGGTGTAGGGCACTTCTTTGCCATCAAGGTGGCAGTGGTCCCCCTTGCCACGTTCGTTGTCAAAGCCCACTGTGCGAATACCGTCAACCACATACACCGCGCGGTACTTGTAGCCGTGGTCAGTGGGCGGCACTGGTTCAGGCACCTTCCAAATCACCAGTTCCAGAATCGCGCCTTCAGCCGTGATGTCTTTGAAGCGGGTAATCAGTTGGGCAGGCATGTTGGCTATTCTGCCAACGCTTGAGGGTGTTGTCAAGATTGCCAACGGAGCTACTTCTTTTAGCTTGGGCCACGCTTCATTGCTCAAACCACCGTGATTTAAACCGGCGTGTGCGTGCGCAGCCAGTCTTTCAGGGCTGCAGATGGCTATATTGCCGCGACGGCTGCAAGCCATGGTTTGATCGTCGCCACGCGTGATACCGGGCCATTTGAAGCGGCGGGCTTGAAGGTGATCAACCCTTGGGAGTGAAATGGCACCGGTGTTGGTGCATCGAATCTCCAGCCGCTTTGCCGCGCAGCGGGTAGTTTTCGCTCACCAGGGTGGCGACATGAAAGGGGATGGTTTGTGTGGTGGCCTGATGAGTTTGGTGTTGCAACAATTGTGGCTGTTTGGCGGGATTTTCTGGTAGCGTATTAACAATTCCGGTTGTTGATGTCCGTCGGTGCGCATCATCAGCTTGCGCAAGGCAAATATGAAGGAGGTCAAACGCTATGCAAGTACGAACTAAATCAGGTCGCAATATAGAGGTGCCGACCGCAGAAGAAGACGCACGCATTAACGCGGGGGTAGCCGCTGACTCAGACAACCCTGAGTGGACGAAAGAGGACTTTGCGCGTGCCTTGCCCGCAGCCAAATTTTTCGCCCCCGAGGTGTACGCCGCGCTGTGCGCGCAACGCGTGCGGGGTCCCAAAAACAAACCCCTCAAAGTGCCTACAACGATCCGCTTTGATGCGGACGTGCTGGCCGCGCTCAAAGCCGGTGGGCGTGGCTGGCAAACCCGAGTGAATGAGGCGATGCGTGAATGGGTGAGTCAGCAGCCACGCACGCTCGGTTGAGCGTGATTCAAACCGGCGTGTGCGTGCGCAGCCAGTCTTTCAGGGCTGCAGTACGGTTATTGGCTTTAGGAAAGCTGATAGCGTTCAAAAAATTGTGCGGGCGAGAGTATCTCGATGCCTTTGTAGGTTTGAACTTCTTTCAAATCCGGGTCGCCCGAAATGAGCACGCGGGCGCCTGAGTCGATGGCAAGGTGTTGGCGCATCAATTCGTGTCAGCCCCGTCGATTAGCGCCTGCAGCCTCGCCGCCTGTATCCGCTCTCCCACCGCCTCCCCGGTCAGACCTTCAGCTTGCGCTTGCGCGGCAATCGGCGCGGTGGGCACGGCCAGCACTTGGGCCAGCGCCTCGCTTAAGCGTTGGCGTTGCGGGTAGGGCGCGTCTTGCAGGCCCAAGCGGCCACGCGCATCGCATTCGCAGGCCCAGAGCACGGCTTGCATGCGGGCGGGTTGTCGCACCGCGTCGCAGCGCACCAGCAGGCGCAGGGTGGCAGCCGGGTTGAGTTCGCCGCTGCGGTGGATGTTGCCGTGCTCACGCGCCACCACTTCGGCCAGTTCGTGGCAGTCCACCGGCATGCGCAGGCGTTTTGCCAGGCCTTGCAGCAGGCGCACGCTGCGCTGTTCGTGGCCAATGTGGCGTGGCAACATATCGGCCGGCGTGGTGCCTTTGCCCAGGTCGTGGCACAGACAGGCCACGCGCACGGCCAGAGGCTGCTGCAGTTGCGCGCTCATGTCGAGCACCAGCATCAGGTGCACGCCGGTGTCCACCTCGGGGTGGTATTCAGGCCTCTGGGGCACGCCCCACAGGCGGTCGACTTCGGGCAGCAGCACTTTGAGTGCGCCGCATGCGCGCAACACGTCGAACATGCGCGAGGGTTGGTCGCCCATCAGGCCGCGCGCAAGTTCTTGCCACACGCGTTCGGGCACCAGGTGATCCACCTCGCCGTCCTGCACCATCTCGCACATCAAGGCCATGGTTTCGGGGGCAACCGTGAAATCGGAGAAGCGCGCTGCAAAACGGGCCACGCGCAAGATGCGCACCGGGTCTTCTCTGAAAGCCGGGGTCACGTGGCGCAGCACTTTGCGCTCTAGGTCTTGCAGGCCGCCGTAGGGATCTTGCAGGTGTTTTTGGATGTGTTCGGCAGAGGCCGTGTCGTGTGTCCATTCTTCGGCCACGGCCATGGCGTTGATGGTCAGGTCGCGCCGGGCCAGGTCTTCTTCCAGCGTGACCTCGGGCGAGGCTTGCACGGCAAAGCCTTTGTAGCCGCGGGCGGTTTTGCGCTCGGTGCGGGCCAGTGCGTATTCTTGCCGCGTGACCGGGTGCAAAAACACCGGAAAGTCTTTGCCCACGGGCAGGAAGCCTTGCGCTGCCATGCGCTCGGGCGTGCTGCCGACCACCACCCAGTCGCGGTCTTTGACGGGCAAGCCCAGCAAAGCATCGCGAATGGCACCGCCGACGGCGTAGATCTGTTCAGTCATGTTCAGGCATTGAGCAGTTCAAAGGGTGCAGGTTAAGGGTGCAGGCGAAACGGCTCTTCAAAGTCAATGAAGTCTTTCTCGGCCAAAGCGCCGTCGATCCAAGCCTTGACGCCGGGCAGGGCGCAGACGCGGTCCATGTAGGCGGCGACATCGGCGGGCACCGGCAGGGCGTAAGTTTTCAGGCGCATCACCACCGGTGCAAAGTAGGCGTCGGCAATGCTGAACGCGCCAAACAACATGGGGCCTTGGTGCTCGGCCAGCAAACCGCTCCACAACGTGATGATGCGCTGCAGATCGGCGCGCACGGCGGGTGTGTCGCGCAGGGCCAGCGCGCCTACGTCGGGCAAATGCGCTTCTATGTTCATGGGGCAGGCGCTGCGCAGGCCGCCAAAGCCGCTGTGCATTTCGGCGCAGACGCTGCGTGCGCGGGCACGCGCTTGGGCGTTGGCGGGCCACAGGTTTTTTTCTGGAAAAGTTTCGGCCGCATATTCAGCAATGGCCAAGGTGTCCCACACCGCTAAACCATCGTCCACCAGCACCGGCACTTTGCCCACGGGGGTGATGTCTTTGAGCCCGGCTTTGAAGGTGGAGCCGCCGTCAAAGCTGTCAAACCGCAGCATGACTTCTTCAAACGCAATCCCCGCCTGGCGCAGCAGCACCCAAGGTCGCATGGACCATGACGAATAATTTTTGTTGCCAATGTAGAGCTTGATCATGTGGGGTCCCTGGTCTGAAATTTTTTGAAGACCTCACATGATAGGGCAGGCGGCCAGCCTCTTGAAGGGCTTGCAGTTCGCTTATCTGCTCTCTTATCTGCTCGCTTGTCGACCCGCTGCTTCGCGCAAGCGATTCAGTGCGCTGCGGGGGCCGCGTGCACCCAAATAGCCTGGCGCGACACCGGCCAACGAAGCCGGTTGAATGTGCAGTGCTTGCAGGCCTGGCTGCTGCTCTGTGGCCACGTTGTCGACCTTCATGGAGCGCAGGTTGTCGCGGCTCATGAGAGGTTGGCCGGGGGCCAGTTCCATCAGCGCGGCTTGCAACCAGCCCAAGACATAAGGAATGCCAAACACGGTCCGACCTTGACCGTGGTTCACGCCCGCCCATCGGCCGGCGTTATGCACCAACTGCGCCAGGGTGAAGACCTCGGGGCCGCAAAGCTCGTAGGTCTGGTCTACCGTGTGAAAGTCTTGCAGGCAGTGCACCACGGCCTGCGCCACATCGCCCACCCACACGGGCTGAAAGCGAGTCTCGGCCCCGGCCAGCGGAATCACCGGGAACACCGCTTGCAGTTGGGCAAAGACGTTCATGAATTTGTCTTCCGCGCCAAAAATCACGCTCGGGCGCAGCACGGTCAAGTCCAGCCCCGCGCTGTGCAACACGGCTTCGCCACCGGCTTTGCTGCGCAGGTATTGCGAGGGCGCTTCAGGCGCCGCACCCAAGGCGCTCACATGCACCAAGCGGCGCACCCCCGCGTGGGTGCAGGCGCGGGCAATGGTGCGGGCCAATTGCACATGGGCGTGTTGAAAGGCGGCAGCGCTGCCGTGCAAGATGGCCACCAAATTGACCACCGCGTCATGCCCGTGCATGAGTTGCTGCAGTTGAGCGGGGTCGTGAATGTCGGCTTCCACCACGGTCAGTCGGGGCAGGCTTTGCACCTGTGCGGCATTGGCCGCACGGCGCGTGGGCACTGTCATGTAGACGCCCAGTCGAGCAAGTTGCTCGCACACATGGCGACCGACAAAGCCGGTGCCGCCCAAAATCAAAATGCGTGCGTTGTTGTTCATGTCCAAGCCTTGAGGAAAACCATGCTCGGATGATACGTGCTTGACCGCCCCACCGCGGCGGTTGGGCCGGCCCAGATCAGTTTTTGGCCAGGCCCAGCACCGCTTGATGCATCGCTTCTTGCGCTTGCGCAAGGATTTGGCTGCGCCAGGTGTCGGTGTCGGTGTAAAACGCGTCCATCAGGTCTTGCTTGATGCGCGCTTTCAGCTCGGCCGGCGCCTCGGGGTGCTGGTGCAGCCAGTGGTCGCCACGCAGCGCCATCATGACTTTCTCCATGGGCTGGGTGCCGTATTCCATGGCCAGGCCGGTGTACTCTGCTTGGGGGCACTCTTGGTAGGCGGACATCCACATCAACCCCGTGAGAAAGGCCGAGGTGGAGGTGCCGTCGTAGATCGAGGTGACATGGTTGCCCCACCAAGCGCGGGCGCGCGTCAAGGCGGCGGCGTCGTCGGCGCAGGCAAAAATGCGTTCGCCTACGCCGCTCGGGCCCAGGCCGGTGTGCAGGTCGATCCAGGCCAAACGCTGGGCCTGCTGCCCGTGCTGTTGCAGCACTTGGCGCAGCTTCAGGTTGCTCCAGGTGGGGGCTGCGCCGCCAAAGAACATGCCGTCGGGGTATTGGTGTTGACCGCGTGTCACCGCCGCTTGCAGGCCGACCATGCCGTGCTGGGCAATGTAGTCGGCTGTGGCCTGGGCGTTGGCTGCGTTCGGTGGCCAGACTTCGGGCAGCAGCAAGGGCTCGACCTCGCGGTAAGCCTCGTTCACCGGCAAGGGCTGGCTGTAGTCTTGGAAGTTGCGGTTCAGGTCCACGTTTTCGTGGGTCACGCGGCGCACATGCGAAAAACCGTAGGGGTTGAGCGCATGGATGTACAGCACTGCCACGTTACTTTTGCGGGCCGCTTCGCGCCAGGCGCTGTCTTGCAAGGCGTGCACTTGCACGCCGCTGCCGCAGTAACCCTCTACGCCATGGCAGGCGCTGGAGACGATGAGCAGGTTTTGGGCGTCAGCCGGGCCTTCGCGCACCACGTCCATGGCCAGGGTTTCACCGTCGCGACCGGGCAGGGGGTGCAGATAGGACTCGACGCTCAGCCCTGCGGCCTTGGCGGCTTCAAAGAATTTGTGGCGAGCCTGCGCGTAGCTGCTGGAAAAAGGTGACGTCATTCGTGACCCACCCGTTTCAGGCTTGGGCCGTGGGTGCGGCTTGGGCCAACCACTGCGTGGCCAACTCGACCCAGTAGGTGCCGCCCAAAGGAATCAGGTCGTCGTTGAAGTCGTAGCTGGGGTTGTGCAAGGTGCAAGGGCCGCCGCCGTGGCCCATGTGGCGGTGCGTGCCGTCGCCGTTGGAGATGAACACATAAGCGCCGGGTTTGGCTTGCAGCATGTAGGAGAAATCTTCGGCGCCCATGGTGGGTTCTTGCGGCAGCACATTGGCCTCGCCCACAATGCCGTGCATCACGCGGCGGGCAAAGTCGGCCTCGGCCGGGCTGTTGATGGTGGGTGGGTAATTGCGGTCAAACTCAAACTCGCATTCGGTGTCAAACGCTTCGCTGATGTTCTTGGCGATTTGCCGCATGCGGCTTTCAATCAAATCCAGCACCTCGATGCTGAAGGTGCGCACCGTGCCTTGCAATTCACACGAGTCAGGAATCACGTTGGTGGCTTCACCAGCGTGGATCATGGTGACCGAGATCACGCCCGCGTCCACCGGCTTTTTGTTGCGGGTGATGATGGTCTGGAAACCTTGCACCATTTGGCAAGCCACCGGCACCGGGTCCACACCCGTGTGCGGCATGGCGGCGTGACCGCCCTTGCCACGGATGGTGATTTTGAACTCGTTGCTCGACGCCATGACCGCCCCCGCGCTGACCGCGAAGCTGCCCACCGAGCCGCCAGGCCAGTTGTGCATGCCAAACACGGATTCCATTTTGAACTGCTCAAACAAACCGTCTTTGATCATTTCGCGGGCGCCGCCGCCGCCTTCTTCGGCGGGCTGGAAAATGGCGTACACCGTGCCGTCAAAGTCGCGGTGCTTGGACAGGTGCTGCGCAGCGGCCAGCAGCATGGCGGTGTGGCCGTCGTGGCCGCAAGCGTGCATCTTGCCAGGGTAGCTGCTGGCATGGGCGAAGGTGTTGAACTCTTGCATGGGCAAGGCGTCGATGTCGGCGCGCAGGCCAATGCCGCGACCGCAGGCACCGCCATCGCGCCCGTGGATGATGCCCACCACGCCGGTGGTGCCCATGCCGCGGTGGATCGGGATGCCCCAGTCGCTCAATTGCTTGGCCACCACGTCGGCGGTGCGGACTTCTTGAAAGCACAGCTCAGGGTGTGCGTGGATGTCTTTGCGAATGGCAGCAATGCCAGCGGCGTCGGCGAGGATGGAGTCATTGAGTTTCATCCCTACAGTCTAGCCAGAGTTGTGCCAAGTTGCCATCCCCCTCCTGCGCGTAGGGGACATTCTGGTGCAGGGTGTACGGTGGGCGCCATAACGCCTTCTGAATGACCGAGAATGAGCCTCTCAGAACTTGCTTTCAGGCTGAACACCATGATGGAATTGATTGCTGAAGCCTCCCACGCCCACGCTTTGGACGCATCCACCGGCCCCCCGGACAGCGCCCAGGTGCGCGGCGCTTGCCCGCACGACTGCCCAGACACCTGCGCCCTGCTGACCACAGTGGAGAACGGCCGCGCCACCAAGGTGCAGGGCAACCCCGCGCACCGCCCCACCGACGGGGTGTTGTGCACCAAAGTCTCGCGCTACGCCGAGCGCACCTACCATCCCGAGCGGCTGCTCACCCCCCTGAAGCGCAGCGGCCCCAAAGGCGCGGGCCAGTTTGTGCCGGTGACTTGGGACGAGGCCTTGGACGACATTGCGGCCAAATTCAAAGCCATTGCGCAGGTCCACCCCGAGGCGGTGCTGCCCTACAGCTACGCCGGCACCATGGGGTTGGTGCAGGGCGAGGCCATGGCGGGGCGGTTTTTTCATAAGCTGGGCGCTTCTTTGCTGGACCGCACCATCTGCGCCTCGGCGGGGGCCGAGGCCCTGACGCAGACCTTGGGTAACAAGGTGGGCATGAAGGTGGAATTTTTTGCCGAATCCAAGCTCATTGTGATTTGGGGCAGCAACGCCATAGGCAGCAACTTGCATTTTTGGCGTCTGGCCCAAGAGGCCAAGCGGCAAGGGGCCAAGCTGGTCTGCATTGACCCGCGCAAAAGCGAAACCGCCGACAAATGCCAGGTGCACCTGGCGCTGCGCCCGGGCACAGACGCCGCGCTGGCCCTGGCCTTGATGCACGAGTTGATCGTGCACGACTGGCTGGACCACGACTACATTGCCCAGCACACCAGCGGCTGGGACGCACTGCGCGAGCGCGCGCTGCAATGGCCGCCCGAGCGTGCGGCCCAGGTCTGCGGCCTGGAGGTTGCGCAAATCACCGACTTGGCGCGCGACTGGGGCCAGACCCAGCCTGCGGCGATTCGCTTGAACTACGGCATGCAGCGCGTGCGCGGCGGCGGCAACGCGGTACGAGCCATTGCCTGCTTGCCCGCTCTCACGGGCGCTTGGCGGCACCGCGCCGGCGGCTTGTTGCTCAGCAGCTCGGGGCATTTCCCGGTGCGGCGCGCCGCCTTGCAGCGGCCGGACTTGCTGGGTGCACGCCAACCCCGCACCATCAACATGAGCACGATTGGCGACGACCTGCTGCGGCCTGCGTCGCCCGCATTTGGCCCGGCCATTCAGGCGCTGGTGGTCTACAACAGCAACCCGGTGGCGGTGGCCCCGGAGTCGGGCAAGGTGGTGCAGGGTTTTGCCCGCGAAGACCTGTTCACCGTGGTGCTGGAGCATTTTCAAACCGACACCGCCGACTACGCCGACTACATCTTGCCCGCCACCACCCAGCTGGAGCATTGGGACATTCACACCAGCTACGGCCACACCGATGTGCTGCTGAACCGACCTGCCATTGCGCCGGCGGGACAGGCACGCACCAACACCGACATCTTCAGAGCGCTGGCCGCGCGCATGGGTTTTGACGAACCCTGTTTTGCCGACGACGACCTGACGCTGTGCCGCAGCGCCATCGGCGACGAGTCCGACTTTGCGCAATTGATGGAACACGGCTTTGCTTCATTGCCCGTGCCCGATGCGCCGTTTGCCCAAGGCGGCTTTCCCACCGCGTCGGGGCGCTGCGAGTTTTTCAGCACGCGCTTGGCGGCTCAAGGCCAAGACGGTTTACCGGATCACCTGCCCAACTACGAGGTGCCTGTCGCCAGCGATCGCTATCCCCTGGCCATGATTTCACCGCCCGCGCGCAATTTTTTGAATTCCACCTTCGTCAACGTGACCAGCTTGCGCGCGGTCGAGGTCGAGCCGCTGCTTGAAATCCACGCCGATGACGCCCAGACCCGTGGCATTGCCAGCGGCGACGTGGTCAAGGTCTTTAACGACCGGGGCGAGTACCACTGCAAAGCCAAAGTGAGCGACCGCGCGCGGCCCGGCGTGGTGCATGGCCTGGGCATTTGGTGGCGCAAGTTTGGCTTGAACGGCACCAATGTGAACCAGCTGACCAGCCAGCACCTGACCGACATGGGCCGTGCGCCGGTTTTTTACGATTGCGCTGTGCAGGTGGCCCGTCTGGGCTGAGTCTGGTCTGAAATGAACGCGCACTGAAAGCAATAATGGCGGATATTGAAATTCAACGTGCCCATGGCCTGGGCTGGGCTGGAGCTCAAAGCTTGGCAAAGGCCTGGCAGTCGCAGGCCGAAAGCGACTGGGGCATGACCTGCACGCACACGCCCGGCGAGGGTGAAGACCGCCTCACCTTTGAGCGCCCCGGCGCGCAAGGGCTGTTGCGAGTGGACGCCACGCAGTTTGAGTTGCAGATCACCCTGGGCTTTTTGCTGCGCGCCTACAAAACCCTGATCGCCGAAAAAATCAACCGCAACCTGGACGAGGCCTTGGCACGCCTGGGTGGGGCTTAAAGCCTAGCGGCCGATCAGCAATCTCAAAGCCTCTTCAACCCGTTTGAGATGGTTCACGCTCAGGGTCGCGAGTGGCTGTGAACCCATGAATCGTTGGTTGGATACGGCGCGGATTTGATCAATCAGCAAATCTGTTTCCTGGAGCAACCCAGGCTGGTTGACCAAGGCAACTCGAAGCGGAAAGTAGTCTTGATCACGCCTCACTTGGGTCGTACCCACCACCACAATGGTGGTCGGGTGACCCGCTTTGTTTAAAAGATCGGTCTGAATGACCAGGGCAGGTCGATTGCGTTTTCCGGGTTCTTCTTTATGGGCTTGTGGCTCGAAATCGACTTCCCAGATTTGCCCACGCAAGACCTTAATTGAGGCCATCTGTAAGGCCATCGGCAAGGGAGTCCGCAAGAGATTCATTGACGCTCAGGTGCTCCGCAGAGAGCATTTTGGAGAGCGATGCAATACGCTGCGCCATCACTTGTTCGTTTTTTTCGCGAACAGCTTGACGGATGTAATCCGAACTCTTCACGCCCATGAAGTTGGCCAGCGACCGGGTTTGTTCGGCGAAGTCATCGCCTGCGCGAAATGAAAGTGTGGTGGCATGCATGGCTCTTCCCCTGGTGACAAAATATTCACGCAAAATAAGCTGACATTAGTGTAATACATTTTTGTATTTTAAAGAATGATCCGCGTATCCAATGGGGTCTGAAGATATCGGCATTTCAAGGCAAGTCCGGGTAGCTCTCCACCGCGTTGACCGGTTTGGGGCCCACGCTGCCCAAGCGTGATTTGAGCGATTGCGGCTGCCCGGTGAGCACGGCGGCGTAATTGGTGGTGTTGGACAGCACTTTTTTCACATAGTCCCGCGTTTCCAGGAACGGAATGTTTTCGGCCCAAATGGCCGCCTCCAACACCGGCCCATTGCGCCAACTGCGCGGACGGCTGGGGCCTGCGTTGTAGGCGGCCGCGGCCATGGGCATGGAGCCACCAAAGTCGTCCAGCACCAGTTTGAGGTAGCCCGTGCCAATGGCGACATTGACCTCGTGGTCGTTCAACTGCTCCACCGTGAAGCTGGTCAAGCCAATTTTTTTGGCGGTCCAGCGCGCGGTGGCGGGCATCACCTGCATCAGCCCCGTGGCGCCGACCCCGGAGCGGGCGTCGGTCACAAAGCGGCTTTCTTGGCGGATCAGGCCGTACACATAGGCCGGGTCCATGCCCACGGCTTTGGCTTTGCGCAGCACGGTGTCGCGCAGCGGGGTGGGAAAGCGTTGCTCCATGTCGATGGTGCCCTGCGTGCGATCGCTGGTGTTGATGCAGCGGTCCCACACCTGGCGTTGGCAGGCCCAATCGGCTGCTGCCAAGAGTTCGCGGTCGCTCATGCCGCCGGGGGTGTGCAGGTTGGTGGTGTAGTTCCACTCGCGGTTGCCTTCGCTGCGCAGGCCCATGCCAATGGCGTACAGGGCGCGTTGCAAGCCCATGTTGGCGCTGGCAGCGGCTTTTTCAGTGAATGTCAAAGGGTTGGGTTTGGCAGGCAGGGCAATGGCTTGGCCTGTTTCTTCGAGCGCCAATTGTTCGTAAAAACCACGCACGCTGGCGATGGCGCGCAAGGACTGCAGCGCCGCCTGGCGCTGCGCTTCGTTGGGGTTGCTGGCCAGCGCAGCGCGAGCGCGCCAGTACACCCAGACTGGCTCGCTGGCGCTGTCTTGCATCGCGTCGATGGCGAGGCCCACGGTTTTCCAGTCGCCTTGGCGCAAGGCGGCGCGCACTTTCCAGCCCAGCAGGTCGTCGTTCAGGTCGGCGTCGCGGGTGACTTTGGAGAAGTACTCGCCAGCGTTGTCTTGCAGCTTGAAAGCCGCTTGCTTGCCAATCGCGCCCCAGGTCCAGTTGCGCTCTTCTTTGCTGAGAAACAGGCCCCAGCGTTTGTGCAGCTGCTCGGCCGCCAAGTCGGGGTTGGTGGCGGCAATGCGAATCAAGGCCAGCACCGACAACTCTTTGCGCTTGGTGGTGATGGCCATCAAGCGTTTGTCCAGGTATTTGATCGGGTCTGCCTGGATCAACGCCACTTGGCTGCCCACATCTTTGGCCTCGATCTCAACGGCCAGTTGCGCGGCGCGGGGGCGGCTGTTTTCTATGGCGATACGGGCTTTGCGCCACAGGTCCAGGCCGTCGATTTTGCGCGCGGCGTGCATGCGCTCGGCTGCGTAGTTGCAGCCGTCATCCACTTCTTTTTGCGCGTACCACAGGCGTTTGAATTCTGTGACCGTGTCGGGCGAGCCCGTGGCCAAGTCAGCGGCCAAAGCGTAGCAGCGCACTTCCTTGTCGTCGCGCATCCGGTAGCGAGGGTATTCGGCGGCAAAGTTGACCCAGTCGCGGCGCTTGCCCAGTTGTTGCAACCATTCGGTGCGCAAGCGGTCTTCTTGGTAGCTGCCTGCGTAGCGGCTGGCAAAGTCTTGCACGTCGGCGCTGCTGGCCAGGTCGAGGCGTGCGCGCAATTCCCAGTACGCCGCCCAGGGCTCCAGCGTGTGGCCGCGTGCCTGTGGCAACAGGGCTGTCAACCTGGCTTTGTCGTTCTTGCGAAAGGCTTGGTGCATCTCGCTGATCACGCCGTCTTCGGCTTTGATTTGGGCGGGCGCGGGGCTTGAAAAAACCAGTGTCAGGGCCAGCACGGCCAGGGGTGTCAGAATCTGAGGGAATTGCATAGGTTGATTATGGACAGATCAGACGCGAAAAAACGCCTTCGGGCTGAGTTGCTGCACGCTCGCCAACAGATGCCCGACCGTCAGGTCAGGGTTGATGCACTGCAGCGCGTGATGCGCATTTGGCTGGTGGGCCGCCCCGACACGGTGATTGGCGCGTACTGGCCGATCAAAGGCGAGTTCGACCCCTTGCCCGCCTTGCACCGCTGGAAAGAAGACGGCGAGCTGCAAGGCAACGCGCAGCGCTTGCGCATTGGTTTGCCGGTGGTGAACAAAGAACATAAAACGTTGACCTTCCACGCCTGGTACCCCGGTTGCCCGATGGAAGAAGACGCCTACGGCATTCCCAAACCCAAGGACACCGAGCTGGTAGTACCAAGCTTGCTGTTTGTGCCTTGCGTGGGTTATGGCGCGGGCGGCTACCGCCTGGGTTACGGCGGTGGTTTTTACGACCGCACCTTGGCCGCGCTGGTGCCCAAGCCTTACACGGTGGGGCTGGGTTTTACCAATGGCTATGTGGACGATTTGGAGCCCGAGGCGCACGACCAGCCGCTGGACGCGATCTTGAACGACAACGGCGTGGTCTGGCCGGTTTAAAAACTTCAGTCCAGGCCGTCTGCGGTGTCCGGGTCGGCCACATCGCCGATGGCCTCGCGGGTTTGCGCCGCCTGCAGGCGCAACCAATCGCAAAAGGCCCGCACTTCGGGGCGTGCATCGCTGCGCGGTGCAATCAGCAACCAATAAGCCAGGGGAGAAGTTAGCCTCATTTCAGGTAATACTTCCACCAACCCCCCGTTGGCCAGGCTCTCGGCCACGAGGGGCAAACGGGCCAGCGCCACGCCTTGACCTGTCAACGCCGCTTGTACGATTTGGTGCGCGTAATTGAAATACAACCATCGTGCTGGTGACTGTGGTTCCCCCTTTTTCATGCGCACATTGGAGGCACTTTGGGCTGGGCTGGGAGTGCCATAAGTTTCTAGCCAGCGTTGCCAGCTGAGCCACTCCAGGTGCTGCGTACGGTAGGCGTCACCCGCTTCGATCAGCGTGCATCGCATCAGATCGGCCACGCAGTGGACAGGTTGATTTTTTAATAACCATGGGCTTGCAACAAGCGTCAGTTGTTCGCCAAACAAGCGCTCCGCAATACCGGTGTTATGGGTCGGTGTGGCGTAGCGCAGAGCCAGATCAACGTCGGTGTTGTGCATGTCCACGGCTGCATCGGTGGCGTCGATGCGGATGTCGATGTCCGGGTGCTCGCGCTGAAAGGCTTCCAACCGTGGGATCAGCCACATGCTGGCAAAGGAGGCCCAGGTGGTGATCGACACACTTTGCCGCCCAGTACTCTGGCGAATTTGTCTGACTGCCGAATCGATGCGCTCCAACGAAGCGCTCGCTGAGCGCAGAAGCAGACTCCCCGCAGCCGTCAGCTCCACCGAGCGGGTGTGGCGCAGAAAAAGAGCAGCGCCCACCTCGTGTTCCAGCGCCTGGATTTGCCGGCTGACCGCGCTTTGCGTCAGCGCCAGGTCTTCAGCAGCGATGCGAAAGTTCAGGTGCCGCGCCACCGCGTCAAACGCCCGCAGGTAACTCATGGAGATAGGACGGGTGCGGGCAGCGGGGGTGGAGCGGAGTGGCATGGTGAACGCCATGATACGGGCTTAGGGGTGATTGATTCATGTCATTAATGCATCAATCAAGCCGAGGATTTTCATTGGACGGTGAATGCTTTGGATTGCATCATGCGTGTGCCGACGATGTTGTCGGCGTCAATCTCAACCAGGAGATGGAGATGTCTGAACCCGAGCTGTGTGTGTCCTTGCAAGACTGTCAAAAATCAAAAAACGTGCGTTTTGCCGGTACTTGGCGCCTGGCCCCGCAGCGCGCCATGAGCTTGTGGCCTCGCCGCCCCAGCCAGATTTTGATTGTGCAAGGAAGCGCATGGATCACGTGGTCCAGCACCTTGTCCCTGGGAGGCCTGTCGGACGCTGATTATTTTCTGCAGCCAGGTCAGATTCTGGATGTGCCGGCTGGGGCCCACCTGGTCATCGAGCCGCGTCACCCTGGGCAGACCGTGCATTTTGACTGGCGCGAACTGCCCGAAACCCTGATGCAGCGCGAGCCCGATGGGCGAGCGGTGCCCGAGCTGGGCCGGCAATGGTTGCACGCCTTGACTCAGTTGGGCTGGGCCACGGGCCAGCTGGTGCGCGGGCTGTGGCGGCCTGCGGGGATCGGGCGTTTGACCCGTCATCCCGCCGGCCGCGTGCCGGCCTGAACTTCGGCGTCATGGCGGCCGCGCCTGTACTGGCAGAATGCCGCCATGGCCCGACCCAAATCAGCAACCCACGACATCAAACGCGATGCCATTTTGGACATTGCGGCGCAGTGCTTTGCCAGTCGCAGTTACCCTGCGGCCAGCATGAACGAAATTGCCACGGCTTGCGGCACCTCCAAGGCGCGGCTGTACCACTATTACGGCAGCAAAGAAGCGATTCTTTTTGACCTGATGGACCGCTACACCCAGCGCTTGCTGACCTTGATTGCGCAAGCCGAGGCCAACGCGCAACGGCGCAACCTGAACGACCGCGCGGCCCTGCATGAGTTGATTCGGGCGTTTTTACAAGAATACGAAAGCTCGGCCACGCGGCATGTGGCGCTGCTCAACGACACCCAGTTTTTGAGCGATGCACCGGATGCTGGACTTGCCGACATGTCGCCGCGCGAGCTGATCTTGAACCGCCAGCGCGACGTGGTGGCCGCCGTGACCCGCGCCTTGAAGCGCGCCTACCCCGAGCGGCTGACCCCTGCCAACCAGACGGCAGTGACCATGATGCTGTTTGGCATGATCAACTGGACTTTCACCTGGCTGCGCCCCGGCGGCCCGATCAGCTACGTGGCGTTTGCCGACGAAGTGATCAACTTACTGGAAAAAGGCCTGGCCTGAGGCGCGGCGCGGGCCATGCAACGTGGGTCATGAAATTTACCGATGCGTAATTCGTTACGATTAGGTAAAATCTCATTTTTGACCGAACAAGCGGAGAATCCCCATGACCCAAGCCCCGACCAAGGCCTTTGCCTCGCAAGCCGACCTGGCCGACAAGAAGATCACTTTCGAGCAACTCAGCCCGCATTGCTGGGCTTACACCGCCGAAGGTGACCCGAACTCGGGCGTGATCATTGGCGACAAATTCATCATGGTCAGCGACGCCACAGCCACGCCGGCCATGGCCAGGGACCTGATTGCGCAAATCCGCAAGGTCAGCGACAAGCCGATCAAATACGTCTTGTTGACCCACTACCACGCGGTGCGCGTGCTCGGTGCCAGCGCCTACGTGGCCGAAGGCGCGACCGAAGTGATTGCCAGTCAGGGCACTTACGAGCTGATCGTCGAGCGCGGCGCGCAAGATATGAAAAGCGAGATGGAGCGTTTTCCGCGTTTGTTCCGCGGCGCCGACGATGTGCCCGGCCTGACTTGGCCCACCATGGTGATTGGCGGCGGCGACGCCACCAAGGGCGAAGTGCCCGGCAAATTGGTGGTTGACTTGGGCGGCGTGAAAGTGCAGATCTGGAGCCCCGGCTACGGCCACACCCGTGGCGACACCATTGCCTGGGTGGAAGAAGAAAAAGTCTTGTTCTCTGGCGATTTGGTCGAATACGAAGCCGGTGTGTACACCGGTGACGCCCAACTGCAAGAGTGGCCTGCCACCCTGGAAGCTTTGCGTGCCTTGAAAGCCGAAGCCATCGTGCCTGGCCGTGGTGAAGCCATGAAGGGTGCGGCCAATGTCAACAAGGCGCTCGACTACACCAAGCGATGGGTTGAGACCTTGTTCACCGCCGGTAAAGAGGCGGTGGCAGGCAATATGGATTTGAAAGCCGCCATGGCCCATACCCGCAAGAGCATGGACCCGATCTTTGGCCAGGTCTTTATTTATGAGCACTGCCTGCCGTTTGACGTGACGCGTGCTTTTGACGAAGCCTCGGGCATCAAGAACCCACGCATCTGGACGGCCGAGCGCGACATGGAAATGTGGAAAGCGCTGCAAGCCTGAGTCGGTTTGATTTGCGCCATGGCCCTCGCGGTCATGAAGCCCCTTTCAAGGGGCTTTTTTATTGCGACGAAAGCTCTTTGAAGTCGGCGGCGTAGGCACGCAGCCGCTGCATCGCTTTGAGGCGTTGCGCGGCAGAGGTCGTGTTGTGCAGTTGGGCCGTGTTGGCACAGGCTTCTTGCTTCAGGCGCTGGCGTGTTTCAAAGCCGTAACCTTCTGTGGTGGCGGTCCAGCTCAGAACGATGGACTGCAGCGCCTCTTGCGCCTGCAACGCAGGTGTAGATTTGATTTGGAAGGACCGCATCCAGTCCAGCAACAGCTGTTGCTTGTGCAAGCGGTCTTGCCATGCCCACTGCGCGGTCCACACAGACTGCTGGACCTGTTGCCGCAACAGTTGGATTTGCACGGGCGTTAAGGTGCCGTAAAAAGACTCAAAGCGGTCAACAAAATTGTCCACGCGTTTTTTCTCGCGATCAGCGGGTGAGAGTTTGAGCCAATCGTCTTGCCAGGCTGCGTTTTTCTTGGCCCATTGCCGTTCCACGTGCGCCAGTTGCCGGCCAGACAAATCCATGGCCACGGCGGTGAGGCTGGGCATGGCCTTGTTGGTTAAGGCATTCAAGTGCAACTGCCCGGCTTCGGCAAGGTTACAAACCTGCGCTGCGCTGAGGTTGTCGGCGGCCAGGGTTTGGGCTTGCTGCAGCAAGCCCGCATACAACGGCAGCTCTTGCGTTCGGTGCCAGCGGTGCACCTCATTCAAGGAGGCACGTAATCGCTCAGACTGAGGCGCCGAGAAATCCGCATACCCGTCCAGCCACCAGTAAGCCAAGTCATCGGCTTTGCCATAACCCAGCTTGATGGCGCTGCAGCCTTGGAGCAAGGCGAGCACCGCAGACCACCACAAAAGCCGCCAAGGCCAGCGCAGGGAATGGCGTGATTTCAAAGAGGCAGTTAAAAGCATGGGGTCGGTCAGTTCCACGAACGATAATCGGCTTTACGATTGTTGAAAGATGAACCGCCAAGTTTGACGGTAACGTGATGCACAGCATGAACCAAACTCTCCATTCCCTCCCGATTGATGTGGTTGTTATGGCCGCCGGCAAAGGCACCCGCATGAAAAGCCGCTTGCCCAAAGTGCTGCAGCGCTTGGCGGGCGTGCCCTTGGTGCAGCACGTTCTGGCCACAGCCGCCCAATTGCAGGCGCGCTCGGCGGTGGTGATCACCGGACACGGTGCGCAGGAGGTGGAAGCCGCTTTATCGGGCGTGGCCGCATCTTCCCCCGAAACCGCTTTGCGGTTTGTGCGCCAGGACCCTCAACTGGGCACCGGTCACGCGGTGCAGCAAGCGGTGCCGGCTTTGGCCGACGACGCCTTGGTGGTGATTTTGTCGGGCGATGTGCCTTTGACCCAGGCCGATACCTTGCAAGCCCTGATCGCGGCCAGCGGCGGCACGCGCTTGGCTTTGCTCACCATTGAATTTACCGACCCCACGGGTTATGGCCGCATCGTGCGCGATGGCAATCAGGTCAAAGCCATCGTGGAGCACAAAGACGCGAGCGACGCGCAACGCGCCATTCGCGAGGTGTACAGCGGCATCATGGCCGTGCCGGCGCGTCTGCTCAAGCCTTGGCTGGCGCGCCTGGACAACCAGAATGTGCAAGGTGAGTACTACCTCACCGACATTGTGAAATTTGCCGTGGCCGATGGCGTGGAGGTGGTGGCGCACACCATCACGGACGCGCTGCAGGTGGCGGGCATCAACAGTCCGGTGCAGTTGGCCGAGCTGGAGCGGGCGCACCAGCTGCGCCAAGCCCACGCGTTGATGGAGCAGGGCGTGCGCATGCAAGACCCCGCACGGTTTGACCTGCGCGGCCAATTGGACTGCGGCCAAGACGTGGAAATCGACGTCAATTGCATTTTTGAAGGGCGCGTGACGCTGGGCGAGGGTGTGCGCGTAGGCGCGAATTGCGTGATCGCCAACTGCACCATCGCTGCGGGCGCCGTGATTCACCCCTTTACCCACATCGATGGCGAAAAGCTTGGCGTGACGGTTGGCGAGGGCGCCTTGATCGGCCCGTTTGCCCGACTGCGCCCCGGCGCCCAACTGGCGGCCGAAGTGCACATTGGCAACTTTGTCGAAGTCAAAAACGCCACCCTGGCCAAGGGCGCCAAAGCCAACCACTTGGCGTACTTGGGTGACGCCACGGTGGGTGAGCGTGTGAACTTCGGCGCGGGCAGCATCACCGCCAACTACGACGGTGCCAACAAGCACCGCACCGTGATCGAGGCCGACGTGCACATAGGCAGCAACTGCGTGCTGATCGCCCCCGTCACCATCGGCGCCGGCGGCACGGTGGGCGGCGGCTCCACCATCACCAAGAGCACCGAACCCGGCGCGCTGAGTGTGGCGCGCGGCAAGCAGGTCAGCATTGCCAATTGGGCGCGGCCGCAGAAACAGCCAAAATCCAAGTAATTGGCACGAATCGAACGATTCGTGCTAAATTGGCGGCATGCAAACCTTTTCTGCCAACGAAGCCAAAACCCAGTTTGGGCATTTCATTGACACGGCCCAGCGCGAGCCGGTGCGTGTGGTGCGCCGTGACCGCGTGGTCGGCGTGATGGTCTCCGCGCAAGACTACGAAGCGATGCGCGAGTTTTACGCCAACCGCTTGCAACACACGCTGGCTGACACGGCTGTGCAGGCCGAACGTGCAGGCCTGACCCCAGAATTGCTGGACGATTTGCTGCGTGACGAGTCTTAAGCTGGTCATTGACACCAACATTTTGATCAGTGCCGCGCTGTCTTCCCAGGGCGCCCCCGCCAGACTGGTGCGTTGCGCGCTGGCGCAGCACAAGTTGGTTTTTTCGCCAGCCACGCTCGATGAGTTGCGCACGCGGCTGTATCGCCCCAAGTTTGACCGTTACATCAGTCTGGAGAATCGTGAGCGTTTGCAGCACGACATGAGCGCCGCTGCGCATTGGGTTGAGGTGGGTGAACCCGCTGTGTATTGCCGCGACCGCGAAGACGACAAGTTCTTTGAGACGGCTCTGAAGGCGCAAGCCGACTACTTGGTGAGCGGTGACAACGATGTATTGCAAGCACCAGCGGTTGCGGGTCTGCGCATCATTTCGGCGCCACAAGCGCTGGTGGTGTTGGGGCTTTAAGGCGCGGATGGCTCCGGCCACGTGAGAGTGAACTTGGCCTACTGGAAGTGGTTCATTAAAAATGTCACTAAAATGAAATATTAAACATTTAAATTACTACCAATTATTTATTAATTGGATGGATTTATATGTGGCGTCGAGTCAATCAAAAGGGTTTTACCTGTCTGACGGGTATGGGCCTTGTTGCTGTGTTGGTGGTTGCATGTGGGGGCAATGACTTCGCGACGGTGGTCTCCGGTGTGGCCGCTTTCGGCGCCCCAATGGCCAATGCTGCGGTTTCTGTGAGGTGCTCCGATGCGCTGACATACAGCACAACGACGGACGCTACCGGCTCCTACAGCGTCGGATTGAACAGCACCTTGCCTTGTTTGGTGGAGGCTAAAAGTGGCTCCTTGGTGCTGCATTCGATCGCCAGGGGCACTGGCAGTTCTGTAATCGCCAACGTGACGCCCTTGTCCGAGGCCTTGGTCAACCAAATTAGCAACGATACGGTCGGTTATTTCTTGGGCTTTGAAGCCACAGCCGCTGCCAAACTGACGACGACCGTGGTGGCGAATGCGCAAAAAGCCGTTTTGGACAATCTGACTGCGAACGGGGTGACGATTCCAGCCAGCCTCAACGACCTCATCACCAACCCGCTGGTGGCATCCACAGCCAGTTCTCCTGGGAATGATTACGACAAATTGTTGGACAGCATTGGAGCGCAAAGCTTTGTTGTAAAGATCATTGCCATGAACGATTTTCACGGCAATATTCAAGCGCCTGCGGCCACCAACGGCGGTACGGTGACCTTGCCCAACGGCGGCGCTGGTGTTGCGGTGAACGTGGGTGGAGCGGCGTACGTGGCCAGTGCCATCAAGTCCCTGAAGCAATCGGCGGCGAACAGCGTGGTGGTTGGTGCTGGCGACTTGGTCGGTGCCTCCCCGTTTGCTTCCTTGATCACCCATGACGAGGCGGCTGTGGACGTGCTCAACCAAATGGGTATGGAGGTGACCTCGGTCGGTAACCATGAGTTTGACTACGGCAAGACCGAGTTGCTGCGCAAACAAAATGGCGGCTGCTACCCTGTATCAGGCGACCAGGGTAAGGCAGGCGTGGACACTTGTTTCATGGACCCCGTGACCGGCACCTACTCGGCCACGGGCACAACTTTCAGTGGTGCAAAGTACAAGTACCTGGCAGCCAACGTGGTGGACAAAACCACCCATAAAAACTTGTTCCCTGCCACCTATGTCAAGCGTTTTGGTCCTGTGGCTGTGGGCTTTGTCGGCTTGACACTCAAGGGCACCACAGACTTGGTCGCCACTTCGGGCATTACCGATCTGACTTTCAATGACGAAATCACCACCATCAACGCCAACGCGAAGGCCTTGAAAGCCTCGGGTGTTCAAGCCGTGGTGGTGTTGATTCACCAAGGCGGCGTTTCAACGGCCACAACCGTGAATGACAAATCCTGCCCAGTCAGTTTTGGTGACTTGGGCAAAATCCTCGATGGACTGGGGACCGATGTGGACGTGGTAGTCAGCGGCCACAGCCATCAAGAGTACGTGTGCGAATACACCGGCGCAGGTAGCAAGAAAAAATACCTCGTGACCCAGACTGGCTTTTATGGCGGAGCGGTGACCGACATCAACCTGAGCATTCATCCTAAAAATGGCGTGACCAGTTGGACGGCCAATACCGTCCCAGTGATCCAAGCGGATAACAACGCAGGTAAAACCATACCGACAGCGTTCAAGACCTTCACCAAAGACACGGCCGTCGATGCGCTGGTGAACAACTACGCCGTCATTTCACAGAAACTGGCGCAAAAGCAAGTGGGCAGCATTGCCGGTAACTTGATGCGTGCGCTGTTCACCGGCACCACCAACCGGGACGAATCAGCAGAAGGGGCCATGGGCTCTGTGATGGCCGATGCCTATTTGTATGGCGCACCAGGCATTGCGGACTTCGCTTTGGTGAACCCCGGTGGTGTTCGTGCTGACCTCATTTGTGCAACAGGCGTCACGCCACCCTGCCCGGTCACCTATGCCCAAATCAACACGGTGGCGCCCTTTGCCAACACCTTGACCAAGGTGAACGTCACGGGCGCTCAACTCATCCGGCTGCTTGAGCAGCAGTGGGAAGCACCGAACTGCACAGCCAAATACAACCCGGCTACCCTGCAATACGGCCGCTTGTTGCAAGTGTCCAGCACATTGAACTATGCCTTTGACAACAGCGTCAACGCGTGGACCACGACCAATACGCCCAACAATTGCGCCGCAGCCGGTACTGGGCATCGCGTAGTGGTCTCTTCGGTCAAGATCAAAGGGGTCGCGCTGGATTTGGCCAAAACCTACACGGTAGTGACCAATAACTTCCTGGGCCTGGGTTCGGGTGGTGACAACTTCACGGTGATGGCTCAGCAGGGCACTCAAGCGGTGGACACCAAGGTACAGGATCTGGATGGGATGATTGCCTACTTCCGTGACAGGTCGCCCGTGGCCGCTCCAACATCGCGCATCCAACGACTGAACTGATGAAAAGTGCTTTTGCAGGGCGTGGGTGTCTTTGGCGGCTGCTGGCCTGTCTGATGCTCAGCGGTTGTGCCTTACCCTGTCTGGCTTTGACCTTGCCGCAACAGCAGGTTGTGCAGTCTTCGGCCGAGAAAGCAAGACAGACCTGTCTGAAAGAAATGCACCACGACACCGACGAGTTTGTCGCTTGCGTGGACAGGCTGCTAGCCGAGCACAAAGGCTTGCCCGAGCAGCAACTGGGCTTGGCTTACTTGGGTTTGGTGGGTTGCATGTCAGCGGCCCGAATGGCAACTTTGCATTCGGATGTTTGCACTCAGAGCTATCTTCAAGTGACTGATGATTTGATCAAACGACTCAAAGCAAAAGATACCGAGCTTTGCCAGTTTGTGCCAGGCGATTGTCATACGCGTCTGGCGCAAATTCGGGCACTCCGAACTTCTCACAAGACATTCAGGCCTTAAAGTGCAGTTGCGCCTGTGTGGTGAATTTGGCCCGTTTGGTGGAAAAAAAAGCCTTCACATTGCGCACATTCGCATCTTGCGTGAACAGCGCTTGGCTGATGCGCAGGTAATCCGGCATGTCGCGCGCCTGCAGCACCAGCATGAAGTCCGGCCCGGGCGAAACGCGCCAGCATTGCTGCACCGCGTCGAGCGCCACGGCGCGGGCTTCAAAGGCGTCCAGGTGTTCGCTGCCTTGTCGGTCCAGTGAGACTTCCACCAAGGCCGTGAGTCCATGGCCCAGCGCGGCCCCGAGTTGGTCGGCGTTGAGCACCGCCACTTGGCGCTCGATCCAGCCGTCATCGATCAGCCTTTTCACGCGGCGCAGGCAAGTGGGCGGCGAAACGTTCACTGTCTCGGCCAGCGCCACATTGCTCAGACTGGCGTCGTGCTGCAGGCTGTCTAGCAGTTGCAGATCAATGGCATCGAGTTCTATTGATTTCATAAAACGTATTTTATTGAAATTTAATTCCATTAAGATATAAAAATGAAATAAAACTCTATTTTAAGTAATAAATTGATCGGATATTTTTCATTGACCGTCCTAATATCCAGCACATTCCCTGTTTTGGAGCATTTCTATGTGTGGCATCGTCGGCGCCGTTTCTTCCCGCAACATCGTTCCCGTCCTGGTTCAAGGCCTGCAGCGCCTGGAGTACCGGGGCTATGACTCTTGCGGCGTGGCCGTGCACGCGGCCAGCCTGAATGGCGGCAAAGGCGGTTTGCAGCGCGCACGCAGCACCGCGCGCGTGGCCGAGTTGATGGACCAGGTGACGGCCGACCACATCGAAGGCGGCACCGGCATTGCCCACACGCGCTGGGCCACACATGGCGCGCCTGCGGTGCACAACGCGCACCCGCACTTCAGCCACGGCACGGGCGCGGCAGACACCCAACCCGGCAAGGTGGCGTTGGTGCACAACGGCATCATCGAAAACCACGAAGAACTGCGCGCCGCCCTGCAAGCCAAGGGCTATGTGTTTTTGAGCCAGACCGACACCGAAGTCATCTCGCACTTGGTGGACAGCGTGTACAACGGCGACATTTTTGAAGCCGTCAAAACCGCCATCCTGCAACTGCACGGCGCTTATGCGATTGCGGTGTTTCACAAAGACGAACCGCACCGTGTGATCGGCGCCCGCGCGGGTTCGCCGCTGATTTTGGGCGTGGGCCAGGGCGAAACATTCCTCGCCAGCGATGCCATGGCCTTGGCCGGTGTGACCGACCAGATCGTCTACTTGGAAGAGGGCGACGTGGTCGACATCCAACTGGGCAAATACTGGATCGTTGACCACGCGCACAAGGCAGTGACCCGTGCGGTGAAGACCGTGCACGCGCACAGCGGCGCGGCCGAACTTGGCCCTTACCGCCACTACATGCAAAAGGAAATCTTCGAGCAGCCCCGCGCGATTGCCGACACGCTCGAAGGCGTGGAAGGCATCACGCCAGAGCTGTTTGGCGACGGCGCTTACAGCACCTTCAAAGCCATCGACAACGTGCTCATCCTGGCCTGCGGCACCAGTTATTACAGCGGCTGCGTGGCCAAGTACTGGATCGAGGCGATTGCCAAAGTGCCTTGTCAGGTCGAAATCGCCAGCGAATACCGCTACCGCGAATCCGTGCCCAATCCGAACACGCTGATCGTCACCATCACCCAAAGCGGCGAGACCGCCGACACCCTGGCCGCGCTGCGCCACGCGCAAAGCCTGGGTATGGCGCACACGCTCACCATTTGCAACGTGTCCACCAGCGCCATGGTGCGCGAGTGCAAGCACGCTTACGTGACGCGCGCCGGCACTGAGATCGGCGTGGCCTCGACCAAGGCCTTCACCACCCAACTGGCGGGCTTGTTCTTGCTCACGCTGGCGCTGGCGCAGACCAAAGGCCGACTGTCTGACGAAGAAGAAGCCGAGCACATCAAAGACATGCGCCACCTGCCCGCCGCGCTGCAAGCCGTGCTGGCGCTGGAGCCGCAGCTCATCGCCTGGGCGCAAGAATTTGCCAGCAAAGAAAACGCGCTGTTCTTGGGGCGCGGCACGCATTACCCCATTGCGCTCGAAGGTGCTTTGAAGCTCAAAGAGATCACCTACATTCACGCCGAAGCCTATGCCGCAGGCGAACTGAAACACGGCCCGCTGGCCCTGGTGACCAGCGCCATGCCGGTGGTCACCGTCGCCCCCAACGACCAGTTGCTGGAAAAACTCAAGAGCAATATGCAAGAAGTGCGCGCCCGCGGCGGCGTGCTGTATGTGCTGGCCGATGGCGACACGAAGATCGAAAGCAGCGAAGGCGTGAATGTGATCCGCATGCCAGAGCACTACGGCGTGCTGTCACCTATTTTGCACGTGGTGCCGTTGCAGCTGCTGGCGTACCACACGGCCTGTGCGCGGGGGACGGATGTGGACAAGCCGCGTAACTTAGCGAAGTCAGTGACAGTGGAGTAAGTTTCCTATAACGCATGACATTGAGAATGTCATGCTGACTTGCCAAGTCACGATTGAGACAAGTAGACTGTCTCTGAACGTTCTGCCTAGTGAAAGAATGACTAGGCACGCTTTGATTGAGCAACTATTCAGTCAAGGGAAAAAAGATAAAGAGATCGCAGAGACATTGAATGACCTTGGCATCCTTTCGCCAAGGGGCAAGCAGTACTACGCTGAGTTGGTGAGCGTCACACGAGCAAAAATGATCAAGCGTGAGAAAAGACGAAACCAAGACGTGATAACGATTAAAGGCATTGATCACTTTTTTATTGTCTAAGGAAGTCACATGACACGAACAAAGGCAAAGCTGCGCCAAAGACTTGACGAGCTAGCAAGCGAAGCAGACAAGCAAACACGTCTTCAAGACTCAGCAACGAGACTTCTGTACACAGGTTTAGCTGAGTTGTATGTGTGGTGACTAGAAGCGAATAAACACGAAGGCTTTCTTGATGAGTTGTATGACGAAATGGGCATCAGAACAAGAAGTCCTGATGAAGAAAATTTCGTTAGAGTGATCAAGTTGATGTGGCGCATTGATTGGAATGGTAGGCGCGCACATTCAATTCAAAAGTGGAGCGTTGCGCTAAGAAAAGTAGATCACGAATACACCACAAACAAAGGCAAGTACAAAACCACTACTGTTGACAACTTAGTCTTGTTTATTCAGCATAAGGGTGGTGTGAATGGACTAGTTGGCATCACACAAGACTTAGGGAAAAATCCATCAAAAGAACATGGGAAAAGCACTAGTAAAAATTCAAAACACGCTAGGGATTTGGAGAATGCTGCAAACCTGCAGACAAGGAATTTGGAGCTAGCTGAGCAGTATTTTGC
>CAIWWN010000017.1 GCA_903916355.1 uncultured Burkholderiales bacterium | reverse complement strand
GCGGATATGCATCGGGGCCAGCGGGCGAGTTTGGGAAACCAGACGGACCACGCAATCAAGGCCGGATATAAGAGAGCAGCCGACTTCTTCGCAACACAACACAAATTCCTCTTGCTACCCGGGAGGCATCCATATAAGACATATATGGCGACAGGAAAAGTCAAGTGGTTCAATGATGCCAAGGGATTCGGTTTCATTGAACCTGATGGGGGTAGTGCGGACGTGTTTGCTCACTTTTCAGCCATCACCATGGAGGGGTACAAAAGCTTGAAAGAAGGCGCCAGGGTGTCCTTTGACATCACCGATGGCCCCAAGGGCCTGACGGCGGCGAACATCCGGAGCGAGGACTTGGCCGATGGCGATGCGGCAAAACCGGCGGCCACCAATCACATTTGATCGATCATCACCTGGCCAAACCCAGAGCAACTGACCTGGGTGGCGCCGTCCATCAGACGGGCAAAGTCATAGGTCACGCGTTTGCTGGCCACGGCCTTTTCCATCGACTGCAAAATGAGGTCGGCAGCCTCGGTCCACCCCAGGTGACGCAGCATCATCTCTGCCGACAAAATCAATGAGCCCGGGTTGACATAGTCTTTCCCCGCGTATTTGGGCGAGGTGCCATGCGTGGCCTCAAAGCAGGCGATCGAATCCGAGAGATTGGCGCCCGGCGCAATGCCAATGCCGCCGACTTGCGCGGCCAAGGCATCAGACAGGTAGTCGCCATTCAGGTTCAGTGTGGCCACTACGGCGTAATCGGCAGGTCGCAGCAGGATTTGTTGCAAAAAGGCATCAGCGATCACGTCTTTGATCACAATCGGTTTGCCCGTCTTCGGGTGGGTGATTTGGCACCAGGGGCCGTCGTCAATCAGCTTGGCACCAAACTCTTTTTGCGCCAAGGCGTAAGCCCAGTCACGGAACGCCCCCTCGGTGAACTTCATGATGTTGCCTTTGTGCACCACCGTAACGCTGGGCTTGTGGTGGTCAATGGCGTACTGAATCGCCTTGCGCACCAAGCGCTCGGTGCCTTCACGCGACACGGGCTTGACACCGATCCCCGAGGTGTTGGGGAAACGGATGGTTGTTTGCCCCAGCTCGTGAGTCAAAAAGTGGATGAGTTTCTTAGCGTTGTCGCTTTCGGCCTCGAACTCGATGCCGGCATAAATGTCTTCGGAGTTTTCACGAAAGATCACCATATTGGTTTTCTCAGGCTCCTTCAAAGGCGATGGCACACCCTGAAAGTACCGAATGGGTCGCAGGCAAACGTACAAGTCCAGTTCTTGGCGCAAACTCACGTTCAAGGACCGTATGCCGCCGCCCACCGGCGTGGTCAAAGGCCCTTTGATGGAGACCACGTAGTCGCGTAAGGCGTCCAGGGTTTCTTGGGGTAAGCCCACATCCTGGCCATAGACTTGGTGCGCTTTTTCACCGGCATAGACCTCCATCCACTGTATTTGGCGCTCGCCGCCATAGGCTTTGGCCACAGCGGCGTCCACCACCCGAATCATCACCGGGGTCACGTCGCGACCCGTGCCATCGCCCTCAATAAAGGGAATGATGGGCTGCATCGCCACGTTCAGCGACCTGTCGGCATTGACCGTGATTTTGTGGCCTTGCGCCGGTGCGTGAACGTGAGAAGACATGGGTAAAGCTTGCGGAGTGAGGCTGGAGGTCAGTTTACACTTCAAGGCTGTTTACCCCTGAGTCGGATCCATCATGTTTTCACTGGCTTCCAAGATGCGCATGGCATCCCTGATTGCAGGTCTGGTGCTGGTCAGCGCGCCACTGCTCAGCCAAGCCCAAGGCGAACCACAAACCCGTTTAGCGCGCATCAAACTGGGCGCGGGCATGCATTTGATCGATACGCAATTGGCCCAAACCCCCGAGCAGCGGCAAATTGGCCTGATGTGGCGCAAAGACTTGCCGCAAAACGAAGGCATGTTGTTTGTGTTTGAGCAGCCCTCGGTGCAGTGTTTTTGGATGCGCAACACCTTGACCGCGTTGACCGCGGCTTTTGTCGAGGACGACGGCACCATCGTGAATCTGGAGGACATGAAGCCCCAATCAGAAGACTCCCATTGCTCTACGAAACCGGTGCGTTTTGTGCTGGAAATGAACCAGGGTTGGTTCAAAAAACGCGGTATTCAAGCCGGATTCAAATTGACAGGCCCTGCTTTCAAACCCTGAACGTGACTTCAAGCGCTGACACGTCTGCGCTTACGCTGCGCCGATCAAACACCCCACACCACATCGGCCTTGGCGGCCACACTGCGGCGCAGCATCTCCAGCATCGGTTGCGCGCGGCGCTTGAGGCTGACGCTCTCCGTGGTCGCAGCACCGCCACCTTCCACTCCCTCGGCGATCCGCACGGCCAGCAGGTCGGCCATCCGTGCTTCGTCTTGCGCAATCGCAGCCTCTAGGGCTGCAATGGCGTGGGGTTGGTGTTCAACCGTGAAGATGCCTTTGGGCGGCGCATCCGAACCCATGAGCCTGAGCAAACGCTGGGCGTCTGGCCCGAGCATGATCAGATCGCTGGTGGCTTTGGATTTGAATTTGTACAACATGGAAGGCCCAAGAAAAAAATGAAATCAAGCGCACAGGATACGCCCGATTTCACCTCTTCCAAGACTCAAAATGCCAGGGTTTGACCTTCGGTCATCGGCACGATCTGGCTCTTGCTGCCTTTCATGGCTTCCACAAACTCGGCCAAGGTCCCTTTGGTCAGGGGGTTGGAGTTGTAGTGGATGGGCATCACCATCTTGGCAGGAATCCAATTCTTCATGGCGTAGGCCGCGTCTTCGGGGTCCATGGTGAAGTTGCCGCCGATCGGGATCAGCACCAAATCGGGCTTGTAGCGGTCAAAAATGAATTTCATGTCGCCAAACAAGCCGGTATCGCCCATGTGCCAAATCTTGAAGCCGTTTTCCATTTCGATGATGTAACCCATGGCTTCGCCGGCAGGATGCGACTCGGCTTTGCCCGAGGCCGGGTTGTTGTACACAATCAAAGAGGAATGCTCAGCCGCTACCGCCGTGACCTTGATGCCGGGCAGCGGTTTGACGTTGCCCGTTTTATTGAAGCGGTGGCCCAAATTGGCGGGCAACAAGCCCAAGGTGATCAACGACGTCACCATGTCGGCGGGACCATACAGCACGGTATTGTTGAGCTTGGCCAAGGCGGGGGCGTCACCCAGGTGATCCACGTGGGCATGGGTCACCAACAGCACATCCACCTTGCCCAAGGCCGATAAATCAGCCTTGAAGGCTGCGGGCGCTTTTGGCCCGCCTGTGATCCAAGGGTCGATCACAATGGTTTTTCCGCCCGGGCTTTGAATGCGAAAGCCGGCTTGACCCAGCCACAAGAGCTCGGTTTTACCGGTGGCTGCAGCAGGTTTGTCAGCTTGTGCTTGCGCCGTGGTGGCCATACCACCCATGAGGGATAAAGCAGTCACGACCAGCGCGCTACTCAGCGAATTTTTCAAAAATTGGAATTTCATGAAGGGTTCCCCGGATGCAAAGCGCCCCGATTGGCACTTTGTCAGGCTGATGCTATGCGGCATGAGAAATAATGGCATCCGGGTTTGTCAGTACCCTTTGTCTCCCGGGTGGCTTAAGCCACAGGCAAAGCCTGCGAAACTGTGGCCACCCTCAAGTAGAGACACCATGCCCTGTTCAATGCAACGCCGCCCGTCTGTCAGCACTCCATTTTTCTGTCGCCCATTTTGGGCTGCTGTCGGTCTGAGCCTTTATTCCACTTTTTCTATCGCGCAATCCATGCCTTCCATTGCTCAACAATTTGCCCCCACCGGCACGCTGCGTGCCTCGATCAATCTGGGCAACCCCATACTCGCCCAAAAAGACCCGGCCACCGGGCAGGCCAAGGGTGTCTCGGTGGACTTGGCCTTTGAATTAGCGCGCCGCCTGGGCGTGGGTTTGGCCTTGGTCACGTTGGACGCCGCAGGCAAATCGGTCGACGCGGTGACCAACGAGCAAGCGGATGTGGGCTTTTTTGCGGTGGATCCGGTGCGCGGCCAAGGCATTGCTTTTACCGCGCCTTATGTGTTGATTGAAGGCAGCTACCTGGTGCGCCAAGACTCGCCGCTACAACGCAACGAAGAAGTCGACCGCCCGGGCGTGCGGGTGGCTGTGGGCAAAGGCAGCGCTTACGACCTGTACCTGACGCGCGAGATCAAGCAATCCCAATTGCACCGCGCACCCACCTCCCCCACCACCGTCGATTATTTTCTGAGTGAGCAACTGGATGTGGCCGCAGGCGTCAAGCAACAACTGCAAATGGACGCGGCCCGCTTGCCCAATTTGCGTTTGCTGCCCGGTCGTTTCATGGTCATCGAGCAGGCCATGGGCCTGCCCAAAGGCCGCAGTCCTGAAGCGCAGGCTTATTTGCGCCAGTTTGTCGAAGACATGAAGGCCTCTGGCTTTGTCGCCGAGGCTTTGAAAAAGCACAAGATCGAGGGCGCCTCCATCGCGCCTGCGGCCCAGGTGCGTTGACGCTTTAGCCGTAAGCCAATCCCGAAGCCACACCGCCAAACAAGTCGCCAGTCACCAACTCGGCCTCAGGAAAAGCCTCGCGCAAGGCCTTCTGAAACGGTTGCAAGGCCGAAGATCCACCTGTCAAGTACAGAGCGTCGATCTGCGTGGGCTGCAAGCCTGCCACGTTGACGCAAGATTGCGCACAAGCCACCACCTGCGCCAGCAAGGCATGCAAATGTTCGGCCAGCGTACTGTCAGACATTTCGGCCGCCAACCCGGTTTCGACCAGGCTCAAATCCAGTGCTTGGTGCACAGCGCCGTTCGAGCAGGCGATCTTGGCCTGCTCCACACTGTGCGCCAGCCCATGACCGAGTTGCTCGCGCAGCACCCTCATCAAGCGGTCATGCAGTAGCGGCTGGCTGTAGTTGACGCGCAAGGCCTGGGCGTCGCGAATCGCTTTGGGACTTTGCTGCCAGTGAATCAAATGCCAGGTACTCAAGTCGATGAAGGGGCGGCTCGGCACCTCACGGCCATCGGGTCCGGTGTGTTTGTAGCCCAGCAAAGGCATCAATTGGGCCAGGCTCAGCTGTTTGTCGTAATCGGTACCGCCAATGTGCACACCGGTGGTGGCCTGGATGTCTGACTGGCGATGTGCTTGCGCCATGCGCTCAGGCCCCAGCCGGACCACGGTGAAGTCCGAGGTGCCACCGCCCACGTCGACCACCAAGACTGTGCGCTCCTCCTGCAAACTGCGTTCGTAATCCAGGGCCGCGGCAATCGGCTCCAATTGAAAGGAGATGTCCTCAAAGCCCAACTTCTCCGCCACTTCCAAAAGCATGCGCTGCGCCAAGGCGTCGCGCTCAAGGTCATCATCGACAAAATGCACCGGCCGACCCAAGACCAAACGCCGCGGCAAACCGCCCAACTGGATACGGGCGCGCGCCACCAACTCGGCCAAGAACAGGCCAATGATGTCTTGAAAACTCACTAATTGGTGGTTCACGCTGGTGCGTTCCATCAGCAAAGGACTGCCCAGCAGACTTTTGAGGGAGCGCATCAAACGACCGTCGTGCCCCGCCAAATACATCGCCAACGCTTCACGACCAAAATGGGTTTTGTGCGTCTCGGCATCAAAAAACAAGGCTGTGGGCAGGGTCGTGGCGTCACCCTCCAGCGCAATCAAGCGCGCCGAATCTGTGCCCTGCGCCCAAGACACAGCGGAGTTGGAGGTTCCGAAGTCGATGCCCAAAGTGCCAGGCAGCGAAGAAAAAGAGGTGACAGAAAGCGAGGCAGGCATAAATAAGGAGTGCATCTGTCGACCGCGAATCCACAGGAGACGCCAAGCAGACAGAAGGCGGCGATTGTGGCATAGCCCATACTGGGGCCTGAACTCTAGGGACAAGGCTGCTTGCTATACTGAAATGAGCGCCTAGCAAGCCGCCAGCCCTTGGTCGGCAGGCATGGTGAGTGCGGCGACAGCCTTTGAAGGCAACGTCCTTTCCCCGCTGAAATTTTGATTGAAAGCTTTTGCATGTTGGCCAGCCATCAGTTCACGCACGTCCCCGCCCCCACCACTTTGCCAACCTCCATGTTGGCCAAATGGGCCTTCATTGGCCTGATGAGCAGCTTGCTGTGCGCCTGCCCTTCGGGCAAGCCGCCTGCGGCAGGGGCGGGCCCTGGTGCGGGTGCCCCCCCGCCCCCCGAGGTGAGCGTGGTGACCACCGCGTTTGCCAAGGTTGGCTTGACCACGGAGCTGCCAGGCCGGACCGAAGCCTTTCGGGTCGCGCAGGTGCGCGCCCGGGTCGCCGGCATTTTGCTGAAAAACCAATTTATGGAGGGCAGCGACGTGAAAGCGGACCAGCCACTGTTCCAGATTGACGCCGCGCCCTACAAAGCCCTGCTCAGCAGCGCCCAGGCCAACTTGGCCAAGGCCCAAGCCAACCTGACCCAAGCCCAGGCGCAGGCAGAACGCTACAAGCCCCTGGTCGAGGCCAACGCCATCAGCCAGCAAGAATATGTGAGCGCCGTGGCGGCCTTCAAACAAGCCCAGGCCGATGTGGCCGTGGCCCTGGCCACTATTGAATCAGCGCAGTTGAATGTGAATTACGCCGCCGTGCGCTCGCCCATTGCCGGCCGCATTGGTCGCGCCTTGGTGACCGAAGGCGCTTTGGTCGGCCAAGGTGAGGCCACGCCCCTGGCCTTGGTGCAGCAAATCGACCCGATGTATGTGAACTTCACCCAGTCGGCCAGCGAAGTCATGCGCCTGCGCAGCGACATGGCCAGTGGCAAACTGCAAAACGCGCAAGCCGCTCAAGCCACCCGGGTTCGCTTGCTGATGGAGGACGGCAGTGCCTATCCGCACACCGGCCAGTTGCTGTTTTCTGATTTAACGGTCGATGCCAGCACAGGCCAAGTCACCCTGCGCGCCAAATTCCCTAACCCCAAGGGTCTGTTGTTGCCGGGCATGTTTGTGCGCATTCAAAGCCAACAAGCCACAGCAGCGCAAGCGGTGTTGCTGCCCCAGCAGGCCGTCTTGCGCACCGGTGAAAGCGACAGCGTCAAGGTCGTGGCCACCGATGGCAAGGTCGATACCCGCAAAGTCAAACTCAGTGGTCAGCAAGATGGTCAATGGATCGTCCTGGAAGGATTGAAGGAAGGTGAACAAGTGGTGGTGGAAGGGTTCCAAAAAATGAAGGGCGATGCGCCCGTTAAACCTGTGAGCTGGAAATCGACACCCAACCCGCCTGCAGCGAACCCCGCAGCCAAATCCTCCGTTGCCGCACCCGCCGCAGCGCGTCCTTGAGGTTACCGCATGGCTCGCTTCTTCATTGACCGCCCTATCTTTGCTTGGGTGATTGCCCTGTTTGTTCTGGCCCTCGGCGCCGTCTCCATCACGCAACTGCCCGTGGCCCAATACCCGGCGGTGGCGCCGCCGTCGATCATTGTGTCGGCCGCCTACCCAGGCGCATCAGCCCAGACCTTTGAAAACAGCGTTTTGTCCGTGATCGAGCGGGAGATGAACGGCTCGCCCGGCTTGCTGTACATGGAATCGGTGGCACAAGCCGACGGCACGGGCTCCATCACCCTGAGTTTTGAGCCAGACACCAGCCCGGACTTAGCGCAGGTCGATGTGCAAAACCGCTTGAGCCGCGCCGCACCGCGTCTGCCCCAAGCCGTCACGCAACAAGGCGTGCGGGTGGACAAATCGCGCTCGAACTTTTTGCTGTTCACCATTCTGTCATCCAGCAACCCCGATTTTGATCCTGTGGCTTTGGGTGATTACGCCTCGCGCAACATCCTGCCCGAAATCCAGCGCGTGCCCGGCGTAGGCCAAGCCCAGTTGTTTGGCACCGAGCGCGCCATGCGGGTTTGGATCGATCCGGCCAAACTCGTTGGCTACAGTCTTTCTGCCGCCGATGTATCGGCCGCCGTTACGGCGCAAAATGCGCAAGTGGCGTCGGGCACGATTGGCGACTTGCCGAATCTACCCGGTCAGTCCATTTTTGCCACCGTGGTGGTCAAGGGGCAACTGAGTACCACGCAAGAATTTGGCAATATTGTCTTGCGCGCTAACGCTGACGGCTCTGCGGTAAGACTCAAAGACGTGGCCCGCATCGAGTTGGGTGCACAAAGCTACAGCCCGCAAACGCGCCTGGACGGCAACCCGTCGAGCGGTATTGGCGTACAGCTCTCACCCACCGGCAACGCTCTGGCCACGGCCAAAGCCATTCGCAAACGGCTGGACGAACTGTCCAAGTACTTCCCCCCGGGCGTGCAAGCCACGATCCCCTACGACAGCTCTAAATTCGTCGAAATTTCCATCAAACAGGTGGTGGAAACCTTGCTGGAGGCCGTGTTCCTGGTGTTTCTGGTGATGTTCTTGTTCTTGCAAAACATCCGCTACACCATCATCCCCACACTGGTGGTACCCATCACCTTGATGGGCACCTTTGCCTGTCTGTACGCGCTAGGCTACTCGATCAATGTGCTGACCATGTTTGCCATGGTGCTGGTGATTGGCATTGTGGTGGACGATGCGATTGTGGTGGTGGAAAACGTCGAGCGCATCATGAACGACGAAGGCCTGCCGCCCTTGGCCGCCACGCGCAAAGCCATGGGCCAGATCTCCGGCGCCATCGTTGGCGTGACCGTGGTACTGGTGTCGGTGTTTGTGCCCTTGGCTTTTTTCAAAGGCTCGATCGGCAACATCTACCGCCAATTTTCTGCGGTGATGGTGATCTCGATTCTGATCTCGGCCTTCATGGCGCTGTCGTTCACCCCGGCGCTGTGCGCCACTTTACTCAAGCCGGTGCAAGCCGGCCACGCCCATGCCAAGACGGGATTTTTTGGTTGGTTCAACCGCGGCTTTACCCGCACCACGCAGGCTTATGAAGGCTGGGTGGCGCGCTTGATTCGACGCGCAGGCCGCATGCTGGTGGTTTACCTGGCCATCATTGCGGCCGTGGTGGTGCTGTTCAACCGCCTGCCCACCTCCTTTTTACCCAACGAAGACCAGGGCAACATCTTGGTCAACGTGCAGTTGCCGCCGGGCGCCACGGTGAACCGCACCAAGCAGGTCATGGACCAGGTAGAGACTTATATGCTCAAGCAACCTGAGGTGCAAAGCATGGTCAGCGTGCTGGGCTTCAGCTTTGCCGGAACAGGCCAAAACGCCGCCCTGGGTTTCATCACCCTGAAAGACTGGGATCAACGCGATGGCTTGGCCCAATCGGCGCAGGCCTTGGCCGGCCGCGCCTTTGGCGGGCTGATGGGCATCAAAGACGCCTTCATCTTCCCGGTCAGCCCACCGCCGATTCCGGAGTTGGGGCGAGCCAACGGCTTTGCCTTCCGCTTGCAAGACCGCGGCGGTCTGGGCCACGACGCCCTCTTGGCTGCGCGCAACCAGATGCTGGGCATGGCCGGCAAAAGCTCTTTGCTCAAAGCTGTGCGTCCTGACGGTCTGGAGGACGCATCGCAATTGCAATTGCAAATTGACCGCGACAAAGCCAGCGCCCTGGGGGTGAACTTCAGCGCCATCAACACCGCTTTGTCCACCGCCTTGGGCTCGGCCTATGTCAACGACTTTCCCAACGCTGGCCGCCTGCAACGCGTCGTGGTGCAAGCCGAAGCGGCCACGCGCATGCAAGCCGAAGACCTGCTCCGATTGAACGCGCTCAATGCCCAAGGCCAGCCAGTGCCCTTTGCATCCTTTGCCTCGACGCAGTGGATCACCGGCGCGATGCAGACCGTGCGCTACAACGGCTACCCCACCATGCGCATAGCGGGTGAACCAGCGCCAGGCCAAAGCACGGGCGCGGCGATTGCCGAAATGGAACGCCTGGCCGGCCAGTTGCCACCGGGCTTTGCGTTTGAATGGACGGGCCAGTCCTACGAAGAAAAGCTCTCGGGCTCGACCGCGGTGATTTTGTTTGCCTTTTCCTTGCTGGCGGTGTTCCTGTGTTTGGCAGCTTTGTATGAAAGCTGGTCCATCCCGTTTGCGGTGATTTTGGTCGTGCCGCTGGGCGTTCTGGGCGTGACCTTGGCCACCACTTGGCGTGGTCTGGAGAATGATATTTACTTCAAAGTCGGCCTGATCACCATCATCGGCCTGTCCGCGAAAAACGCGGTGTTGATCATCGAGTTTGCCAAAGACCTGCATGCGCAGGGCAAAGACCTGGTCAGTGCGGTGCTCGAAGCGGTGCACCTGCGCTTTCGCCCAATTTTGATGACCTCGCTGGCTTTCATCCTGGGTGTCTTGCCGCTGGTGATTGCCAGCGGTGCCGGCTCAGCCAGTCAGCGCGCCATTGGCACTGGGGTGATGGGCGGCATGATTTCAGCCACCACCTTGTCGGTGTTTTTTGTGCCGGTGTTCTTTGTGGTGGTGCGGCGGATTTTCAAAGGCAGTGAACGCCAACGGAAAATTTATGCGCATGAACCGAATGTGGACATACCCACTCCCGCCAAGGAGGGTCAGCCATGAACCGCCTTCTTTCCACATGTCGTCGCCGGACTGTGCGTCTCAACGACCTGGCTCTGATGGGCCTGATCGGTCTGGCTGTATTGCCTGGCTGCAGCAGCTTGGCACCGAATTACACACGACCTGAGTTGCCCGTGGCGGCGCAATTTGGCGGTGCGGCACCAGCGGCTTTGCCAGTTGCCGTCAACGATGCACTTGCGTTGAAGTACACGCCCTTTGCCACAGACCCGGTGCTCAAGCCGTTGCTGGAGATGGCGATCGCCAACAACCGTGACTTGCGTGTGGCGGTCTTGAACATCGAATTGGCCCAAGCCCAACTCGGCGTGCGCCAGGCGGACCTGCTGCCCAGCGTCAACGCAGGCCTAGGCGGATCACGCCAAACCACCGCATCAGGCGGCCTGAGCAGCAGTTACACCGGCGGTTTGTCGCTCACAGCCTTGCCCGCCTACGAAGTCGATCTGTTCTCGCGACTGCGCAACCTGACGGATGCGGCACGCTCCCAGTACCTGGCGAGCGAAGAAGCCCGCAAAACCGTGCACATCGGTTTGCTGGCTTCGGTGGCCTCCACCTTGCTGGCCTGGCAAAGCGATGTGGCTTTGTTGACGCTCATCGACAAAACCCTGGCCACAAGTGAAGCCACGCTCAAGCTATTGCAACTGCGGTTTGACCAAGGGGCCAGCTCCTTGCTGGACCTGCGTGCGGCGCAAAGCCTGTTGGCATCGGCGCGCATCGCCCAAGCACAACTGCAGCGTCAGCAAGCGCTGGACGAAAATGCACTGACCTTATTGGTCGGCCAGCCCTTGCCTGCGAGCCTCTTGAAATCAGGCTCGGGCTCTGACTCGCTCCAAGGCTGGCAGCCCCTGCGCTGGGCCGAGTTGCCCGTGGGCTTGCCGTCACAAGTGCTGTTGGGCCGCCCCGACGTGGCACAGGCCGAATACCAATTGCAGTCTGCCAACGCCAACATTGGCGCGGCGCGCGCGGCCTTTTTCCCCAAAATCACTCTGACCAGCACGCTGGGACGTGCCAGCAACGACCTGACGCAGTTGTTTCAAAATGGTCCTATGGCTTGGAGCTTTGGCGCGCAAATTTTGCAACCCATTTTTGATGCGGGGCGCAACGAAAGCAATTTGAAAATTGCCCAGGCCAACCGGTCCATCGCTCAAGCGCAATATGAAAAAACGGTGCAAACCGCTTTTCGTGAAGTGTCTGACGGCTTGGCGGGCCGCGCCACCTTGAAAGCCCAATGGGACGCCCAGGCCGCGCAAACCCAGGCCGAACAAGACCGCAGTCGCTTGGCGCAACTGCGTTACACCCAAGGTGCCAGTAGCTACCTCGATGCCCTGGACGCCGAACGCGCCCTGTTCACGGCGCAACAGGCGTTGATCCAGGTGCAAACCCAGTATGCGCAAAACACGGTCAGTCTTTACCGCGCCTTGGGCGGGGGTTGGGCGCCTTGAGGGTGACGTTCAGGCGCTGAGCTTGAATGTGCTGGCACTCGCGCGTGGCCAATAGCGCTGGAATACATCGGGCGCGTCCATCACTTCTGTCAGCAAAGCGCCCGGGACCAGCGTGGGCATGAGTTCTGACAGCGGATGGGTCTCAAACTCGCTGATGCGCCGCTCAATGTGATGCAGTTGGAGTTCAGAGGGCGAATGCAGACCGGCAGACTGCATCAGCTCCTGCAACGACTCCAGCGTGAGGTGGTGAAAGCTCTTGACCCGTTCTGCCTTGCTCGGCACCACCAAGGCGATTTGGCGCTGCGGATCTTGCGTGGTCACCCCGGTGGGGCAGTTGCCGGTATGGCAGGTTTGCGCCTGGATACAGCCCAACGCAAACATGAAACCGCGCGCGCTGTTACACCAGTCAGCCCCCAGGGCCAAGGTGCGGGCCACATCAAAACCACTGATGATTTTGCCGCTGGCCCCAAGGCGAATGCGGTCGCGCAAGCCTACGCCCACCAAGGTGTTGTGCACCAAGCGCAGGCCTTCCAGCATGGGCATGCCCATGTGGTCTGAAAACTCCAGCGGCGCAGCGCCCGTGCCGCCTTCGGCGCCGTCAACCACGATGAAGTCTGGACTGGTGCCCGTTTCCATCATGGCTTTGACCATGGCAAACCACTCCCAAGGGTGGCCAATGCACAGCTTAAAGCCCACGGGTTTGCCGCCACTCAATTGGCGCAGCTTTCGAATAAAAGCCATCAACTCCAGCGGCGTCGAAAAGCTGCTGTGGGCTGCAGGTGATACGCAGTCCTCGCCCACTTTGACGCCACGCGCTTCGGCAATTTCTTCGGTCACCTTGGGGCCGGGCAGCACGCCGCCGTGACCCGGCTTGGCGCCTTGGCTGAGCTTGATTTCAATCATCTTGACCTGCGGGTCGGTGGCATTGATGACGAACTTTTCTTCGCTGAAATGGCCGTCATCGGTGCGACAGCCAAAGTAACCCGAACCGATTTCCCAAATCAAGTCGCCGCCGTGGGCGCGGTGGTGGCGGGAGATGGAGCCCTCGCCCGTGTCATGCGCAAAGCCGCCCATTTTGGCACCCAGGTTCAGCGACATGATGGCGTTGGCACTCAACGCACCAAAACTCATGGCCGAGACGTTGAACAGGCTGATGTCATACGGCTGGGTGCCGTCATAGCCGCCTACGCGCACCCGAAAGTCATGGCTTTCAATGTGCGAAGGGGCGACCGAGTGGTTGATCCACTCGTAGCCCGGCGCGCGTACATCCAGTAAGGTACCGAAGGGCCGTTTGTCAGATGCACCTTTGGCGCGGGCATAGACCAGTGAGCGCTGAGCGCGCGAAAATGGCACGGCCTCGGCGTCGCTCTCCAGAAAGTACTGCCGAATTTCAGGCCGAATGAATTCAAGCAAAAAACGCAAATGACCGATGATGGGGTAATTGCGCAAAATAGCATGGTGTTTTTGCTGCACATCATGCAGGCCCACCACAATCAAGCCACCCCAAAACCAGACGGCCAAGCCCCATTGGCCTGACGCCATAAAGCTGAAAGAGGAAATGATGAATCCAAGAATCACCACCATGAAAGCCGAGTAGCGGACCGGAAAGATGGAATTAATAAAATTCATTATTCGCCTCTTATTTTTGATGATTTGAATATTACTGAGTTACCGGCAAAATAGCAAAGAACCCGCTCGACTATGCCACGCCCTACCCTTCTTCCCTTTGTCCAGCATGGACGCCCGGCCACTGGCCGACGCGTGCGCGTGGTTGGGGTACTTTGCGCCTTGGCAGCGGCGGTCATGCTTGCCAGTTGCGGCACGCCGTCTCACCGCAGCACATCCACCCTGGAAAGCCTGCCCTCACGTCTGAACGCCGAAGACGCCAAAGGCGTAACCGTGTACGCCATCGGCTTGGTGGGTACACCCTACCGCTGGGGCGGCAACACGCCGGAGTCGGGTTTTGACTGCAGCGGACTGATTGCCCATGTGTACCAAAAAGGCGCCCGAATCCAGTCACCCCGTACCGTGGCGGAACTCAAGAACTGGGGTTTGCCCTTGAACGCCAACGACCGGCGCACAGGCGACCTGGTCGTTTTCAGCAAAGGCGGAGAAGCCACCCACGCAGGCATCTATGTGGGTGAGGGACGTTTTGTGCATGCACCATCCACAGGTGGACGCGTGCGACTGGACCGCATCAATACACCCTATTGGTCGAACTACCAAGTGGCATTCAGTCGACCGTGATTCACCTGTTTGAGTCGCAACACGGGAACAAATTTCAACCCATCAATTCAAAAAATAAGGACAGGCTCCACAGCTTTTGATTTGCCTGGACATCATTCACTGCCCCTTAAAAACAGGTGCACGCTTGTCTTTGTAGCTGCTCAAGGCCTCGCGGAAATCCTCAGTCCCCACGCACAGGTCTTGTTCAAGGTTGGCAGCGGCAAACGCGTCATCGTAGCTATCATCCATGGCGGTCCAAATTTGAGCCTTCATTGCGGCCAAAGCGCGTGGCGCGCTATGGGCGGCAATCGCCTGTGCGTAGGTTTGCACATGCGGTAGCAATTGCGCGTCGTCCAGCACGGCATTCACAAGACCCAGTCTTTCAGCCTCAACGCCATCAAAGCGACGAGCGGTGTAGAGTAAATCTGCGGCGCGGGCCGTTCCAATCAAACGAGGCAGCAACCACCCGATGCCTTTTTCGGCTGGCACGCCGATGCGGGCGAAGGTGGCGTTAAACAGTGCCGACTTGCTTGCAAAACGAATATCACAGTGCAGTGCCAGGATAAAACCCCAGCCAAATGCGGCTCCATTCACCGCAGCAATGGTGGGTTTGCGTGAAGTAATCAACCCGTTCCAACCGCCGCTGAAAAATCGCTTCAGATTCGGACCCACATCATCCCCCCATTGCCTTGGCCCAGGGACATGGGATTGCCGTTGTGAATTGCCAGATTGGCCCGTGCCGATGACCGCCAAATCCAAACCCGCAGAAAAACCCCGACCCGCACCGGTAATCACAATCACCCGAACGGCAGGATCGAAGGCTGCTTGATCGACATGCTCAAAAAATTCCGCCAACATATCGGGTGTGAGTGCGTTGAGTTTGTCTGGTCGATTGAAGGTCAGCGTGGCGACGCCGGCTTCCACCGAATAGATCACTTGTGTAGTGGACTGCGACATGGATTTATCTCCTTCAGTGATTTGCGTCGTGGCTTCTACGCGGTTTTATTTGACAGACTCGCCAGCACACAGCGTGCAGCGGCCAAGTCCCAACCCGCCCAGCCACAGCTTTTGAAAAAAACAGGACCTCCCGAATGCCGCGTATCGTTCGGGCTATGCGTCCATAGGACCGATTGCATAACCACATCCGCCAGGGTGGGCAAGGTGCTCACCGAAACATCGGCTTGCAAAAGATCGCCCGCCTCGTGGTCGGCGTCGCGTGTGTCCACCACCAGCGTGCCGGTGCGCGCCAGGTGTTGGCAGACGTCCGGGCCCCACTCCACCATGCGCGGTGTGAACGCGCCAACCGCAGCCACAAAAGCGTCGTCACGCGGGTGCGCTGTCAGTGCCACCGCCTGCGCGGGTGTGGCGCTGACCACCAAGGAAAAATCAGCCAACGCCGCATTGGGCTCGTCAACACCGTAAGCACGCATGCCGAGCGACTGCGCGTGCTGCACCAAGGCCTGCACACTGGCCGGACTGCGCGAGGCGATACCGACTTCTTGCACACCTAAGCCTTCGTGAAAGGCCTCCAGATGCGCCTTGCCCTGCACGCCGGCCCCCACGATCAGCAAAGGTCCCGGATTCGAATCGTTTCGGCATGGCGCCAGTTTTTGTGCGGCCAACAATGACACTGCGGCTGTGCGCCGCGCCGTCACCGTGGGCCCGTCGAGCAAGCACAGTCGCTGGCCTGTGCCGACATCAAACACCACGATGTCGCCCTGAATAGTGGGCAAACCGCGCGCTGGATTGCTGGGGATGAAGCTGATCAACTTGGTGATCGCCACCCGGCTGTCGGCGGCCGGCATGACAAACAAGCTGCCACCGCCATGCAGCGACTGCACGATGCGCGGTGGCACCTGCACGGAGCTGTCTTTGAGCAGTGCCTCGATTTCGCTGGCCAGCAGCGCATAGGGCAAAGCCGCGGCGGTTTGCTCGGGGCTGAAAATCTCAGTGCTCATGACAGCGCGGCCTGTAGCACCGGGCTCAGGCCTTGCCGATCTCGATCTGTATTTGATTGAGCTTGGCTTGCGCTTTAACCAGCGACGGCACCAACTCTGTACCAAAGCCCAAAGCAGAGGCCATGCTCAAACTCTGACTCACGCTGCTGCCCATGAGTGAAGGCGCTTGCACGGACTCGGTCAGGTGCACGTAATAACGCAGGTCTTTGGCGGCGTTGTTCAACTCGAACTTGAGACCGGTGTAGTCGCCGTCCAGCGTTTTGCTCATGGCCTGGAACAGCCCCGAGTTGGCGCCGCCGGCAGAGACCACGTTGACCAATTGGCGCAAATCCACACCCGCCTTGGTGCCCACCGCAAAGGCTTCGGCGGTGGCGGTGCAAATGGCTTGCGCAATGAAGTTGTTCAGCAGTTTGATGACGTGGCCCGCACCCATGGGGCCAGCGTGAAAGATGTTTTCGCAGTACGCCTGCAACACCGGTTTGATTTGCGCGAACACTTCAGGGGAGGCCCCCACCATGGTGTTGAGCTTGCCCAATTCGGCCTCAACCGGTGTACGCGTCAAAGGTGCGTCCACGTAGATCACGCCTTTCTCAGCGCACAGTGCGGACAAACGGCGGGTGGATTCGGGCTCACTGGTGGAAGTGTCAATCAGAATCAAGCCGGCACGGGCTTTGGACAAAATGCCGTTCGGGCCGGCCACCACCGCCTCAACCTGGGGTGAGGCGGTGACGCAAATCAACACCGCATCGCAAGTGGCCAGGTCGGCGTAGCTGGCCACACGCTGCGCACCTGCGGCCAGCAGGTCTTGCACCGGTTCGGTCCGCTGGTGCACCGAGATTGACAGCTCAAACCCCTTGGCCCGGATGTTTTTGGCCATGCCATGGCCCATCAAACCCGAAGCGCCTACAAAGCCGATGTGTTGCATGAGATTTCTCGCAGAATGAACCAAGCGCCCATTCTGCAAGGAACCGCAAGCGGCCTCTGTCTCCCTGGTGCATCACGCAGGTTCAGAGTGGGATTAAACCGCAGGCCCCACCGTCAAGCTAACGGTACCCACGCCCTCGATCTGCCCTTCAATCTGGTCACCCGCCACCACCGCGCCCACGCCTTCAGGGGTGCCGGTGTAAATCAAGTCGCCGGGTTGCAGGTGGTAGAACAACGACAGGTCGGCAATGATCTCGCGGATGTTCCAAATCAACTTGTCCACATTGGAGTGCTGCTTGACCTGACCGTTGACGCTCAGCGACAGGTCGGCTCGGTCGATCACCACACCAGGCATGGGCACGATCTCGCTGCACACAGACGAGTTCTCCACGTCTTTGCCCAAGTCCCAAGGGCGGCCCTTGTCGCGCGCCACCAATTGGAGGTCGCGCCGGGTCATGTCCAGACCGCAGGCATAGCCGTAAATGTGCTTGTGCGCGTCGGCCTGGCTGATGCGAAAACCACCGGTGCCAATGGCCAACACCAGTTCCATTTCAAAATGGTAGTTGGCCGTTTCGGGTGGATAGGCCACTGTGGCGCCCGATGGCGTCAGGGTTTGTGGGGCCTTGGTGAAATAAAAAGGACGCTCCACCGATTTGTCGACGGGTTTGCCCATCTCGACTGCATGCGCGTGGTAATTGCGCCCTACAAAGAACAGGCGGTTGATCGGCAGGCATTCGCTGATGCCGCGCACAGCGACTGATTGAACGACGGGAGGGGTCCAGAGATAAGTTGTAGTCATGGT
>CAIWWN010000016.1 GCA_903916355.1 uncultured Burkholderiales bacterium | reverse complement strand
CGCACCACCACATGTTCCAGTCGCTCACGCGAGCGATTCCGGGGGTGCAAAACGCCGAGCTGTTTTCCTGGCTCAAGGGCTTGTACCCGATTTGGGTGGGCCTGACGCCTGAGATGGTGCGGGTGTCCGGCCAAGTGGCCATGGCCGAGCTGCTGCTGAGCGGCTGCACCACCAGCAGTGACCACCTCTACATCTACCCCAACGGCGTGCGGCTGGACGACAGCATTGAAGCGGCGCACAGCATCGGCATGCGCTTTACCGCCACACGCGGCAGCATGAGCGTGGGCCAATCGCAAGGCGGCCTGCCGCCCGACAGCGTGGTGGAAAAAGAACCTGCGATCTTGAAAGAAACCCAGCGCCTGATCGAGAACTGGCATGACGCCAGCTTCGGATCGATGACGCATGTGGCCGTGGCGCCATGCTCACCCTTCAGCGTGAGCCAGGACCTGATGCGCGAATCGGCCAAATTAGCCCGCGCGCACAAAGTGCGCCTGCACACCCACCTGGCCGAGAACGACCACGACATTGCGTACACGAAAGAAAAATTCAACTGCACCCCCGCGCAGTACGCGCAAGACCTGGGCTGGGTGGGTGACGACGTGTGGCACGCCCACGGCGTCAGGCTTGACGATGAAGGCACGTATTTGTTTGCCCGCACCCGCACCGGCATTGCCCACTGCCCGTGCAGCAATATGCGCTTGGCCAGCGGCATTTTGCCGCTGCGCAAAATGCTGGACGCCGGTGTGCCCATTGGCTTGGGCGTGGACGGTAGCGCCAGCAACGACGGCGCGCACCTGCTCAACGAAGCACGCCAAGCGATGCTGCTGGCCCGCGTGGGCCGGGCCATGCAACCCCCGCGCGTTGAAAACGGACGTACCGTGTTCGGCTGCGACTTGGGTCCCGCCGAAATGACACCCCGCGACGCCCTGCGCCTGGCCACTCGCGGGGGCGCCCAAGTGCTGGGTCGCGCCCACGAACTGGGGCAAATCAAGGAAGGATTTTGCGCCGACATCGCCGTGTTCCGCACCGACACGCTGAACATGGCGGGCGGCGCGGTGCACGACCCCGTGGGCGCGCTCTTGCTGTGCGCCAGCGACCACGCCGACTACACCATCGTCAATGGGCGCGTGGTGGTGCGCCAGGGCCAGATCACCACCGTGGACATGGGGCCGCTGATCGAGCGGCACAACCAACTGGCTATGCAGTTGGCGTTGGGCACAAAGTGAAGTCAGAAGATCGAAGACCAATCAGCTGTCGGCCTTGATCCCCAGCTCCTGGGTCAGGCTTTTCCAACGCAGCAGATCTTCACGCAAAAACCGGGCAAAGGCGTCAGGCCCCAAGCCGGTGGGCTCCAGGCCTTGGCCGCGCAAGCTGTCGACAATCTCTGGCAAAGCCAAAATTTGCGCGGCATCTGCCGCAATTTTGTCGACGATGCTGCGCGGCGTGCCTGCGGGTGCCAGCAGACCGAACCAGCCACTGGTGTCCAGTTTGGCCACCCCGGCTTCACCGAAAGTCGGCACCTCGGGCAACACTTTGGAGCGCACCGTACCCACCAGCGCCAGTGCGCGCACGCGACCACTTTTGAGGTGAGGCATGGCCGTGCCAATGGAGTTGAACGAGCTGACCACCTGCCCGCCCATCAGGTCCACCATGGAGGCGGACTCTCCTTTGTAAGGGATGTGCGTCAGGTCAATGCCGGCGCCGCGCTTGAGGGCTTCACCATAAATATGAAAAGAGGAGGCGTTGCCGAATGACGCATAGTTCAAAGGCGCACCACGCGCTTTGGCCGCCTTGGCCCCCTCGATGAATTCACCAATGGTTTTGTAAGGGGAGTCACTGCGCACCAGCAGCACCACTTCGGAGCGTATGAACTGAATGATGGGCGTGAAGTCGCGCTCTGCATCCCATGGCACTTTGGGCATCAAGGCCGGGGCCTGGACCAGGGAGGTGAAGGTTGAGAGCAAGGTGTAGCCATCGGCCGGTGCGCGGGCCACATATTCCGTGCCAATCACCGTGGTGGCGCCGGGTTTGTACTCCACTGTCACCGGTTGCCCCCAGCGCAGCGAGAGTTTCTCGGTCAGCATGCGGGTCACACGGTCTGGGCTGCCCGCGGGCAAACTGGGCATGATGATCCTGACGGGCTTGTTCGGCCACGGCGCGGCCGACTGAGCCACCGCATGGAGTGAGGGCAAAGCGCATGTGCAAGCAGCCAATGCGCCCAGCAGGATCGAGCGTTTGTGATTCATATGTCGTCCTTAATGCGGTTGCAGCGCATCGGTACGCTCGAGAATCCAGGGCATGACGTCCGAGGCGAACAAAGAGACAGAGCGTTTGGAATGGGCAAAAGCGAGATCGCCAAAGGCAAAACGCGTGAGGACGAAGTTGATGCCAGAAACTTCAATTTGGTGCAACAGTTGCTCCCGCACCGTCTCTGGCGTTCCTGCCAAAGCACGGCCAGCGCCGACCAACTCGTCCCATGTGGAGGGAAAGTAAGCGCCGGGTTTCGTGCCGTTCTTTTCCCACAGGTACATGAAACTCTGGTACCAGCGCGTGTAGGCCACACGGGCGATGTCATGGGCCTCTTTTTCGGTGGGTGCGATCACCATATGGCGCGTGGTGCCCATCAAAGGCAACTGGTCTGCGCTGTGTCCTGCCGCCGCCCACTCCTCACGGTAGCGGTCGGTGATCACGCGGATGCGATCCAAGGGGGCATTGCCGACAATGTTGCAGCGGTTGGCGACACACCAACTGACCCCATTGGGGTCGCCCACGCCATACCACAGGGGCGGATGCGGGGTTTGCAAAGGTGCCATGGTGATGGGCACGTCTTTGTACTGGTAGAACTGGCCTTGGAAAGTCAGTTCAGGCTTGGCCAAGTGGCCTGCCTTAAAAGCCTGCATGACCACTTCATAGGACTCAAGGTAACGCGCATGGGCCTCATCGGGGTTGACGCCGTAGTAGCCCAATTCGTAAGGCGAAATGCCCCGCCCCACACCCAATTGGAAGCGTCCCCGGCTCATGTGGTCGAGCATGCAGATTTCTTCAGCCAAGCGCAAGGGATGGTAGAGGGCCAAGGTGTAGACCAAGGGGCCAAACAACAAGCGCTTGGTTCTTTGCGCCACAGCAGCGTGAAAGACCGAGGGCGAGGGCGACATCCCCAATGGGGTGGCATGGTGCTCGGCCGTCAGATACACATGGATGCCAATGCGGTCGTAGGCTTCGATCAGCTGCAGACGTTCTTCATAAAAGTCACTCAGCGCAACGCCGCTGTTGTCAAGATGGTCAAAAACACCGAATTTCATGGATCTGTCTCAGTCAGGGTGGTCATTCAATAAGTCGGAAAGCATGGGCCCGAGGATAGCGTGGAAGCGGGTTTTTCGCTTGAGCGCCGCTGCGCGTTTGAAGAGCCCATAATCCTTTGGCGCTTCGTTTGGCAACGGACCCCCGCATCTGCCCATAAACGAATTCTTTTATTTGCAGAACAGCCATTTATGCACCGCACCCTCTTCGACACACCCATCGTGAACACGGTTTTGCGCGCCACTTCGGTCTCTTTTCTCAAGCTCACCGGCTGGAAACTGGAAGGCAGTTTGCCTCCAGGTCTTGAAAAATGTGTGGTCATCGCCGCACCCCACACCAGCAACTGGGATCTGCCCTATTTGTTGATGGTCGCCTTTGGCTTGAACCTCAAGGCTTATTGGATGGGCAAGCAAAGTATTTTTACTTTTCCCTTTGGCCCGCTCATGCGCTGGCTTGGTGGCATTGCGGTGAACCGTGCGCAATCCTCCAACTTGGTGGACAGTTGCGCGCAAGAGCTGATTCAGGCCAACGGTGCGGTCCACTTGGTGGTGCCACCCGAAGGCACGCGCAGCAAGACACGCTATTGGAAAACCGGCTTTTACTACATCGCTCTGAAAGCGCAAGTCCCAATCGTTTTGGGTTACATGGACTACTCGCGCAAGATCAGCGGCTTGGGGCCTGTGTTCTACCCCACGGGCGATATTGAAAAAGACATGGTCACGATCAAAGCGTTTTACGCGCCCTTCAAAGGCAAAAACCCCGACCAGTTCGAGTCGGCGGCGTGACAGCGCTTTGAGGCTTTGTTTCTAAGATGGCGGACATGAACTACGCCATCGACGATCTCACCTCCTTTGCTCACAATCTTTTGCTGACCGCAGGCTTGTCGCCCGACAAGGCTCAGGCCGTGGCCGAGGTGCTGGTCGAAGGCGACTTGCTTGGCCACACCACCCATGGCCTGGCGCTGCTGGGGCCTTACCTGGGTGAAATCGAATCCGGGTCCATGCGCAAAGACGGCGCACCGCTGGTGGTGTCCGACTTTCCCGCCGCCCTCACTTGGGATGGACAACGACTGCCCGGCCCTTGGCTGGTTTTGCAAGCCATGGAAGTGGCCATGCAGCGGGCAAGCACCCAAGGCACTTGCACGGTGGTGATTCGCCGCAGCCACCACATTGCCTGCTTGGCGGCGTACCATGAACGCGCCACCCGCCAAGGCTTTGTCATGCTTTTGCACTGCTCGGACGGCAACTCGGCCAGTGTCGCCCCCTTTGGTGGCTTGGATGCGGTATTCACACCGAACCCGGTATCGATCGGCTTTCCCACTTCAGGCTTGCCGGTGTTGGTGGATGTATCGACCTCGGCCACCACCAACGGCATGACCAACCGTTTGCACAAAGAAGGTGGACAGCTGCCCGCCGCGTGGGTGATGGATGGACATGGCCAAGCCAGCCGTGATCCGGCGGTGTTGTTTACTGAGCCCAAGGGCACCATCTTGCCGCTGGGCGGCATGGATTCAGGCCACAAAGGCTACGGCCTGAGTTTGATGGTGGAGGCCTTGACCGGTGGCTTGGCGGGTCACGGCCGCGCCGACCCGCGCGAGGGCTGGGGCGCCACGGTGTATTTGCACATCATCGACCCTCGCACTTTTGCCGGTGCTGCCGCCTTTAACCGCCAAATGGACCAGGTGACCGCCGAATGCCACGCCTCCAAGCCCGCCCGCTCCGGCCAGCCTGTGCGCACCCCTGGCGAGCGGGGTTTGAAAATGAAAGCCGACAGCGCACACGCTGGCGTGGCGCTGTACCCCAACATCATGCCCCTGTTGGCGCCTTGGGCGGCCAAGCTGTTAGTGCCAGTGCCGCAGCCCTTGAACTGAATACATCCAACGTCAAAATAACTCGAAAGACGCCATGACCACCACGCCACGCACCATGCGCGCCATTTTGCAGCGCACCCCGGTGATGCCGATCTTGACGATCCACCACGCGCAATGGGCGGGCGACTTGGCTCAGGCCTTGGTGCAAGGCGGCATCACGGTGTTTGAGGTGGTGATGCGTACACCGCAAAGCGTTGCGGCCCTGCGCGCCATGCTGGAAGCCACCCCGGAAGCGGACATTGGCTTGGGCACCTTGATGACCGCAGAGGACGTGCACACCGCGCGCCAAGCCGGCGCCAAATTTGGCGTCTCGCCGGGCCTGACGCCCGAATTGGCCGCAGCGATTCAAGATACGCCATTTCCGTTTTTGCCTGGTGTGGCCACCGCCAGCGAAGTGATGCAGGCGCGCGCCTGGGGCTTGAAGGAGCTGAAGTATTTTCCAGCCCAAGGCCCCGTGGGTGCGGGGTGGATCAAGGACATGAGCGGGGTGTTTCCCGATGTGCTGTTTTGCCCCACTGGCGGCATTCGCCCACCCGACATTCCGGTCTATTTGAAGTTGCCCAACTGCTGCACCGTGGGCGGCTCCTGGGTGGTACCGACCGAGTTGCTGAACGACCGCGACTGGGCCGGCATCACGGCCTTGGCGCAGCAAGCCAGCGCCTTCGGCGTGCGCTAAAAAAACCCACATGACCACAACGCCCCGCATGGTGGCCTTGGGTGCGATTTGCACCACGGCCATTTATCAGGTGGACCACATCGAGGCGCCACCGGCCAAGGTGATGGCGCACAACCGCTGCACCGTGGTCGATGGCATGGCCATCTCGGCGGCCTGCGCCTTTCAAAAACTCGGCGGGCAAGCCCAGGTCTGGGCCCGTGTGGGCCAGGACGCCGAAGCCGATGCCATGCGCCAGGCCTTGATGCTAGAGGGCTTGGACACACGCGGTCTCTTCACGGTGGCGGGCGCACGCTCTTCTCACGCGGCAGTGATCGTCGACGCCCTGGGGCAACGCTTGGTAGTGCCGTTTCACGACCCGCAGGTGGACAGCTCGCCGCACTGGCTGCCGCTGCACGAGTTGGCGCAGACCGATCTTTTGCATTGCGATGTGCGTTGGCCCGAAGGCGCACAAGCCGCTTTACAGGCGGCTCGCGCGCAAGGCGTGGCCACCATGGTGGACGGCGATGTGGCCCCGCAAGACGTGCTGCAGCGCTTGATGCCCTTGGCCGATTACGCCGTGTTTTCGGATGCGGGCTTGCGGGTCTATACCGGCGTGACCGATGTGCGCGACGCCTTGTTGCAAGTCGCAGCGCGGGGTCACAGCCGGCACGTGGGGGCGAGTTGTGGTGCAGACGGTTATTTCTGGGTACAGGGCGGCCGTATCGCGCATGCCCCAGCGCCTCAAGTGCAGGTGGTGGACACCTTGGCCGCGGGGGATGTGTTTCACGGCGCCTTGGCCTTGGCGGTGTTAGAAGGCCAAGACATGGCGGCTGCGGCCCGGTTCGCCTGCATGGCCGCCTCCTTGAAATGCACCCAATTTGGCGGGCGGCTGGGTTGCCCCAGCCGCACTCAAGTCACACAAGCTTTGCAAAAAACGCCTTAATCCACGGATTGTCAAGCCAGGCATCGGGTAATCCTGATGCGCTCATGTCGCGCGCATTACCCACAAACTCAATGATCACACCTTTAAATGAGCCTTGAGGTGGACTGACCCTGGGCCACCGCTTTTTTAAAACCAGAAGGAGATGCTATGGATGCCTCCCTGCCTACGGGCACGGAAACAAGACTGCTGAATGCTGATGGCATGAGCCGCCGCCTGTCAGGACGAGAGACTTCGAGTAAT
>CAIWWN010000015.1 GCA_903916355.1 uncultured Burkholderiales bacterium | reverse complement strand
CGGCCCACGGGGGAAGACAATGATTACGGGTCACAAAGCCCCTTTGTGACCTTGGGTAACAAAATTTCTCGCCGCCAATTTCCGCCGCCATTTTTCAGCGGATTTACGCCGCCGTTAACAGGCGCAGCAGGTTGCGCACACGCGCCATCAACTCGCGCGGACTGAAAGGCTTGCACACATAGTCATCGGCCCCGGTATTCAAACCCAGCAACCGGTCGACCTCGTCCACCCGAGCGGTCAAGAGGATGATGGGCACATCACTGCGACCGCGCATTTCTTGGCACAGCGCCAGTCCGTCCATGCCGGGCAGCATCAGGTCGAGGATCACCAAATCAGGCGTCCGATGACGAAAACTGGCCCAAGCCAGGGTGCCGTCGTGCACTTGCTGGGCCGTATAGCCATCTTCATGCAGGTAATCGCAGACCAATTGCGCGATCTTGCGATCGTCTTCCACGACCAAAATGTGCGAAGCTGTGCTCATTGGGTATTGATTGTGGTTGCGGGCTGGGCAGGCAAACGCACACAAACACACAGACCGCCCCAGGTCGACGAGGCCAGCGTCATCTGACCCCGGTGGGCTTTCACAATGGCCGCCGCAATAGACAGGCCCAAGCCGCTGCAATGGTGTCGATCGCCCGGGGCTCTGGCCCGATCGGCTTGGACCCGAAACAAGGGGTCGAGCAACCGGGGCAAATCAAACTCAGAGACGCCGGGCGCACTGTCCTCCATGACGATCACCACGTCCCCACCCTCTTGGCGCAAGCGCATCACGGCGCGTCCTGGGGCATCGGTGTAGCGCAAACTGTTGCTGACCAAATTGCTGAGTACTTGCGTCATGCGGTGCATGTCCCACCTCACAGGCAGTGCGGTGTATTCGGCCAAGTCCACATGCAAATCAATACCTTGCGCCTGGGCCGAATGCGCAAACCGTTGCTGCACATTGCGCAACAAGGCCACCGCATCGCCAGACTCGAAATGACAGGGCAAAGCCTGCAAGTCGGCCATGGACAGCAAATGCAGGTCATTGACCAAAGCGTTCAGGCGCAGCACCTCTTCACGCAAGGAGCCCATCGCAGAAAGTGCGAGCGGGCGCACGCCATCGAGCAAGGCTTCGACCTCGCCTTGCAACACGGACAACGGAGTTCGCAGTTCGTGGGAAATGTCGGCCAGCCAGCGTTTGCGGGTGTGCTCTTGATTTTGCAGCGCTTGCGCCATTTGGTTGATGTGGTGCATCAAGTCGTCCAACTCAGTGCGCCAGCCTGTCAAGTGATGCTCTGCGATGCGCGAAGACCAATCGCCTTGGGCAATGCGCGCTGTGGCGTGCGATGCCGCTTGCAAAGGACGACTCCAGCGCCGGGCCAACAGAACGGCAATGCCGAGGGTCAAGAGCAGCATCACCAGGGCCAAACCAGCCAAACCCAGGTACTGCCGCTGCAAAAAGCGTTGGGCCATTTGGTCCGGCAGGGCTTTGACGGTGCGCAAACTCAAATAAGCTTGCAGCTGCCCCTGGACCTGCACGGCGGCCCGAATCGAGGGGTCATCGGCCCGCACAGGGGGCCCTTCCAGCGTTTGCCCTTGCGGATCGAGTAAAGACAGGCGGCGATTGAATCCGTCAGGTGGCCCTCGGTGCGGCGGGGGCGGGCGATGGTCCAGCCCCTCTTCATGCGGGGGATGCGGGGGCGGGGGATGCGAGGGTTCGAAGCGCGCAGGTCGATCAGGCGCATGGGGGTCCGGTGGTCGGTCTTGGTTCACCGATCCGGCCAACTGATCGATCACGACAGGCCAAGGCTGTTGCAACACAACCGAGACGCCACCTGATTGTTGTGCCATGGCTTCAAGCCGGTGTGCGAACTGGTTGAGCCGCTCGGTGTCATGCGCTTGCAGATATTCGTCAAAGCCATATTGCAGCTGCCAGACGGTCCAGGCAGACATGATCGCCACCGTCAAACCCATGCACGTCACCAGCGCCAGGGCGATGAAGTGAACCAAACGGAATGAGGAACGATCAGGCATAGAGCTAATTGGCGCAGAACATTCTGGAGCCATTGTGGAGACGCTGGACACCCCACGCTGGCTGGCTGACGCCGGACTTCATGTCAGCGCCGAGCCTTTCAGGCTGTGGTGCGCGCTGAGAGCTTGTCTTTCAAAGCCTTGAGTACTGGCGCTGAGACCAAGCCCGACACGTCGCCGCCCAGGGTGGCGATTTCTCGCACCAAGGTGCTGCTGATGTGCTGGTACTGCGCGCTGGTGTTCAAAAAGACCGTGTCCACGTCCGGGGCCAAATAGCGGTTCATGCCGGCCATTTGGGTTTCGTAGTCGTAGTCCGTGACCGAGCGGATACCGCGCACAATGGCGCGCGCACCTTGGGCCACGACAAAGTCGCGCAGCAAACCGGTGAAGGGCAGCACCCTCACGCCGGGCAGGCTACCGGCCACGGCTTGCGCCATGGCCAAACGCTCGTCCAGGGTGAACAGGGTTTTTTTATGGTGCGCCACGGCCACCGCAATCACCACCTGGTCAAACAGTTGTGCCGCGCGGCGCACCACGTCTTCGTGCCCCAAGGTCAAGGGGTCGAAAGTGCCAGAGTAAACGGCGATCACAGAGCGGCTCATGGGCAAGGTCTCCAAGAATAAAGTGGCGTCAGTTTATCGGACGGGGCATCGGTCCGGTTCAGTCCATTTTTTGCAGCAAATGCGCATGCACCGCACCGGCTTTGAGGTGGCGCTGGACTTTCAAGAACCAGGGTGCAAGTTGCTCGTCGGTCCACCGCACAGGCGCTTCGAGGTAGACCCAGCCCCCCGGGGCCACGGCCTGCGCTGCGGCTTGCAAAGCGGGGGCAAACAATTCGCCTTCAAAAGGCGGATCTAAAAACACCAGGTTCATGCTGCCCGGGGCAGCCTGTTGCAAGCCGTTCACCGCGTCACCGCGTTGCACCTGCACCATGTTGGCCTTGAGGCGCACTTTGCTGTCGGTCAATTGCGCCACCAAGGCAGCGTCTTGCTCCCACATCAACACCTGCTGGGCGCCGCGGGACGCGGCCTCAAAGCCGAGCACGCCGGTGCCCGCAAAGGCGTCCACACATTGCCAGCCAGTCAGGTCTTGGCCCAGCCAATTGAACAGGGTTTCGCGCACCCGGTCAGGCGTGGGCCGCAGGCCCGGCTTGTCCAGCACCTTGAGTTTGCTGCGTTTCCACAGCCCGCCAATGATGCGGATTTCGTGTGCCGGATGACCGATCACGGAGGACGGGGCGCCCTTGGAGGGCTGAGGACGTTTGGGGGCTTGGGCTTGAGAAGATCGAGGTCGCATAGGGCCAAGTGTACGCAAGCCCTGGCCGCTGAAGATCCGCATGACAGTTGGGACGCAAAAAAGGCCAGCAGTGCTGGCCTCAAGTGGTGGGGTCGAGCACCCCGGTTGCGCTTTTATCGAGGGCGCTCTTATTTCTTAACGGCAGGCGCGTCTGCCGCTGGGGCAGACATTTTCTCGGCTTTTTTCTCGGCTTTGTGAGCCTTATGGGCTGCTTTTTTCTCTTCCTTCGCCGCTTTCATATCGGCTTTGGCTTCGGTCTTGGCCTCTACTTTGGTGCCAGCTGGGGCGACCGGTGTGGCAGCAGCAGGAGTCTGGGCAAAAGCGCCGATAGCAAAGAATCCAGCGATCAATGTGGCAAGCAATTTGTTCATGAAAATACTCCGTTGACTTCAGTTGTGAGCCCAACACTGCGTTGAACTTGTCACTACAACGTGGCGTGTGAGTGGCTTGATGACAGGCTTCAGGGGCCAGGTGTAACGCCATGTATCGGTGGCAAAAAGCCATCGCAATCGGCTTCACGCATGAATGGATGATCTACATCAATGAAGTGGGCGGCTCCGCTTGGCAGGCTATCTCCTGTCTCCTACATTGGCCTGAGTTACTTCAAGGATGACACCCATGACCCCCATCGACACCGATGCCCCACTGACCAACTTCTCCCATTGCCATGAGGGCATTTTGTCGCAACTGCTTCGCTTGGCAGACCTGCCCGCGTTATTGGCGCCGGTGGCTTTGGCGCGCAAAACAGCGCAGCAGTCCCTGACGTTTTTTCAGGACGTGATGTTCAAGCACCATCAAGAGGAAGAAAAGGACCTCTTTCCTGCGGTGCAAGCCAGTGCCCAGAAAGGTGAAGAACGTCTGCATGTCGACGCGTTGGTGGACGGCTTGGTGGCGGGTCACCGCAGCCTTGAAAAACTTTGGCACGGTTTAGAGCCCGAATTGAAAAAAGCGGCCAAGGGGCAAGAGTGCAACGTGGATGCAGCCCTTCTGACCGCCTTTGTGGAGCGTTACATCCAGCATGCATCCCAAGAAGAGCAACAGTTTTTGCCCTTGGCAGAAATGATTTTGAGCCGCAACAGCAACCACATGGCCGCCTTGGGTTTGTCCTTGCACATGCACCATATTCGACTGCCGATTGCGCACATGTGAGTCTGGCCAAAGGCAGCCCGCCGATTTCATAGAATGGGAGCGAATTCAGAAACGAGCCCATGTTCAGTTTTTTCCGCAAAAAATCGCCCACGCCCGCCACCGATGCCTTACCCGCACCGGCCGCGGCACCTGTAGCAGCAGCCACAGCGCTTCCGCAAGCCCAAGCCGAAAGCGCCTTGGCCGAGGTGCCCGCGCCAAGGCAAGGCTGGCTCGACAAGCTCAAAGCGGGCTTGCGCAAAACTGGCTCCAGCATCGCCACGGTGTTCACCGGCACGCAGATCGATGACCACCTGTATGAAGAGCTGGAAACCGCCCTGTTGCTGGCCGACACGGGCGTCAAAGCCACGGAGCATTTGCTGCAAGACCTCAAGCGCCGGGTCAAAGACAGTAAAACCACCGAACCGCAAGCCGTCAAAGGTTTGTTGATCGAATGCATCACCGACTTGCTCACGCCTTTGCAAAAAACTTTGTCGATTGGCGAGCACCAACCCACCGTGATCATGGTCGCCGGGGTCAATGGCGCAGGCAAAACCACCTCGATTGGCAAACTCACCAAACACCTGGCCGACAGCGGCGCCAGCGTGTTGCTGGCGGCTGCCGACACCTTTCGTGCCGCAGCGCGTGAACAGTTGGCCGTGTGGGCCGATCGCAACACGGTCGAGATCATCAGCCAAGCCGGGGGCGATCCGGCGGCGGTGAGCTTTGATGCAGTCAGCGCCGGCAAAGCGCGAGGGCGTGATGTGGTGCTGGTCGACACCGCCGGCCGTTTGCCGACACAAACCCATTTGATGCAAGAGCTGAGCAAAATCAAACGCGTGGTGCAAAAAGCCGATGCCACCGCGCCGCACGAGGTGCTGTTGGTGATCGACGGCAATACCGGGCAAAACGCGCTGATGCAGGTCAAAGCCTTTGACGAGACCTTGCAGCTCACCGGTTTGATCGTGACCAAGCTGGACGGCACGGCCAAAGGCGGCGTGTTGTGCGCGATTGCGCGCGAAAAGCCGATCCCGGTTTATTTCATCGGCGTGGGTGAGCAACTCGCCGATTTGGAAACCTTCAACGCGCGCGAATTTGCCCAAGCCTTGCTGAGCTAAAGCCTTGCCCTTACAGGCCCGGCACCCGTTCGCGCATGAAGGCCGCCACTTGCCGCAAACTGGCTTTGGCCTCGGGCAGCATGACCATGATGGGCCAGACATGCGGCATATTGGACTGCAACACCAATTGAGATGACACCCCCGCCGCCACGGCCTTGTCCTGCAAACGGGTGGCGTCTGACAACAAAATTTCGCTGCGACTGGCAAAAATCAGCAAAGGCGGCAGGCCCGCCATATCGCCAAACAAGGGGGACGCGACCGGGTCACTCGGGCTGCGTCCGGCCAAATACCACTGGGCTGCATCGGCCAGGTTTTCAGGGTTGAACATCACATCGTTGTGGGCCTGGGTGTGAATCGACTCACCGGTCGCGGCCAGATCCACCCAAGGTGAAAAAAGCACCGCGCCGGCAGGCATGGGTAAGCCCTGCTGCAAGGCGGCTTGCAAGCAGGCCAGTACCAAGCCGCCCCCGGCCGAGTCGCCGGCCATCACGATTTGCGCTGCGGGCGTGTCGCCCAAGACCTCACGGTACCAGGCCAAAGCGTCGTCCACGGCGGCGGGACAAGCGTGCTCCGGCGCCAGTCGATAGTCCACCGACAAGACCCGGGCCTGTGCCCGGCGGCTGAGAGACGCCGCCACCGGTCGGTGCGTGTCCACGCCGCAAGAAAAATAACCACCACCATGAAAATACATCACCGTGCGCTGCGGAGCCTGAACCGACAACCACTCCGCCGGACACAAGCCTGCGGCGGCATCGGCGGGCAGCGATTTCAAATGGACACCTTGGGGCAGCGGCATCTGCCAGCGGCTCATGCGCGCCATGCCCTGCCGCGCCTCTTCAACGCTGATGTGGGTACCCGGTTTTGGCTTGAATTGGCTGCGAAAATACCAACGGGTGAAAAAGGCTTGAATGCTCATGGGGACACTTGACCCTGCAGTTGACAAGCCCAAAGGATACCCCTCTGGACAATCTTGGCAAGCAACAGTACACTGGTGTATTGAGCGAAATCATTCGATTCCTCCCTTCCCTATTTTTTTGTAAACGACCATGACCGATCTCGTAGTCAGACGCTTGTTGATTGATTTGGAAACCCCTTTTGCCGCCCGCTGGAATGGCGGCGATGCTTTTCGCTCGGCATTTTTCAGTGCCTTGTCCATGAGCTTTCCGGTGGGTGAGCAGTTTTTCATCGACTCGGTGCGCGAAGGGCTGAAAAAATTGCCCGCAGAGCAACAAGCGCAAATGGCCGCCGAGGTCAAAGGCTTTATTGGCCAAGAGGCCACCCACCGCCGTATCCATGAACTGTTCAACAAACACCTGAGCAACATGGGGTTTGACAACCGCTTTGCGGCACGCGCCATGCAGCGCATCCAAAAGCAAGCCCATCTGGATACCCGGATGCATTTGGCCGCGACCGCAGCCACCGAGCATTTCACCGCCGTGTTTGCCGACTGGATGCTCCGCCATCCTGAGGCTCTGGCAGGTGCCGAGCCCCGCTTGCAAACCCTGTGGCTATGGCACAGCGCCGAAGAGGCGGAGCACCGCTGCACCGCCTTTGACCTGTACCAAGCTTTGGGCGGCGACCATGAACGGCGCTTGAAAGTGTTCCGCTTCGTCACGGTCATCTTCTTGTCCGACATTCTGCGGCAAACCGTGCGCAATCTGTGGCACGACGGCAGCCTGTTCCACCTGCAAACCTGGCGCAGTGGGGCACGGCTGTTGTTCGCCAAAGATGGCTTGTTGCGCGGCAACACGGCGCTGTGGCGAGACTATTTGCGCGAAGATTTTCACCCCTCGCAACACGACGCCAGCCTGTCGCAGGCCTGGCTCCACGACAACACCGCCCAATTTACCGTGGTCGGTCAACCCGCCTGAACCTGATGAGCAGCACCAACCAGATCATTCTCACAGCCTGGGCTGCGGTCTACTTGTTGTTTCTGCTGTGGTGGGGCGGTCGCGGCAAACCCTTGACGGCGCAAGAAACGGCACAAGGCATTCAACAACTTCGCTCTGTGGTGTCTGGGCCGCTCAGCCTGGCGCACTTGCACGAAGTCGAGCAATTCTTGGCACAAGACGATGGCCGCGAATTCATCATGTCCAATGCGGTGCTGTACCGCAAGCAGGCGCTGTACCCTGAAAACTCGGGCTTTGGCCCCGACCCGCGTGAGGCGGACCAGCGTTATGGCAAGGCCATCATTTGGCCCCTGATCAAAAGGGCCAGTGTGCCGATCTTCATCGCGCGCAAAACAGGGCAATTTGTCAACGACGCCAACGCACCAGAATGGCATTACGTCGCCATGGTGCGCTACCGCAGCCGCAGAGATTTTCTCAACTTTGCCATCGACATTGAAGGCCAAGGCATCTCTGTACACAAATGGGCGGCCATTGAGCAGACCCAGGTGTTCCCCGTTCGTCCCTTGGTCAGCGGGTTCAGTGCACGATTTGACATGGCCGTCATTTGCGCACTGTTGGCTTGGGGCACGACCCAGTTATTCGCCTGATGGCTGGCGCCCGCCAGCGCTTAAGATGGCCATCTCTTTTGTTTGAACTCTGTTGTCCATGACCAGGCCACGTGCTCGTATTCTTTGGCTGATTGCGCTGTTGGCACTTGTTGCACTCAGCACTTGGGGTTGGCGTGCAACACACCCCCCGCAGCCGAGCACCGGCATGGCTGCAGCTGTGCCCGCATGTTCAACCCCTGCGATCGACTCCAGCGCGCGCTACCCCGGCATGGTGTGGGTGCCTGCGGGCCAATTTGACATGGGTGACACGAAGTACCCCGAAGAAGGCCCTATACGCCCCACCCGCGTGGACGGCTTTTGGATGGACCGCACCGAAGTGCGCAATGACGAGTTTGCTGCCTTCGTTCAGGCCACGGGCTATGTGACGGTGGCCGAGCGGGCTTGGGATGCCCAACGACAACCCGATTTGGCCCCTGCGTTGCGCGCCCCCGGCGCCGTGGTGTTTGCCATGCCCACCAAGCTGCACAGCCGCAACGACCTGCAGCAATGGTGGCAGTACGTGGCCGGCGCCCAGTGGCGCCACCCTGGCGGGCCCAGTACCGACATCCAGGGGCGCGGTCAGTTCCCCGTGGTCACCGTGACCTACGAAGACGCCTTGGCCTATGCCACCTGGAAAGGGCGCAGCCTGCCCACCGAAAGCCAGTGGGAATGGGCGGCACGCGCCGGCGAGGTCAAAGCCGCCAAAGACCACGACCAACCGCATGGTGCCAACACCTGGCAAGGGGTGTTTCCGGTGCTCAACTCGGCTGATGATGGCTTTGTTGGCCTCGCCCCGGTGGGCTGCTACACCCCCAATGCCTGGGGCTTGTACGACATGATGGGCAATGTCTGGGAGATGACCCGCGACCTGTACACCGAAGATCACCGCACCGTGGCAAGCCCCAAGGCAGAGAACAGCCCCGACTCGACCCTGATTCGCAACGCAAGCGCCCGGCAGCGCGTCATCAAAGGAGGCTCTTTTTTATGCTCGCCTGACTACTGCATGCGCTACCGCTCGGGCTCACGCCAACCGCAAGAGGAAGACTTGGGCACCAGTCATTTGGGCTTTCGCACCGTGCTGCTGGCGCCGGGTCCTTGAAGGGGTGAGATGACCGCGCCCGCCCGCCTCCCAAGCCCTGCACCTTTTTATCGAAAGCTGCTGCGCGGCGCGGTCTGGCTGTTCTTACCTGTGCTGCTGTTGGCGGGCCTGGCCGGGTGGAAAGCCGATCACATCCGCATCGGTGCGCAGGGCTATGTGTTTGGCTATCCCCTGGTGATCATGGACATCACCCGAGAAAATGCCGCCTTGGGCATGGCGCCTGTGAATGTGCTACACCGAGTCCGGCAGTTCCCCGATGCCCAATTCAAATCCGTGGTGCGGCCCAACCTGGACACTTTGTACAGCACCGCGTTTTTGGACTTGTCGCAAGGCCCCTTGGTTTTCAACATGCCCGCCAACGCCTTGCGCTATGAGGTGATGCCCTTGTTGGATGCTTGGACCCACGTGTTTGCATCGCCGGGCACACGCACGCAAGGCACAGCGGGCGGCCGCTATTTCATTGTGGGCCCTCAATGGCAGGGGACAGCCCCTGAGGGCATGACCTTGTTGCGTTCGCCAACCGCCATGGCCTGGCTGATCGGTCGCACCCAAACTCAGGGTGAGGCCGATTTCCCCTTGGTGCATCGCTTGCAAGACGGTCTGCAATTGACCCCCTGGAAGGATGGCCAAGCCCTGCCCCCCAGTCCTGAGTCCCATTGGCAAAAATCCACAGCGCCTCTGACCCCACCCCTGCAGCAAATGCAGCACATGGATACCGTTGATTTTTTCAACCGCCTGACCCATTTGATGGTCGCCAACCCACCCTTTGCGGCCGACGCGCCCGTGTTGCATGCCTTGGCTCAGATAGGCGTGCAGATTGGCCAGCCTGTCAATTGGGATGGGTTTGACCACGCTGCAGTCAGCCTGGGCCGTTGGATCGCCGACTTCAAGATCGCGCAAGCGCTCAAGCAGCCGCGTGATCTGGTGAATGGCTGGTCCACACCGCCACGCCACTTGGGGCAATACGGCACGGACTACAACATCCGCACCGCGGTGGCCATGGTTGGCCTGGGTGCCAATTGGCCCGAAGACGCGATGTACCCCAGCACCCGGGTCGACAGCAGCGGCGCCGCACTGCAGGGCCGCCATCGCTATCGCATGCACTTTCCTGCCGGGCAGTGGCCGCCGGTCAAAGCCTTTTGGTCGGTCACCGCCTACGGCTTGGATGATTTTTTGATCGATCACCCTTCTCACCGCCATGCCGTGGGCAGCTTGCATCCCTTGGTGGCCAATGCTGACGGCTCTTTGGATTTGTGGGTTCAGGCACAAGCCCCCGAGGGGCCCATGTTGGCCAACTGGTTGCCGGTGAATGACAACGCGCCGTTTCTGCTCAATGCCCGGCTTTACTGGCCGCAGGACACGGCGCTGCAAGGGCGCTGGCAGCTGCCCGCCGTGGAGCGCCAGCCATGACGGCTCAGGACGTTGTACCCGCGCCGGGTTGAGGCAATTGGGCCTGGATCAAGAAGGTGGCGATGATGGACTTGAAATAGTCTTTGGACCGCGCAGGGTTGCCCGGTCGACTCAAGGCCTGGAAACAACCGACGATCGTCAAGTAAAACAAGGCAGCCAAATCGGCGGCTTTTTGGGGGTCGTGGAACAAGCGACTGAAATGCTTCACAAACAATTGGGTACGCGCTTGATCGACCTCGATCAGCAGGGCCGCCACGGATGCCTCACGTCGGCCCAAGCCTCTGACGGCGAGTTCAAAACGCATGTTCTCCAGCTCGTCACCGCTGTGGGCCAAGGCTTCTTCCAGCAGCATGTGCATATCGGCCAAAGGATCTTGGGTTTGCTGGGCTTCGATGCGCAACAGGCGTTGGATTTCCTGGTCTTTCCAGCCCTGCAAGGTGGCCTGCAACAATTCAGCATGGTCGGCAAAATGCCAGTAAAAGCTGCCCCGGGTGACCCCCAACGTTTCGGCCAGCGTCAGAATTTTGAGCTTGTCCACCCCACAGTCGACCACCGCATTGAAAGCGGCTTGAAGCCAATCCTCGCGCTTGAGGCGAGGCCCCTCCTTGGCCACGGCGGTGGCTGGAACAGCAGATTTAGGGGTTGGGGCCACGGTCAGAACACTGGGAAAGTGCAAGAAAATTCAACGTGACCAAGGTTATCAGAAAAGCCCCTGGCCACCTGCGCGCTCAGATTCAGGCGAGCCAGCGCATCAAGAGGCATCGCATGCCCATGATGTGCGACCGTATTTTCGATCTATTGACATTCACCATGCCACAATAAAAAACACCCGGCAAGGGTGAAAGACCCGATGGTGTTGACCGCAGTTTAGGCCCAAAATGCGCCAGCGCGCAGTGATGCGCACGACCTTAACGCACACGAAAGTTGTTCATGTTGTCTTCTCCCCTTCGCCGCTGGCTCCTTGGCTTGCTGACTCTGTTGGTGCTGATGGGGGTTGGCTATTGGGCCATCGGTGGCCGTGTCGGCCTCATGCTGTGGATGGTGAAGTACACCATTCGCCAAGATTACGGCCCAAACCAAGCCGTAAGATGGGCCACGCCAGCCAGCATGCCAGCGACGGGCACGGCCGAGAAAAGACCCAACATCATTTTGATCGTGGCCGACGATTTGGGCTTTAACGACATCACGGCCCATGGCGGCGGCGTAGCACAGGGCACGGTGCCCACGCCGAACATCGACTCCTTGGCGAAAAACGGGGTGGATTTTCTGGCGGGCTATTCAGGCAATGCCACTTGTGCGCCTTCCCGCGCGGCCATGATGACGGGTCGCTACCCGACCCGATTTGGTTTCGAGTTCACGCCCACGCCCAAACAATTCATGAAGGTCATTGTTTCAGGCCAAACCAGCAGCGATTTACCCAAGCCCATCTACCACGCCGAACGTGAAGCTGATTTGATCCCTTACGAAGACATGGGCTTGCCGGTCCAAGAAGTGACGCTGGCCCGTGCGCTGAAAAATTCGGGTTACCGAACCTTGCAACTGGGCAAATGGCATTTGGGTGACAGCCCCCAGTTTCGGCCCTACGCCCATGGCTTTGACGAGTCGCTGTCCCTGATGCATGGCGCGTCGATGTTTTTGCCCGAGAACTCGCCCCAAGTGGTCAACGCCAAACAAGCGTTTGACCCCATTGATAAATTCTTGTGGGCCGCACACCCCTGGGGCATCCGGTTCAATGCCGGTGAGCCCTTTCAGCCACCGCGTTACATGACGGATTACTTGACCGACGAGGCGATCAAAGCCATCGACGCCAACAAACAAAACCCCTTCTTCATGTACCTGGCCTACAACGCGCCGCACACCCCGCTTCAGTCCACGCGTGAAGACTATGACGCCTTGCCTCACATCGCTGACCATACCACCCGCGTCTACGCCGCCATGATCCGCTCACTGGACCGCAATATCGGTCGCGTGTTGCAGCACCTCAAAGACCAAGGCTTGGATGACAACACCATGATCATCTTCACCAGTGACAACGGTGGCGCGCATTACATCGGTGTACCCGATCTGAACAAACCATACCGGGGCTGGAAAGCCACCTTCTACGAAGGCGGCATCCGCGTGCCTTTCTTCATGAAGTGGCCCAAGGGCTTGCCCGCAGGCACCAAGTACCTGCAAGCCATCAGTCATCTGGATATTTTCACAACCGCCTTGGCGGCGGCCCACGCGGCCCCACCCGAAGGAAAAGTCTTGGACGGCGTGAACCTGTTGCCCTTTGCCCAAGGTGTGAATGCGAAATCACCCCATGAGCAACTCTTTTTCCGCACGGACACTTACCTGGCCCTGCGCAAGGGGGACTGGAAACTGCAAGTCATGGAACGCCCCAAGCAAGATGTGCTGTACAACCTGGCCGCTGATCCGGGAGAGCGCAATAACCTGGCCAGCCAAGAACCTGAGCGATTGGCAGATATGAAGAAGAGGCTGTTGGCCATCAACGCCCAGCAGGTCAAACCGATGTGGCCTTCGCTGGCCGAAGCTCCCATTTATATCGACAAAACACTCAAGCAAGCCCCCAAGCCGGGGGACGCTTACATCTACTACGCCAACTGAAAAAAAATCCCAAGCGCGCGGCTGAGGCGCGGCTTGGGATTTGAAGGGCGGAGCTTAGAAGGCTTTGGAGATACGGGCCTGCACAAAGCTGCCCGCCAAGGAGTTGCGGGCGTCAATGGTCTTCATGTAGGAGAGGTTCAAGCCTGCGCCAATAGAAGCAATTGGGAAGGTGGCAAAGGCGCCCGCACCAGTGAGCGACAACCTGTTAGCACCGAGTGCCACGTTACCACCGGTGTCATCGGTGTACTGGCGCATGATGGTCATGTGCGGGCCAAACACACCCACCGGTGTTTTGAACGCTGCCGCCAAGTCGATCACATAGAAGTCACCGCTGCGCACATTGTTCTCGGTGTTCTTGGTGTTGAAGCCCAAACTGCCGCGCGCACCCAAAGTCACATTTTCAGAAGCGGTGTAAGCCACACCCACACCCGGGCGGAAAGTGTAGTACTTGCCGTAGCCGATGTTGGGTTTCATCGTGCCTGCGATATAACTGTAATTGCCCGTCGGCAAAGCCAGTGTGGCGCCGCCCACGATTTTGAGTTGATCAATAGTTTTTTCCCACAATACACTGGCCTCCATGTCACCCAAGCCAGAAGTATTTACGGAGGCCGTTTGACCTTGACTGGTCAAACCTGCCTGATAGCCCGTCGGGGCATTAAATCCCGCTTGTGCTGCAGCTTGCAACTGGGCATTCACTACCGGACTCAGTGTTGCCGGGCTCAGAGCACCCAAAGTCGGTGTAGCGCCTACAAATTTGGCGTCCGTATTCAAACTCAGTACATAAGGAATGTTGATGGCCAGAGCCAGCTTTCCACCTTGCACATCAGAGCTCAACAGTCTGGCGAAAGTCATATTGGCCTGTGTCTGCCGTTGCTTGTAGTCCAGCACAGCAGCGCTGGTGTAGGCTGCAGTTTTACCCGCCAGCGCAGTACCCGCAGGGCCAGTAAAAGTCGCAGCCTGAGAAAGAGACAATGCATTGCCATCACTGCCCGCCACTTTGTCCACATTGATATCCGTGATCGCCATCGACCCGACCCAACCTTCGCTGGGCAAAGGCGCCACAATCTCGCCACCCAAGGTGCCTGAAATCGGGAAGCGCAATTTAAAACCATCTGCAGCCAAAGCCGAAGTGGCCGCAGTCAGGATGAACATGGCTGATACAGCCAACTTGAATGCGTGCATTTTTTTCATAGGAATCCTCGGGGGTATAGAGTTATCATTAACTGGCATATTCAGTGTCATTTGTTTTTCATGATTTGACACTAGGGAGAAACACTAGCCAGTCCAAGCATGCCGTGCTGAACCCCGCGTTGCATTCGCTCACATTGCAGCGCCATCAAGGACAATCTGCCCATGGAAAATACAGCCTCTAAAGTACTCATAAATAGGGCGGTCGCTGAGCCAGATGCCGTGGCCATCGACGGTCGCCATCACCGCAGTATCAAAACGCGTCAAGTCATTGTCACCGCTTTCATCGATTTGATTGGCCGTGGCCATCCCTCGCCCACGGCGGAGCAAATCGCCGCACACGCCCAGGTGGGCTTGCGCACCGTGTTTCGCCATTTCGACGACATGGAAACGCTGTACCGCGAGATCACGCAGCGCTTGGACGAGTTGATGATGCCCTTGGTCAACAAGCATCTGAAGGCCACTTTGTGGTCGGACCGCTTGGTGGAAAGCATTGAGCGGCGTTGCGATATTTTTGATCGCTTAGCGCCTTATCACATTGCAGCGCAATTGCACATGCATGACTCCGAGTACATCCTGCAGCAGGTCAATCGCCGGGTGAAGATTGAGAAAGACATTCTGGCCTGGCTGCTGCCCGCGGCGTATGTCGAGGACCGCGTATTTTTTGAAGGCTTGTCCATGCTGGTGAGCTTGGAAACCTGGATGCGTTTGCGCGGCTTGCAGGGCCTGTCGGCCAGCAAAGCCAAAGCCGTGGTGTTGATGACGGTGCAGTCCCTGTTGGCATCGCACACCACTTCAAATTAGAACAAGGACTCGACTGTGAATGCACACCTGTTGCGCCTGAGCGGCGTCCCCGGCTCGCCCTACACCCGCAAGATGGCGGCGCTGCTGCGTTACCGGCGCATTGCTTTTCAGTTGATTCCGTCCAGCAACGGCGCGCCCGGTCTGCCACGCGCCAAGCCCCACCTGTTGCCCACGTTTTACCTGCCCGATGCGCAGGGCCAAGTGCAGGCGGTGACGGACTCCACGCCTTTGATTCGCCGTTTCGAAGCTGAGTTTGCGGGGCGCAGCGTGATTCCGTCTTCCCCCGCTTTGAGCTTCATCGACGCCTTGTTAGAAGACTTTGCCGATGAATGGCTGACCAAGGCCATGTTCCATTACCGTTGGTCTTATGCCCCTGATATCGATAAAGCGGCTCGCATCTTGGCCACTTGGCTGCAGCCTTTGGCCAGCGATGAGCAGTTACGCCACATGGCCCATTTGGTGTCTTCACGTCAGATCGAGCGCTTGCGTTATGTGGGCTCCAACCCCCAGACCACACCGATCATTGAAGCGGGTTACCAGCGCGTGTTGCAAACCATGGAGGCCCATCTGCGCGATCACCCCTTCATGATGGGCGCTCGGCCCGGCGCTTGTGATTTTGCCTTGTACGGTCAACTCACCCAACTGGTGCAGTTTGACCCGACGCCCATGGCGGTGGCCGTCGCGCTGGCGCCTCGGGTGTGCGGTTGGGTGGGGGTGGCCGAAGATCTTTCTGGCATCGCGGTCACGGATACCGATTGGCTGGCAGGCGATGCATTGCCCGCCACTTTGTTGGCTTTGCTGCATGAGGTGGGCCGCCTGTATGCGCCCTTGCTGCTGGCCAATGCCCAAGCCTTGCAGGCAGGCCAAGCCGAGTTCACCGCCAAGGTGGATGGGCAAGCGTGGACACAACAAGTTTTCTCTTACCAAGCCAAGTGCTGGACGTGGCTGCGGCGTGACTACCAAGCCCTGGAGCGCAGCGAACGCCAGCGCGTGGATCAATGGCTGCTCGGCACGGGCTGCGAGGTGTTGTTCAAAGATTGAACCGGGCACAGGCCCTGGCCGGTTTAGCCCGGCTCAACGGCTCAGGTTCAAACGCCCAAGATGCGCGCCAGGCGCACCAGCCAGCCCTGAATTCGGGGCGCCACATAGCGCAAGCGCGGCCGGCGGGCTTGCGCCGCTTTGACGATTTGCGCGACGATGGAACGGGTGTCACGCGCTTCGAGAAAATCAAAGCTGCGTTGCTCCTCGGCTTTCAAGCGCTCACGCAGGGGCCAAAAATAGGAGTGCTCATCCATCCAGTCGTACTTGCGCGCGGTCATGGCCTGGTTGAAGCCGGTGTGAATCGCGCCCGGCTCAATCAGTGCGATGTGGATGTTTTTGTGCAAGCGGTCCATCTCGGCGCGCAAACCGGCGCCGGCTGCTGACAGGGCAAATTTGGTCATGCCGTAAGGCATCAAAAACGGCACGGGAATGCGACCCGCAATCGAGCTGACCAAGAGCACCGTGCCCCGCTCGCGCGCCACCATGCCGCGCAGCACGGTTTGCGTCAGCGCCAAGGTGGCAAACACATTGACTTCAAAAGCGTGGCGCACGCGGTCCATGGGCACTTCGGCCAGCGCCCCGGATTCGCCCACGCCTGCGTTGTTGATCAGCACATCCAATGCCAAGGGCACCGCCAAGGCCCGGTCGGCTTCGGATGTGATGTCGAGTTTGAACACCTGGATCGGCAAAGCCTGCGCCGTCACATCCCTCTGCAAAGCCTCGGCTTGCGCAGCGTCGAACGTCGTGGCCCAGACTTGGTGGCCACGCGCCGCCAAAGCGAAGGCAGCATCTCGCCCTATGCCGGTACCCGCGCCGGTGATCAAGATTTTTTTGGACAAGAAAATTCTCCTTGGTGCCTGGCCATGACCCTGTGTGTCAAATTGCAAAGACCCGCACCTCAATAGCGAAAACCCTGAGCGAGGGCGTCAAGGACCATGCTACATTGTGCACAAACAATACACTTGTGTTTTGAACCTCATCAGGCTGATGCCAGCCTTTCAGTTTGCGCCTTGATTGCCCAATGAATTTGCGATGTCCTTGAAAAGCCTGCTCATGCCCGCCATCACCGCCTGGTGGCTCTCGCCGCAACGATGGGCCGGGCAACGCCGCAGTGCAGAGCGTCGCCGCAAGCAACGCGGCGAGCGCCACCAGGTGCATTATTTTCATCAAGCCGACGACCCCTACTCTGCCCTGATGGTGCAATGTTTGCCGCAACTGCGCCAGCGTTACGACATCGATTTCGTGGCGCACCTGGTCAGCCCACCGGCTGACGACGCGGCACCCGACCGCGAGCGCCTGATCGCCTACAGCCGCAAAGATGCGGCCTGGTTGGCCCAACGCCATGGCTTGGATTTTGTGGACCGCGGCCAGCAACCCGATTCGCTCCAACTTGAGCAGCACAACGCCCAGCTGGTGCACCTCATCGCGTCGCAGCAATTTGAAAACCACAGCGCAGCTTTGGTGCACGGTCTGTGGAACCCCGGCGCCATGCCACCGTCTTTACAAGCTTGGCCCTGGGCCAGCAGCACGCAACTGCAAACGCACCTCGCCGCGTCCAATGCTTTGCGCCAACGCTTAAGGCACTACAACGGCGGCATGCTGTATTACGCTGGCGAGTGGTACTGGGGCCTGGACCGACTGCACTACCTGGAAGAACGTCTGCAGGCCTTGGGCGCTGCCCACCCGGGCACCACGGGCTGGATGTTCCCACCCGAAGCGGCAACCCAGTGGCCGCAAGCCGCGACCGGCACCTGCGTGGATTTTTTCTTTTCGTTTCGCAGCCCTTACTCGGCGATTGCAGCGCACCGCCTGTTCGCCCTGACGCAGGGCACGAACATACAGGTCAGGCTGCGCTATGTCCTGCCCATGGTCATGCGCGGGCTGGCGGTGCCCAAGAGCAAGCGCATGTACATCAGCCTGGATGCGGCGCGCGAAGCACGGCGTTTGCATGTGCCGTTTGGCCGTGTGTGCGACCCCGTGGGCAAACCCACCGAACGCGGCCTGTCGCTGATGCCCTTGGCCGAGGCCCAAGGCGTGGGCCAGGCCTATGTGCTGTCGTTCATGCAAGGGGTCTGGGCCGAAGGTCTGGACGCCGGTAGCGATCAAGGGCTGCGCCAGATCACCAGCCGTGCCGGCCTGGCCTGGCCTGCGGTCTGCGCCGCATTGCAAGAAGAGACTTGGCGTTTGACCGCTGAAGCCAACCGCGTCGAAATGTTGAGCCTGGGCCTGTGGGGCGTGCCCAGCTTCAAAGTGGGCGACACTGCGGTCTGGGGGCAAGACCGCATGGAGGCCGTGGAACTGGCCCTGCGCGAGAACGCCAGCACCTGAACCGAACAATCACTTTACAAAGAAACGATCACCATGAACCCCTTTGTCATCTGGATTTCTAAATTGGGCTGCTTGGCTCTGCTCGGCCTGGGGCTGTGCAATACCCTGTGGCCAGAGGCTTTGGCCCTGCCCTTTGATGCCACACGCGCGGCTTTGATTTTGCTGGGTATTCATGTGGTGGAGTTGCTCTTTGTCTTCAAGCATGTGCGCTTGTACCCAGGACCTTTGGCCGTCAGTGTGCTGCTGACGCTGTTGTTTGGTTTGCTGCATTGGAAGCCTTTGGCCGATGCCGCGCGCGCTGCTGCTTCAGCGACGCAGGTGCCGCATGACTGAACGCAAGCCACCCCATGCAGCGCAGTGGTGCAAGCCACTGATCGCATGCTATTTCCTGTGCCTGAGCGCCGGCATCAGCTTGGCGGCCACCTTGAGCACGCCTGTGGCAACCAGTGCACCGAGTGCCCCGAAGGGTCCAAAACCCAACATCGTGATTTTGGTAGCCGACGATTGGGGTTTCAGCGACTTGGGGGCTTTTGGCGGCGAGATCGCCACCCCCCACTTGGACGCCTTGGCGCAACGGGGCGTGCGCTTTTCGAACTTCCATGCGGCCGCGTCGTGTTCCCCCACCCGCTCCATGCTGCTCACCGGCGTGGAAAGTCACCGCGCGGGCATTGGCAATTTGCGCGAGAGCACGCCGCGCGCCCATATGAGCAGTCCCGCCTACCAAGGCTCACTCAGTCAAAGGGTGGTGACGGTATCGAGCTTGTTGAAAGACAATGGCTACCGCACCTACGTCACCGGCAAATGGAATGTCGGCTCCGAGCCCCGCAACCTGCCGCCAGAGCGCGGTTTTGACCGCTCCATCGTGCAAGGCGACACGGGCTCTGACAACTGGGACCCTGCGCAACGCTACCTGCCACACACCGACAAGGTGTACTGGTACGAGGATGGCCGCAACGCCGTCATGCCCCAGAAATTTTATTCGTCCGAATACTTTGTCGATCGCATGATCGGCTACCTGAATCAAGACCAAGCCAGCGCCAAACCCTTTCTGGCCTATGTCGGTTTTCAAGCCAACCATGTGCCACTGCAAGCGCCCGCCGAGTTCATCGCCAAATACAAAGGCCGCTACGACCAAGGCTGGGCCGCCTTGCGCCAGGCACGCCGCGACCGCGCCGCCGCTTTGGGCCTGGTACCGGCCAACACGCCGATGGTCACCCTGCCCACCACCCTCGATTGGGCAGCGCAAGATGCGCAAACCCAGCGTTATCAAGCCCGCCGCATGGAGGTCTATGCCGCCATGGCCGAAGCCATGGACCACCAAGTGGGTCGTCTGGTCGAACACCTCAAAACCACGGGGCAATATGACCACACGGTCTTTGTCTTTTTGTCTGACAACGGCGCCGAAGGTTACGACTACGTGATGGCGCAACCGTGGCTTGTCACCCAATACAGCCAAGACATCGACAGACTGGGCGGGCCTGGGGCCTACAGTTACCAAGGCCCGAGTTGGGCCAGTGCCTCGAACAGCCCCATGAATGGCTTCAAGTTCTATGCCGGCGAAGGCGGTATTCGTGTGCCGATGTTCATTGCCGGTGCTGGTGTGCAAAGCACCCAAGCCATTTATGCCGGCCTGACCCATGTGACCGACATCGCGCCGACCTTGCTTGACATGGCTGGCATTGCGCGACCCTCTGACGCCTACAGGGGAAAACCCATCGAGACCATGGCAGGTCACAGTCTGTGGGCTGCGTTGCAAGGTCAGAACACGGCACTGCGGCGTGCCGATGAAATTCTGGGCTACGAGTTGTCGGGCAATTCGGCACTGTTCAAAGGTCCGTTGAAACTGGTTAAAAATATACCGCCCTTGGGCAAAGGCGAATGGCACTTGTACGATGTCGTGGCCGACCCCGGCGAGACACGCGACTTGCAGCAGCAGTTGCCCACTGAATTTGCGGCCATGCAAAAAGACTACCAAATCTGGGCCGACGCCCATGGGGTGCTGCCCGTGCCCGCCGACTACAACCCGGCGTTTCAGGTGGCGATCAATATGACACTGGACTACTGGCTGCCCACCTATGGGCCTTGGATGGCCGGGTGCACCATGCTCTTCATCGTTGGCCTGGTGGGATGGCGACGGCGCAAGCAGTGACGGCGACCTTTCCTTCAGGCTACTTCTCCAGTCCCTGGCCTGCGGAAGATGCGGGCCCGCAACGCTTGCAGCAGCCCTGGGGCGCAAAGGGTTTGAACCTGCAAGCCGGTGAACGCTTGGCCTGCACCACACGCAACACCTTGCTGTCGACCATGACGGTTTTGGGCGATCCGGGCCAAGTGTATTTGCTGACCCATTCGGCCTTGCGTGCGCACCTGGGTCTGCCCACCACCGCGTGTGTGGAAATGATCGATCCGCTGTCGCTCAAAACCCTGTGCACCTCTCCGAGATTGCCCGGCGGCCCCATGTGGCCCGGCGGCATGGCGATCCACGCCAACGGTGACTTGTTTGTGGTGTATGGCCGACATGCCCACCGCTTGAGCCGGGCTTGCGAAGTTCGTGCCCATTTCGCCTTGCCCATCGATCAGGCTTACAACTCGTTTGTGATTTTGGACAACGGCTTGCTGGTGACCAAAAATCTGTCTGATCAAACCCCCGCTCAACTGACGGTGCTGACACCGGATGTGCAAAGAGCCTGTGCCGATACGCTGTGCCCCGAGCCGTCGATTGCCCGGCTCAGCAGCCAAGGCAACACGGTGTATGTGGTGGGTGTGCGCTCGGTGTTTCGCTACCACTGGCGGGACGATGTACAGGCCTTGGTGCGCGATGACGCCTGGCAGCACGACTACGTGGAGGGCACCGCGCAAACTTATGGCTGGGATGCCGTGATCGATGGTGAGCACGCCTGGTTCATGGACAACGGGCGGCACAACTACCGCTTGCGCATGATCGGCGCGGGCCTGAACCCGACACCCAACCGCTTGATTCGCGTGGCCCTGCGCGATGCCCAAGACCATCAAGCCTGGGAGGTGAGCGGCCTGCCCCATGGCAGCATCACCAACCCGCCCTTGGTGGACCTGAAAACAAACACCGTGATCGCTTACGACTCGGCCAATCGGGTGCTGCGCGCATGGCGACTGCTTGATAACGCAGGCCGTGCGGGCTTGGAGCCCTTGTGGCACAAGCCAGGCTTTGGCTGCGCCAGCCATATGATTTTGTACCCCGACAGCGGCGAGTTGGTGCTGAACGATTACCGCCGCTGGGGCGAAGAAGTGGTGGTGCTGGACATCGCGTCGGGCAACGAAAAAGCCCGCGTGCGCTCAGGCGGCCTGACGCAAGGGGTGGTGTTCCCCAGCGCAGGCTGGAAGCGCGACCTGTATTGGTCGTCTATGGGTCGCTTGGCGCGCATCTTTGTGGCGTGATGCACAAAGCGCCATGGATCAAAACCGTTTGCTGACCCGGATCTCTTTGCTGTCTGCGGGCAAGCTGATGAAATCGCCATCGATCCCCACGCGGATGGGGCCTTTGTAGATCGAGTCGGCATCGCCCAAGAAAGCTTTTTCCATACCTGGAATCGGCAAAGGAGGCGCAATATGGCTCAGCATCAAGTAGCCTACCTGCGCGTCTTGGGCCACCTGCGCGGCCTGCGCGGGTGAGGTGTGGTAATCCACGATGTCGGACATGAGTTGCTTCACATTGGGCCGGCCCGCTTGCAACGCCGCATCGCCAATCGCGCGCACCAAGGGCTCGGACAAGGCCTCGTGCACCAACACATCCACACCTTTGGCTTGCAAGCGCACGGCGTCGGAGGCACGCGTGTCACCACTGAGCACCACCGTGCGGCCTTTGTAGCTGATGCGGTAACCCACGGCCGGATGCACCGGCGCGTGGTCCACGGCAAAGGCCCGCACCTCCACGCCATCTTCTTGATAGACCACCAGATCACGCTGTCCGTCCACCTCAAAAGGCCGGGCCTCACCGCCAAAGCCCGATGAAGGCACGATGGCCTCGCCGTGGTGTGCCACGCGGTAACTCTCGTCTTGGGCATAGACCTCGCGCAAGCCCGCGACCACGCGTTGCACACCCGGTGGGCCATAGACCGGAACCGGCTTGGCGTTGCCCGTCGAGATCCAGCGCTGGAGCAGCAACTCACCCAAACCATCCAAATGATCAGAGTGAAAATGGGTCAGAAAAATGGCATTGATCTGGCCATGGGTCACGCCCATCTTGCCCAGGTTGCGGGTGGCGGCATTGCCCGCATCAAAGACCAACAATTTGGAGCCCGCCACCACCAGGGTGCAGGGGCCGGTGCGCTTCTCGTCGGGAAAAGGTGAACCGGCGCCGCACAGGCCCACATGCAAGCCATCGATCAGTTCATTTTTCAATTCGCTGGCCAGGCGATGGCTCACCACCTTTTGCGCCACCCAGACGCTCAGGCTTGCGCGAAACGCCCAGGCCACGCCAGCTGCGAGGCCCAGGGCCAGCAAGGTGTAAATGAGTCCACGTGGAAGAGTAATTTTCATGCTGTGCCTTCAGTTGCTGACGACCGGGTTGTTGTGGATGAATTGCGCCAAGGCCTGTGCCACTTCAACGCCGCTGTCTTCTTGTAAAAAATGACCCGCGCCGCGGATATTCGCATGCGGCTGACCCTGAGCGCCAGGCACAAGGGCTTGCCATATTTTGTAGCCACCTTTGGTGATGGGGTCGCGGTTGCTGAACAAAGTCAGCAAGGGCTTGTGCCATTGTTTAAACACCTCGTCCCAGGCGCGGGCATTGACCTGACCCTCGGGATCGCTCGCTCCATCGGGCACCAGGGTGGGAAACACCCGCGCACCCACGCGGTAGGCGCGGCCAGGAAACGGCGCGTTGTAGGCGGCCACTTCGTGATCGGTCAAGCCCTTGCTGCAACCGGCTTTGACAATGCGGCCAATCGGGAACCAGGGGCTGTACATGGCAAATGCACGCCAAATGTAAAACGCTTGCGGCAGTGGCTCTTGACCGGTGGGCAAACCGGCGTTACCCAAGGCAATGCGCTCAAACCGCTGCGGCATGCCGGCCACCACCCGCAGCCCAACCAAAGAGCCCCAGTCTTGGCCAAAAAAAGTCATCCCTTGCCAGCCCTGCTGCTCGATCAGCGCCGACATCCAGGCCACATGGTTGGCGTAGGTGTAGTCCTGGCGCCGGGTGGGTTTGTCGGATCGGCCAAAGCCCACCAAATCCGGCGCAATCACCCGGTAACCTGCTTGCACCAGAACCGGAATCATCTTGCGGTACAAATAAGACCATGCCGGCTCGCCGTGCAGGAGCAAGACTTGAGGGCCATCGCGCGGCCCCTCATCGATATAGGCCACGCGCAGCCCCCCGATCTCGGCGTAATGCGGCAGGTAGGGGAAATCGGTCAGCCCTTCAAAGCAGGCATCGGGTGTTCTCAGGACTTTGTCGATCTGTGGGAGGGCTCTCATGCGGGGTGTGCCAAACAATAAACAATACATAAGTGTATTGTTAAAACACCTGGCTGTCTGTAGCCCCTCATGGGTAGAAACCATGAGGCGCCAGAGGAGTCTTGATGTGGCCGGTAGCATCTTGTCACACATTCTGCAAGGTGTTGACCTTGATCATTAGCACTCTCAGTCACCGAGTGCTAAAATGGCCTCAATTCTGAAAGGAGTTCTGGTATGAACATTCAAACTGGTTCCCCCGCCTGCGCTGTTTCTTTGAGCAATCCCTGGGCGGTCGTGCCGTCGCTGGGTCATTTGGACGCCTACATCTCTGCGGTCAACCGTATGCCCATGCTCACCTTAGAGCAAGAGCAGGCTTTTGCGCGCAAGTTGAAAAACGAGGACGACCTCGAATCCGCCGGTAAATTGGTGCTGTCGCACCTGCGCCTGGTGGTGTCCGTGTCACGTCAGTACTTGGGCTATGGCCTGCCGCATGGCGACCTGATCCAAGAAGGCAATGTGGGTCTGATGAAAGCCGTGAAACGCTTTGACCCCGACCAAGGCGTGCGCTTGGTGAGCTACGCCTTGCACTGGATCAAAGCGGAGATTCACGAGTACATCCTGAAAAATTGGCGAATGGTTAAGGTGGCCACCACCAAGGCGCAACGCAAGCTGTTTTTCAACCTGCGCTCCATGAAGCAAGGCTTCAAAGCCGATGCGGGCCTGAACACCCACCGCGACACTTTGACCGTGGACCAAATCGATGTGATGGCGCGTGACTTGAACGTCAAGCGCGAAGAAGTCATGGAGATGGAAACCCGCATGTCGGGTGGCGACGTCTTGCTCGACCCGTCACCGTCGGACGATGGCGAACAGGCGTATGGGCCGATTGCCTATTTGGCCGACGTGAACCATGAGCCCACCGCCATGATCGAGGCGCACGAACGCGACTTGCTGTCGAGTGATGGCATTGCCACCGCCTTGGCCGCGCTGGACGACCGCAGCCGCCACATCGTGGAGGAGCGCTGGCTCAAGGTCAACGACAACGGCTCGGGCGGCATGACGCTGCACGATTTGGCTGCGGTGTATGGCGTGAGCGCCGAGCGCATTCGCCAGATCGAAGCGGCGGCGATGAAGAAAATGAAGAAAACGCTAACCGAGTACGCTTGAGTACTCACGCCTCTGTTTCTTCGCAAGCCCGGCACCTGCCGGGCTTTTTTCATGCGGTGCTTTTTTCGGCTGAGTTGTGCACTGGCTTTAAGATGCTTCTTGACGTAAACGTTCAGCAAAGACAAGACCCTCATGATCAACGCCCCACTTCGCCGCACCCTCACCGCACTGCTGCTGTTGACTCCCGTCATCGCCGCGCAGGCCCAAACACCAACGCCCGCCCCTTGGCCCAGTAAACCGCTGCACATCATCGTCGGATTTCCCGGCGGCTCGACCCCTGACCTGACGGCGCGCGCCATCGCCGAGCCCTTGTCCAAAGCCCTGGGTCAGCCGGTGATTGTGGAAAACAAGGTCGGTGCGGGTGGCAATATTGCCGCCGACATGGTGGCCAAAGCCACCGACGGCCACACCTTGGGTTTGATGATCAACGGCAATATGACGATTGCCAAGATCTTGAATCCCAAAGTGCCTTATGACCCGTTGAAAGACCTGGCACCGATCAGCCTGATTGGCACTGCCCCCCTTGTCCTATCGGCCCCTGCCAGCATCCAGGGTTCTGCACAAGAGGTCTTGGCGCAGGCGCGGCAAGCCGGCAACCAATGGAGCTACGGTTCGCCCGGCATGGGCACGGTGGGTCACCTGGGCATGGAGCTGCTCAAGTCACGCGCAGGATTGGCCCCGGTGCACATCCCTTACCCTGGGTATGCGCAAATCGTCACCGCCATGCTGGGCGGCCAAATCCAACTGGCCTTGTTGCCCCCGGCCTTGATCTCGGCACAAATCAAGGGCGGCAAACTGCGCGCAGTGGGCATCACGTCCAGCGGTCGCAGCACTTTGACGCCCGAGTTGCCCAGTTTGGCCGAAGCCGGTGTGAAGAACTTCCAAATGGAAATTTTCAATGCGATGGCGGCACCCGCCAGCATGCCGGCCGCGCACATCCAGCAACTGTCGAGTTTGATCAGCGACATCGTGCGTACCCCTGAGATGCGGGCCAAGCTCTTTCAGCAAGGCTGGCGAGTGATCGGTTCATCGCCCGAGGGCTTAGCCAATCGGATTGCGTCGGACACGGCGGCGTTAGGCGACATTATTCGCAGCCAAAAAATCGAGCAGCCCTGAGATAGCCCTTGTCAGAAAGCCCCTGTCACCTGGAGCACCAAGGGCTGCCGCCTGCATGGGTTTTCCCCATTCTCTGACGGGCATCGAATAGACATGATCATTCAGCTTCCACTCCACTACGGGATTGACTGAGATGACCACAAACGCTGACGTGACCAGCACCATGATGCAGGTGCCTTTGTCCTTGAACCATTTTTTGGAGCGGGCGGGCACTTTGTTTCCAAGCAACGAAATTGTCTCGCGCCTGCCCGATAAATCCTTGGTCAAGCACAGCTACGGCCAGTTCTATGCGCGCACACGCCGCCTGGCCCAAGGCCTGCAGGACTTGGGCGTGCGCAAAGGCGATCGCGTTGCGACCCTGTGCTGGAACCACCATGCGCACTTGGAATGCTACTTTGGCATCCCCGCCGCAGGTGCAGTGATGCACACCTTGAATCTGCGTCTGTCTGCCGAAGAGATCGCCTGGATCGCCAACGATGCGCAAGACAAAATTTTGATCATCGACGATATTTTGCTGCCCCTGTACCGCCAGTTTGAGCACCTTTACACTTTTGAGAAAGTCATCGTGTTTCCGTTTTCGGGCGCCCCTGTGCCCAGCGAGTTCATGGATTACGAACAGTGGCTGACCAGCACAGACGCCAGCGCCTTTGCGTACGCACCGCACGCCGAAGACGATCCCGTGTCCATGTGCTACACCTCGGGCACCACCGGGCGCCCCAAGGGCGTGGTCTACTCGCACCGCTCCACGGTGCTGCATACCTTGGTGGCGTCATTGGGTGATTTCTGGTCCCTGCGCGGCACCGATGTGGTGATGCCCGTGACCCCCATGTTCCATGCCAACAGCTGGGGCATTCCTTATGGCGCGGTGATGATGGGTGTCAAGCTGGTTTTTCCCGGCCCGCATCTGCATCCCGAAGATATTTTGGATCTGATGCAACTGGAGCCGCCGACCTTGTCGCTGGGTGTCCCCACGATTTGGATGAGTTTGATCCAAGCGTACGAGGCCGCTTTGACCTCCCAGCCCGGCCGCTGGAAATTGCCCGCTGGCATGCGCAGCCTGGTCGGCGGGGCGGCCGTGCCCGAGGCTTTGATCCGCGCCTTTGACAAGCATGGCATCTGGATTTTGCAAGGCTGGGGCATGACCGAAACCTCACCCGTCTGCACCATCTCTTACCCCAAGGCAGAACTGCGCGATGCGCCCATGGACGAGCGCTACCGCCGTGCGGCGATGGCGGGCATTCCGGTGCCCTTGGTGGAGCTGCGCATCCGCAACGACCAAGGTCAAGACGCGGACTGGGACGGCCAGCAAGTGGGCGAATTGCAAGTGCGTGGACCCTTCATCACCGGCAGCTACCACCATGTGCCGGTGCAAGAAGACAAGTTTTCTGCAGATGGCTGGTTGCGCACGGGCGATGTGGCCAGTGTGGACAGCATGGGGTTTGTGCGCATCACTGACCGCACCAAAGACCTGATCAAGTCGGGCGGCGAGTGGATCAGCTCGGTCGATTTGGAAAATGCCCTGATGGCGCATCCGGGTATTGCCGAGGCCGCGGTGATCGCTGTGCCCGACGAGAAATGGAGCGAACGCCCACTCGCTTGCGTAGTGGCCAAACCGGGTCACGCGCCACAAGCGGCTGAATTGGCAGCGCATTTGATGAAGATGGGTTTTGCCAAATGGCAAGTGCCTGACCGTTATGAATGGCTGGCCGCGGTGCCGCGCACTTCAACCGGAAAGTTCTACAAACTCAAACTTCGCGAGCTGTTTCCAAAGTGACTGCCCGAGGGAAAGCACCGATACCCAGACGCGATTCATCTGGGAGGATGCAGCCTATCTTTACGATTTTCAGTAGCAAAACCGAAGGGGTTGAATGAACGCTCAAGAAACGAGCACCGCACAGCGCGCACCGACTGCACAAGATGTGTTGTTGTCGGTCCAAGAAGTGACGGTGAGATTCCGCGGTATTGTGGCTTTGGATGGCGTGTCCTTTGATGTGCACCGAGGCCAAATTGCCGGACTGATTGGCCCCAATGGCGCCGGTAAAACCACCTTGTTCAATTGCCTGTCGCGCCTGTACGACTACAGCGAAGGCCATATCCATTTTGATGGCCAGCTGCTCGACCCCATGACACGGCACAAAACCGCCGAGATCGGCATTGGGCGCACTTTCCAGAACTTGGCTTTGTACAAAACCATGTCGGTGCTGGACAACATCAAGGTCGGTGCGCACTGCAGAGCCCAACAAGGTTTTTTTGCACATGCCCTTCGCCTGCCGGGTGTGGCCGCCGAAGAAGCCAAAATTCAAGACGATGCCATGCGCTTGGTCACCTTCTTGGGCTTAGAAGACGTGGCGCATCGCAAGGTTTCTGATTTGCCCTTCGGCACGCAAAAGCGGGTCGAACTGGGCCGTGCCCTGGCCAGCCAACCGCAACTGCTGCTTTTGGACGAACCGGCGGCGGGCTTGAACCATGAAGAAGTCAACGCCTTGGGCGATCTGATTCAACACATTCGCGATGAATTCAACATCACCGTGCTGCTGGTAGAGCATCACATGAGTTTGGTGATGCGCGTCTCTGACAAAGTGGTGGCGCTGAACTTTGGCAAAAAGATTGCCGATGACACGCCCTACAACGTTCGCCAGCACCCCGAAGTGATTCAAGCCTATTTGGGGACAGCTGCATGAGCCGTATTCTTTTGGAAGTGAAAGACCTGCACGCAGGTTACGGTGCCACAGAAGTGATTCATGGCCTGTCGATGCAAATCGAAGAAGGCAGCATCACCACCCTGCTGGGCGCCAACGGCGCTGGCAAAACCACCACACTGCGCGCCTTGAGCAAGATGATCAAAGTGCGCGGGCAAATCCTGTTCGATGGCAAAGCCATTGACTCTTTGGCCACCGAAGACATTGTGCGTTTGGGCGTGGCCCATGTGCCCGATGGTCGTGGCACTTTCGGCAGTTTGTCGACCGAAGAGAATCTGCAACTGGGCAGCTACACCCGCAAGGACAAAAAAGAAGCGGCGCTGGACCAGGAAAAAATGTACGCCTACTTTCCGCGTCTCAAGGAGCGGCGCCAGCAACAAGCCGGCACCTTGTCGGGCGGTGAGCAGCATATGTTGGCCATTGCCCGCGCCTTGATGCTGCGCCCGCGTTTGCTGCTGCTGGACGAGCCCTCTTTTGGTTTGGCACCCCTGATCGTGAGAGAGATCTTCGACATCATGCGCACCATCAATCAAATGGACAAAGTCACCATCTTGTTGGTGGAGCAAAACGCCGCCATGGCCTTGGATTTGGCCCAACACGCTTACTTGCTGGAAACCGGCAAGCTGGTGCTGTCTGGTCGTTCAGAAGACCTCAAGCAAGACGAAGCCGTTCGTCGCTCTTACCTCGGTCATTGAAAGCCCTACGCCATGGAAACCTTCATTCACCAAGTCATTGCCGGCATCGCGACAGGCGGGGTTTATGCCAGCTTGGCGTTGGCCCTGGTCATGATCTACCAGTCCACTCACCACATCAACTTCGCCCAAGGCGAAATTGCCATGTTCGCCACCTACATGGCCTGGACACTCATTAACGCCGGCGTGTCGTATTGGCTGGCTTTTGTCTGCACGATTTTGTTGGCCTTCGCGCTGGGGGTGTTGATTCAACGCATCATCATCCAACCCGTTGAAAAAGCCCCCGTATTGAACGTGGTGGTGGTCTTCATTGGCCTGCTGGTGATTCTCAACAGCATCGCCGGTTGGGTTTTCTCTTACACCATCAAGTCTTTCCCCTCGCCCTTCCCGGCAGAGCCACCCTTTGGCCTGCACTTTATTTCGTCTCACGAATTGGGCTCCATAGGCGTGACGCTGGTGCTGCTGGTGATGCTGTATGGGTTCTTCAAATTCACCCCCTTGGGTTTGGCCATGCGGGCCGCTGCGCAAAACCCCGACTCCAGCCGTTTGGTGGGCATTCGGGTGGGTTGGATGTTGGCTTTGGGTTGGGGCCTGGCAGCCGCCATTGGCTCGGTCGCCGGCATGATGATTGCGCCGGTGGTGTTCTTGGAGCCCAATATGATGTCCGGCATCTTGCTGTATGCCTTTGCCGCGGCCTTGGTCGGCGGCATTGACAGCCCTGGCGGTGCCGTGCTGGGGGGCTTCATCGTCGGCATTCTTGAAAATATTTTGGGCGCTTATGTCATCGGCACTGAACTCAAGCTGTCGGTCGCCTTGGTGTTGATCATTGTCGTGCTGACCATCAAACCCGCAGGTTTGTTTGGCAAAGTGATTGTTTCAAGGGTTTGAACCACATGTCTACCTCCCCTGCTTCGAACCCCTCTACCCCTTTGCCCTGGATTCGCTTGGTCTTGGGCTTGATTGCTGCTTGCGCGCTGCCGTTTTTCATCAGCAACTACCATGTGTTTCAAGCCTCGATGGTGTTGACCTACGCCATTGCCTTGGTGGGCTTGAATATCTTGATTGGTTACAGCGGGCAAATTTCGCTGGGCCATGGCGCATTTTTGGCCATCGGGGCCTACACCAGCGCCATCTTGATGGACAAGGTCGACATGCCTTACTGGATGACGATTCCGATCGCCGCCGCCATTTGCTTGGCCGTGGGCTTTTTGTTTGGTCTGCCGGCGCTGCGGCTCGAGGGCCACTACCTGGCACTGGCCACTTTTGCATTGGCCGTGTCCTTGCCCCAATTGCTCAAATTCAAACACTTGGAATTCCTCACCGGCGGGGTACAGGGCATTGTGATCATGAAGCCCGAGCCCCCATGGGAAATGCTCTTTGGTTTGAAGCTCAATTCTGACCGCTGGTTGTATTTCTTCACCCTCGCGGTCACGGTGGTCATGTTCGTCATCGGCTGGAACTTGATCCGTGGCCGCGTGGGTCGTGCCCTGATCGCCATCCGCGATCAACCGATTGCCGCCGCGTCCATGGGCATCAACACACCGCTGTACAAAAGTTTGGCTTTTGGCGTGAGCGCCATGTTCACAGGTGTGGCCGGCGCTTTGAGTGCGATTTTGGTGGCCTTTGTGGCGCCCGACAGTTTCACCGTCTTCCTGTCCATCACTTTGATGGTGGGCATGGTGATTGGTGGCGTCACCTCGCTCCCCGGTGCTCTGTATGGCGCCATCTTTATCCAATTCATCCCGAACATCGCAGACCAGATTTCCAAAGCCGCTCCCTGGGCTATTTATGGCGTCATGTTGATTTTGTTCATGTACACCATGCCCACAGGCATTGCCGGCGCTTTGCGTTTGATTGGGCAAAAAATCCGCCCTTCCCCAAACTGATTTCACTTCATCACGTTTCACCCACCACAAGGACCACCATGAAAAAGAGACAATTTGCCCTGACCGCGTTGTGCCTGTCGATTCTCGGCTTTGCCCTGCCGGCCACGGCGCAGAAAAAATACGATACAGGTGCCAGCGACACCGAAATCAAAATCGGCCAGACCATTCCTTATAGTGGTCCCGCTTCTGCCTATGGCACTATTGGAAAGATGGAGGCGGCCTATTTCAAACGGCTCAATGAACAAGGCGGCGTGAACGGTCGCAAAATCAACTTCATCAGCGTGGACGATGGCTACAGCCCACCGAAAACGGTGGAAATGGCGCGCCGACTGGTCGAGCAAGACGAGGTCTTGTTGATGATGGGCACTTTGGGCACGCCCTCTAACACGGCGATTCACAAATACATGAACGTCAAGAAAGTGCCACACATGTTCCTCGCCACAGGCGCTTCGAAATGGAACGATCCACAGAATTTTCCCTGGACGATTGGCTTCAATACCAATTACCACTCAGAGGGCAAACTCTACGGGCAACACATCTTGGCCACCAAGCCGAATGCCAAAATTGCGGTGTTGGTGCAGAACGACGATTACGGCAAAGACTATTTCAATGGTTTCAAAGATGGCCTGGGCGCCAAAGCGGCCAGCATGATCGTGGCCCAGGCTACTTATGAATTCACGGACCCCACCATTGACTCGCAAATTGTTTCCCTCAAGGGTTCAGGCGCTGACACCTTCTTCAACATCACCACACCCAAATTCGCTGCTCAAGCCATTCGCAAGATTGACGAAGTGGGCTGGAAGCCGACACATTATCTGAACAACGTATCTGGTTCGGTGGGCAGTGTTTTAAAGCCCGCAGGACTGGACAAGGCCGTTGGCATCATTTCGATGACTTACATAAAGGAGGGCTCAGATCCACGATGGGAAAACGACCCCACCATGAAAGACATGAAAGAGCTGATTAAGAAATATGCCCCAGAAATCAACCCAGATGACAGCAATGCCCCTTATGGTTATGCGGTCTCACAAATCATGGTTCAGGTTCTTAAGCAAGCCGGTGACAACCTGACCCGCGAAAACATCATGAAGCAAGCAGCCAACATCAAGGACTTTCAAATCCCAATGGCATTGCCAGGCGTCATAGCCAGCACTTCGCCCACAGATTTTGCCTTGTTCCAAACCATGCAAATGGTTAAATTCGATGGTAAGACTTGGGTTGATTTTGGCAAGCCTGTTGCCGTCAAGTAATTCAGTTCTCACGCGAAAAAAAATGCCGCTTCTGCGGCATTTTTTTTGCGCTGCATTTATTTGGATTGCAGCAAGGCCGCGACGTCTGCCGCCAAAGCCGCTGCACCACTGCCGTAGCGGTTGTACAAGCGCACACGCCCGCGCGTATCAAAGGTGTAGCTGCCTGCGGAGTGGTCCAGGGTGTAGCTTGTGGCGGTTTTGCCGTCGACTTTTTTGAAATAAATCTTAAAGTCTTTGGCGATGGCTGCCAACTGTTCGGGCGTCGGATGCAAGGCCAAAAAGCTGGGATCGAAATTGGCCATATAGGCTTTGAGCATTTCAGGTGTGTCGCGCTCGGGGTCTAAGGTGATGAACACGCCTTGCAATTTGTCGCCATCAGATCCCAACAGACGTTTGACTTCAGCCAACTCTTGCATCGAGGTGGGGCACACATCGGGGCATTGGGTGTAGCCAAAAAACACGATCACCACCTTGCCTGCAAAGTCGGCCAGGGAACGCACTTGGCCGTTGTGGTCCAGCAAGCTAAAGCCCTTGGCGTAATCGGCGCCCGTGATGTCCACCCCTTTAAAACTGGGCTGATTCGGGCTGCAGGCGCTGAGCACCGTGCTGCCGAGCCACAAACCCACACCCAAGGCGCTCAAGGCTTGGCGTTTGGATACAGCGCGGTGAAATAAAGCGGTCATGGTGAACTTAGAAAAGATAGTGATCCACCAGCAAGGCGGCAAACAACGCGCTGAGGTGAATCAGCGAAAACCGAAAAGTCTTGCGCGCCAACTCGTCTGAATAATTGCGCCACAAGGCCCAAGCATAGCCAATGAAGCCCAAGCTCAGTACCACTGCCACCGAGAGATACAACCATGAGCTCATGCCGGAAATAAAGGGCATGAGGCAAGCGGCCATCAGCACAAAGGTGTACAGCAGGACTTGCAAGCGTGTGAATTCATTGCCATGGGTGACGGGCAGCATGGGCAAGCCCGACTTGCGGTAGTCCTCGACACGGTACAAAGCCAAGGCCCAAAAGTGCGGTGGTGTCCACAAGAAAATAATCAAAAACAGGATCAAAGCCTCCGGCCCCACATCACCCGTCATCGCCGCCCAACCGAGCACCGGGGGCATGGCCCCCGAAGCGCCGCCGATCACGATGTTTTGCGGTGTCAAAGGTTTCAAGATCACGGTGTAGATCACGGCATAACCGACGAAGGTGGCAAAGGTCAGCCACATCGTCAAGGGGTTCACGGCGGCATACAAAATGACCGAGCCTGCAGCGCACAACAGCGCCGAAAAAATCAGGGCTTGGCGATCAGACAACTCGCCTCTGGCCGTCGGGCGCCAGGCCGTGCGCTTCATCTTGGCGTCAATGGTTTTCTCGACCAGACAATTGAAAGCCGCCGCCGCTCCGGCCACCAACCAGATGCCCACACAAGCGATCAAGCCCAAGCGCACTTGCTCTGCATTGGGCACGCCGGGCACAGCCAAGACCATGCCAATCAAGGCGCAAAAAACGATCAGTTGCACCACGCGGGGTTTGGTCAGCGCGTAGAACTGGCGCCAGGTCGACGCCGAAGGTATATGGAGTTCAGTCATGCCAAAGGCCTTGTGTCGATGCCGCCCACAACTGCTGTGGCACGCGCATGAAAAGAGTCAGTAAATCGTTGGCTGGCGGTGAGCGCCCAAGTGAGCACCACCACCAAGCCGGCAGCGCCGCCGGTGTGCAACACCGCCGCCAGCAGCGGCCAGCCCAGCACCACATTGGACAATCCGGTCAGCAGTTGCAACACCACCAAGGCTTGCAAGCACTGTGCTTGGCGCACCAAAACATGGGCCGCTTTCAAGCGCCAAGCCAAGCCCAGCAAGGCGAGCGCGACCACCAACGCCATGAAACGGTGCACCACATGGATGGACACCAAGGCAGAAAATGGCAGGATCTCACCCGAGGCCGTGAGACCCAGTTCGCGCCAGAGCTCAAAACCCAAGCCATCCCAAACGGGCCACCATTGGCCGTTGCACAGCGGAAAATCTTGGCAAGCCAAGACCGCATAGTTGGTGCTGACCCACCCGCCCAGGGTGATTTGCATCCAGACCAACACCGTGGCGCACAGCAGGGCTGCACGCAAAGCGGGTGACAGGGGTGCACGCAACGGCCTGCGCGAACGAACCGCTTGTGAGCACAGCAGGGCCAACAAGCCCAGCCCGCCGAGCAAATGCATGGTGACGATGGCCGGGTGTAACTTCATGGTCACGGTCCAGGCCCCAAACGCGCCTTGCAGACACACCCACAGCAAAGTGAATGTGGGCCAAGCCGGCTTGACATCCTGCTGGCGCTTGATGGCACTGGCCCAACTGGACATGGCCAAGGTCAGAATCAGCACCCCCACCCCCGTGGCGAGATAGCGGTGAACCATTTCGATCCAGGCTTTGCTGTGGGTCACGGGCCCGGTGGGCATGGCCGTTTGCGCGGCTTCAATGTGAGCCAGCGCGCCTATAGGCGTGACACTGCCATAACAGCCCGGCCAATCGGGGCAACCCAAGCCCGAGTCTGTCAAACGGGTGAAGGCACCAAACAGCACCAAATCGAAAGTCAAAAACAAAGTCAGGACCACCAGCGCTCGCCTGCGGTCAGCCTGGTCACTTTGCCGGTGGCGCAACCAGACCCAGCCCAAAGGCCCCAAAGCGAGTAGCAAACCCATGGCCATGACGTGCAAGGCCGGTGTCCAGTTGAAGAGCTCGACAGCATTCATGGCATCAACGCCCAGGGGTGTCCCAAAACGCAGAAGCCCGCAGCACCCGCTCCAAATCGCGTTTGGCCTTGCCCGCGCCTGCTGCATCCATCTGCGCAGGAAATCGCATCATCAAGTTGCCCAAAGGATCGACCAGGTACAAATGGGCGTCCAGACGCTGGCCTGGGGCGGGTGGCAACCAGGCTTGCAAGTCCTGCGCCTTGACTTTCAAGACCGTGGCTTGGGCCACGGCAGGCATGAGCGTGGGCGCAACGGCGGCATCGTCTTGAATCAGCCACACGCGGTCCAAGCGGTCTTTGTCTTTGCCCAAGGTCTCACGCAGTTGGCGCTGAAAGTACAAGCGCTGCTGACAAGCTGCATCACACGCCCCGCCGCCGACACTGAGCAACAGCCATTGACCTTTGAGTGCGGTCAAAGGCGCTGCCTCGCCAGACAAAGACAAGGTGGCCACCGCAGGCAAGGGACGTTGCGGCTCAATCAGTTCGCCATAGTTGCGCCGCCCTTCGGGCCGGATCACGTAGTAAGTCCAATACGAGGCCACCACGGGTGAAGCGCAGATCAGCAGGACAAACAGCATTTTCCATCGGCCCATGCGGGTGCGGGCAGCGTCTGCCTGCAGCGCATCGTTCGGAGCGGGCATGCTGTGCACCGTAAAGCCCAAGGGCGCATCGTGTGAAGACGGCGCGCTAGGGTTTGGGAGTTGTATTTCGTCGGACAATTTGGAACCAGACATAAAGCAGGGTGATCAGGGCGCTGAGCCCAAACCATTGAAAAGCATAACCATGGTGTTTTTCAACACCCGTGGCCGGCTGCGGCCATTCGCGTAACAGGCCTTCTGACGGCGCGCCCGTTTGCACCACCGTCACCTCCAGCAAAGGCCATCCTGTCTTGGCGCGCAAAGCAACCAAGTCGAGATTTTGCCGTATCGGGCCCTCCCCGGAGTCGCCCAACTCATAGAGCTTGGACGGGGCAAGGGCAATGCGCCCGGTGATGGTCACATCTCCTGTCGGCGTGGGCACGTCGGGCAAACGGCTGCGCTCGGTGAAATGCCGGGGCACCCATCCTCGTTGCACCAAAATCACGGCTTTCGACGCCGTCAAGCGCAGGGGTGTGAGCACATAAAAACCCACGCGCGCGTTCATTTGGCGATTGTCCAAAAACACGGTCTGGTCCGCCAGCCACTGCCCTTCTAAACGAACGGTGCGGTGAATCAGCCCCGCGCGGTTGTCAGGACTGTCATCGGCTTGCCCCAAGCTCGCCCCATCGACCACCGCCATCTCGGCGCGTTGCGCCATTTGCGCTTGCCAAGCCTCTTTTGTGGCGGCACGACGCAGCTGCCAAAAACCCAGCGAGCTGGTAAGGGCCACAGCCAACAAGGCGACCAGCAAGATCCCCACAAAGCGCAGGGGCTTGCTTTGTGTGTGGCGCGTCTTTGGTAACCTAGCCCAAATCATCCGATAATCTTCTTCATGACATACCTTGTTGCGATCGCATTTTTGGCCATTTTGGGCAGCCTGGGCGCTGCGTTGTTTTACATGATGAAGGGTGACGGCCAATCTTCGGGCAAACATCCTTCGGGCGGCATGGCCAAAGCCTTGGCGTTTCGCGTGGGCTTTTCCATTGTGCTCTTTGTTTGTATTTTGCTGGCTTGGAAACTGGGGTATATCCAGCCATCAGGAATTCCAGCTGGGGCTTGAGGACCCCGCTCTTGCATTGATCTCGGCCTCCACAAAAAAAGCGCCCTTCGGCGCTTTTTTCATCCATCACTGCCGAGTTACATCCAGTAAACCAGGATGTACAAGCCCAACCAGACCACGTCCACAAAGTGCCAGTACCAAGCTGCACCTTCAAAACCAAAGTGACGGTCCGCGGTGAAGTGGCCTTTTTGCAAACGCAAAGTTATGAACAACAGCATCAACATACCGACAAACACGTGGAAGCCGTGAAAACCGGTGAGCATGTAGAAGGTCGAGCCATACATCCCGGAGCTGAGTTTCAAATTCATTTCAGACCAGGCATGGGCGTATTCGTAGCCCTGCACAAACAAGAAGGTCACTCCCAAGAGCACGGTCAGCCACATGAACTTGATGGTTTTAGAACGGTCGCCATGCTGCAAAGCATGGTGCGCCACGGTCAAGGTCACGCCCGAAGTCAACAGCAAACCGGTGTTGATGGTCGGCAACCAAAAGGGTGACATGGTCTGGAAGGGCTCGACAATGCCGGCCGGCGAACCGGTCGCACCTGCGGCCAACGTCGGCCACACGGCTTTGAAGTCAGGCCAAATCAAGGCGTTTTCCAAGCTGCCCAAGGCAGGCAGGGAGTGGGTGCGCGCCCACCACAAGGCAGTGAAAAAAGCACCGAAAAACATAACTTCGGAGAAGATGAACCAGGTCATGCTCCAGCGGAAAGACAAATCGATTTTGCGACCGTACTGGCCGCTTTCACTTTCGCCAATCGCTTCACTGAACCACTGGTACAACACGGTCAACCACCAGATCAGGCCAAAGAACAAAGCGTATTTACCCCATTCCGCACCGTTCACCCACTGGCCTGCGCCAAGGATCACAAAGAACAATCCGATGGCTGCCATCACGGGGTGCCGCGAGGGGTGGGGAACGAAATAGTAAGGCGTGGTGCCGTGTGCGGTGGAACTCATGTGTACTCCTGCTCTCAAATCTTAAAATCTTGATCGGTTTATGAAAGGGTCGATGGTTGTGCCACCACCCAGTTCACCAAGGCGATCAAACCCATCACCATCACCACCACCAGGCCAATGGCCACAGCAATGATGTGAAAGGGGTTCAAACGCGCCATATCTTCTTGCGAGGCACTGCCCTTGCGCATACCCGCAAACGACCACATGACCGCTTGCAGCGTACGCAGAAACGTCGCTTTGGGTTGTTGCTTATTGGACATGGTCAAGTGCCCGCTTTCAGCAAGGGCAGCGTGTCCTGCGTGGCCACGGGTGCAGGAGGTGTCTTCCCTCCCACTTCAAAAAACGTGTACGACAAGGTGATCGTGGTCACGTCTTTGGACAATTTGGGATCAATCACAAAAGCCACGGGCCAGCGTTTTTTCTCGCCGGGCTCCAAGGTGTATTGATTGAAGCAAAAACATTCCAGCTTGTTGAAATACGCCGCTGCTTGGTGCGGCGCATAACTGGGAATAGCCTGCGCTGCCATGCGCTTGTTTTGCACATTCTGGAACTCGTACATCACCGTGGTCAATTCGCCCGGATGGACCACCACGGAACGCGTCTCGGGCTTGAAATCCCAAGGGCCACGGGCATTCGCATCGAACTCCACCGTAATCGATCGGGTCATGTCCACTTGGCTATTGACTGCACGGGCATCGGACCCGGCCACGCCATTGCCTGGCACCTGGCGTTCAACCAGCGACAGGATGTTGATCCCGGTGATTTCGCAAATGTGTTTGTACAAAGGAATCAGCGCATAGCCAAAAGCGAACATGCTGACTGTGATCACAGCCAACTTGCCCATCATTTTGGTATTTTCGTTGCGCAGATTCATGGCAGACGAAGGCTCAATGGCTTAACAGAATCATCTTGGCCATGAACCCGATGAAAAACATCGCAGCGACCGAGGCCAAGGTCAAGCCCATGCGCAAATTACTTTTCTTTTGTTCGGGTGTCATGGTTGTCTTTGAATTAGCCGATCACGCGGGTGGCTGTGATGTCCAACTTGGGTGGGTTCTCAAAGGTGTGGAAGGGCGCTGGCGAGGGAATTTCCCACTCCAAGCCTTCTGCACCGGCGCCATCCGGATCGTTCCATGGACGCTGAGGTGCTTTGACACCTTGACCGCGCATGCAAGGCACGACGACGAACAAGAAGAAGTACACCTGGGCAAAGCCAAAGAAGAAACCACCGACTGAAGCCAGCGCGTTGAAGTCAGCGAACTGCATGGGGTAGTCGGCATAGCGACGGGGCATGCCGGCCAGGCCCAAGAAGTGCATGGGGAAGAAAGTCACGTTGAAAGAAATCAATGACCACCAGAAGTGGATCTTGCCGCGGCCTTCGTGGTACATCACACCGGTCCACTTGGGGGCCCAGTAGTAAAAGCCAGCAAACAAGGCAAACAAAGAACCGGCCACCAACACATAGTGGAAGTGCGCCACCACGTAGTACGTGTCTTGCAACTGGATGTCAATCGGCGCCATGGCCAAGATCAAACCGGTGAAACCACCCATGGTGAACACAAAGATGAAACCGACCGCAAACAGCATCGGCGTCTCGAAGGTCATGGAGCCGCGCCACATGGTGGCGATCCAGTTGAAAATCTTCACGGCCGTAGGCACAGCGATCAGCATCGTGGCGTACATGAAAAACAGCTGACCTGTTACCGGCATACCGGTCGTGAACATGTGGTGCGCCCACACGATGAACGACAAGATGGCAATCGACGATGTCGCATACACCATGGAGGCGTAACCGAACAGACGCTTGCGGGCAAAAGCCGGCACGATTTGGCTGATGATGCCGAAGGCCGGCAAGATCATGATGTAGACCTCAGGGTGACCGAAGAACCAGAAAATGTGTTGGTACATCACTGGGTCACCGCCGCCAGCGGGGTTGAAGAAACTGGTGCCAAAGTGGCGGTCCGTCAGCGTCATGGTGATCGCGCCAGCCAACACGGGCATCACAGCAATCAGCAAGTAAGCGGTAATCAACCATGTCCAGGCGAACATGGGCATCTTCATCAAGGTCATGCCAGGCGCGCGCATGTTCAAGATGGTGACGATGATGTTGATCGAACCCATGATGGACGAAGCACCCAGGATGTGCATGGCAAAAATACCTGCGTCCATCGAAGGGCCCATTTGCAGGGTCAAAGGTGCGTACAAGGTCCAGCCAGCAGCGGGGGCGCCGCCGGGCATGAAGAAGGAACCGGCCAGCATCAAACCAGCAGGAATCATCAGCCAGAAGCTGAAGTTGTTCATGCGGGCAAAAGCCATGTCGGCTGCGCCGATTTGCAATGGAATCATCCAGTTTGCAAAGCCCACAAAGGCGGGCATGATCGCGCCAAACACCATGATCAGACCATGCATGGTCGTGAACTGGTTGAACAATTCAGGGTTGACCAATTGCAAACCGGGCTGGAACAACTCGGCGCGAATCAACAGCGCCAAGATGCCGCCGATCATCAGCATGGTGAAGCTGAACAACAGGTACAAAGTACCAATGTCTTTGTGGTTGGTCGCATAGACCCAACGGCGCCAGCCGCTAGGGGCATGGTCATGGTCGTCGTGGGCGTGATCGTGATGGTCGAGAACGGCGCTCATCTTGATTTCCTTTAATGCAGTAATGACTTACTTGCGCGCAGCCAGCACTTCGGCCGGTTGCACGAGTTGCCCGGTCTTGTTAGACCAGTTGTTCTTGGTGAAGGTGATCACAGCGGCGATCTCGGTATCCGACAAGGCTTTCCATGAAGGCATAGCACCATTGTTTTGACCGTTGAGCAAGACCGAGATTTGCTTGGCGTGGTCCGCATTCAGCACCACGGCTGCGCCGTCCAGCGGCTTGATCGGGCCTGCGCCTTTGCCGTTGGCTTGGTGGCAAGCAGCGCAATTGGCGGCATACACTTTTTCGCCACGCTTGGACAAATCGTCCAATGTCCAAACTTTGCTCGGATCGTCCGCTTTGGCGGCTTGTTTTTTCTTCTCAGTGTCCACCCAAGCGGCGTAGTCTTCGCCCGACAGCACTTTCACCTGGATAGGCATGTAGGCGTGCTCTTTGCCACACAACTCTTGGCATTGACCGTAATAAGTGCCCACTTTTTCTGCACGGAACCAGGTGTCACGCACAAAACCAGGAATCGCATCTTGCTTGATACCCAAAGAGTTCACAGCAAAGGAGTGAATCACATCATTGGCGGTGGTGATCACGCGGACCTTCTTGCCCACAGGCACCACCAAGGGGTTGTCTACGCGCAACAGGTAATCATCGCCTTCAGGCTTGCCGGCGTTGGACATGGCACGTTGCGATGAATCCAAGGTGGAGATATAAGCCAGGCCTTCGCCTTCACCCTTGATGTAGTCGTAACCCCATTTCCACTGGTAACCAGTGACTTTGACCGTCAGGTCGGCGTTCGTGGTGTCTTTGGAGGCCACCAAAACTTTGGTAGCAGGCAAGGCCATCAAGATCACGATGATGAAAGGGGCCAAGGTCCACAGAATTTCAACGGTGACGGACTCATGGAAAGTCGCTGGCTTGTGGCCCACTGATTTGCGGTGCTTCCAGATGGAATAGAACATCACCGCAAACACGGCTATGAAGATCACCACACAGATGATCATCATGAAACCATGCAACCAATGCTGCTCTTCAGCGATTTTGGTCACTGCCGGATGCAAATTGAGCTGATTGACAGCGGGGCCACCAGGCAAATCGTTCACCGCATGCGCGGAGGTGGCCATCAAAGCGCCCGTCCAAATGCCTGCATGGCAAAGAAGCGAAGCCAATTTATTGGAAATGCTCTTCATAGTCGTCACTAACTTCCAAGTCTCTGTAGAACCTACTACCTTTGTCGCATCACCGCTTGCGCGGCGTCACAACGTGGGCATCACGCTTGGCGCAATGCCCGACGAATTTCTTGGGCCAACATCAATCGCTGTTCAGGACGTACAAAACGCCCCACTTCAACTGACTTGCCTCTACCCGAGACCTCGATCAAACTCCGATCATCGGCAAGGGGCTCTACCCGAACCCATTGCCTGTCGAACTCGGCCCGCTCACGTTTACCGGCAGTTTCACACTCCACCACCACGCGAGTACCTTCAATCGAAATCCATTCCCCATCAGTGGCATGGCGGGCATAAATGAAAAATGCCAACCCCACCACCATCACCTCCAACCAAGCAAAACCGAGCACCAACGTGGCACCTTGCAGCCAAAAAAATGTGCCAATCAGCAGCGAGACACAGCACAGGGACAGGTAAATCCACCCCAGCTGCGCCGGCGCCAATGAGCAGTTTTTTCGAAGTCTCCAGTCAATGGATTGACCTGAGACCTGCGCAAATGTGTACACCCTGTTGGCATGCGTCATATTTGTTTAACAAGTTGCTGAACGCCTGAAGCCCTAAAGCCCAGAAGCGTAAGAGTTTACCCGACTTATAAAAGGGATTTGAGCCATGGCAAGGGGAAACCCTAAATCTTGGGATGCTTTCGCAACATCGCCCGCATATCGTGCAAGTCAATGGCACTGACGGCTTGCACTTTGGCGCGGGCTTGAGGCTTGAGGGCGTGGCCGTACACCACTTCAAAGGTCAGCACCAAGCGGCCGCCCTCTTCGGGCTGCGCCAGCGTTTGCAATAGCGCCAGCAATTGTTTCAGCCAGCGCCTGCCGCGTAAGCCGGAAAACCGCTGCACATGGAAGTTGCGACCCAAGTCCCGCAACTCGGCCAGCATGCGCTCGGGGGATGCATAGGTCAGAGTAATGCGCTCCATGTCCATCACCGGCTCGGCAAAGCCGGCCTCTACCAGCATGTCGCCCCAGTCATGCATGTCCGTGAACTCATGCGCGGGCGGTGGCCAGCCCTGCGCAGCAAAGGCAGCGCGCAACTCGCGCAGCGTGTCGGGCCCGAGGCAAGAAAACATGACAAATCCGTCCACCGCCAAAGCGCTATGCCATTGGGCGATCAAGGCTTGCGGATCGGCCGATTGGTGCAGCAGCATATTCGCCCAGACCATTTGCACCGGCAAGGCCGGCGCGGTGGCCGCAAACACCACGGGGCGCGACCAACGTGACAGTCGCCACCACGGCGTTTGCAGCGCCACTTTTGCGGCTTGCAACTCCTGCGGCTGCGCCGCCACGGCATACCAGCTGGCTTGCCTGTAACGAGCCGCCACTTGGCGCAATGCAGCCCAACCACTGCGCAAGGGCTCCCAAGCCGCCCAGTGGGTCGGCTGTAACTTGATGAATTCAAGCCGCTCCTGCATGCGCATCGCCACTTCTTCGTGCAACCAGGGCGATGGGCCGCCCCCTTTGGCAGCGGGCAAAGCGCGACGGGCCCAGCGCAGCGCAGCCGTGGAGTCCATGGTGGGGGGGCGAGGTGTTGACAAAGCGGGTCTGTAAAAAAGGAGAACTGTGAATGGAAAAGAGTTGGCAGTATATTGAGTTCATGCTCGCCAGACGCTTTTCAAGGTTTTCTGCCGCACCTTTGCACGCCCCGCCACCCGGCTTGGCCGCGGACCGGTTGGGGTCTTGGCTGCCCAGTCAATGCGCCATTTGCAAAGCCTGGCCAGCGCGGCCGGTGTGCGAATCCTGTATTGCCGCGTTTGCCCAACCGGTGCACCGCTGCCGCTCCTGCGCCTTGCAAATTCACGATTCCATCGAGCGCTGCGGCGCTTGCCTTCTCAAGGCACCACCTTGGCAAAGCGCTTTGACGGCTGTCAGTTACCAATGGCCTTGGGCGGACCTGGTGGCGCAGTTCAAATACCAGTCGCAACCCGGCTGGGCCAGTCGCTTGGCCAGCCTGATGCACAGCGCCCCTGGTGTGGACGATGCGCTGGCGCAAGCCGATTGGCTGCTTCCCATGCCTTTGTCGCCACAACGCTTGGCGCAGCGTGGATTCAACCAATCGTTGCTGCTGGCCCGCCAGTTGTCACCTCTTAAAACGCGCTACGACCTGCTGACGCGCATCCGCGATACGCCAGCCCAACGCACCCTGCCCCGCTCAGAGCGACTGCGTAATTTGCAAGGCGCTTTCGCGGTCGATCCCCTGCAGGCTGTGGCGCTGCGAGGCCAGCGGGTGATGCTGGTGGACGATGTGATGACCACGGGGGCGTCTTTGCATATGGCCGCGCTGGCTTTGGCGGCGGCGGGGGTGTCGCACATCACCATGGTCGTGTTCGCTCGGACCGAGGAAGGCGCGCCAGACGGACCGTGATGAGACGGACAGTGACACTGCGCACGCAATCCGCGTCCCGCACAATACGGCCTATGTTTCATATTGTCTTGGTCGAACCCGAAATCCCACCCAACACAGGCAACGTCATCCGCTTGGCCGCCAACACCGGCTGCATGCTGCATCTGGTCGAACCCCTGGGGTTTTCGATGGACGACAAACACATGCGCCGCGCCGGGCTCGATTACCACGAGTACGCGCAACTCAAACGCCACGCCGATTGGGCACAGTTTTTAAAAGACGAACAACCCGATCCGAAGCGCCTCTTTGCGATGACCACACGCGGCTCACGCTTGGTGCACGAGGTGGCGTTTCAGCCGGGCGACTGGTTTGTGTTCGGCGCCGAAACCCGAGGCTTGGCCCCCGAGTTGCGTGAAAGTTTGGCGTCCGAATGTCTTCTCAAACTGCCGATGCGCGAAGGTCAGCGCAGCCTGAACCTGTCCAACGCCGTGGCGGTGACGGTGTTTGAGGCCTGGCGGCAAAACCATTTCGTTTGAAACGGTTCCGCCTGGCTTTTCAACACCTCAAGGGTAAGAACGCGACAAGGACTCGGCAATGCACACCGGTTTGTCGGTGCCTTCGCGCTCAATCGTCACTTCCCAGGCGCATTGCAAGCCCTGGTTGTCAATCGGCGTGGCCGACAGCAATTTCAGGTGCGCGCGCAAACGGCTGCCCACCGGTACCGGTGAGGTGAAACGCACTTTGTTCAAGCCGTAGTTCACGCCCATGCGGGTTTGGCTGACATGAATGCCGGACTGGAAAAACTTCGGAATCAAGGACAAGGTCAAAAAGCCGTGCGCTATCGGCGCACCAAAAGGCCCTGCCTTGGCCCGCTCCACATCAATGTGGATCCACTGGTGGTCGCCCGTGGCCTCGGCAAACTGGTTGACTTGCTCTTGCGTGATTTGCAGCCATGGCGTGACCGTGACGGGCTGGCCCGCACAGGCGGCCAAATCTTGGAGGGTTTCAAAGGTTTTCATAAAGGCCACTCTATCGCCCGTGACCCGCAAGCGGTGTCGAGCCTGCGACAAGCCCGCTTTGGCGTCTTGAGTTTATTTTCATTGTCCAGTCAATCCTTGACTAGTCAATTACAATATCCCCACCATGGTCCCAACCCCACCTGCACAGTTTTACCTTCCAGGTCAGTACCAACCGGATCAAAGCGTAGGCCACCTGATGAACAAGGTGCTGTCCTCGATCCTGGCGCAGGCCGATGCGCAACTGGCCCCCTACAAGCTCACGTATGTGCAGTGGTTGCCCCTGTACAAATTGCTGAGGAACGAAAGCCAAACCTCGGCCCAATTGGCGCGCGACATGACCATCGACCCCGCCGCCTTGACCCGCTCGCTGACCCGTCTGGAAATCAAAGGACTGATTCGCCGCGAGCGTTCGGTGCAAGACCGCCGCGTGGTGCAGCTGAGCTTGACCGATGCGGGCCGTGAGGTGGCGCAGCACGTGCCCAGCGTGTTGGCGGATGTGCTGAACGGCCATTTGCAAGGATTTTCCAAAGCGGAATGGACGCTGATGCTGCAACTGCTGCAACGCATGCTGAGCAATGGCGAGGCGCTCAAACAGCGCCCCAAAAAAACACCCCGCCCCATTGACATGAACTGATCGCGCCATGACTTCTTTCCCCTTCACAATGACGCGCTTTTTAAGCCTGAGTTTGACCGCCAGCCTGATGGCCTGCAGCACGCCCGGCCCTGAAGTCGCCCCCCTGAAAACCACCAGCGCCGCCGCGCTGCAGCTCACAGCGCCGAGCACCACCGCGCTGTCCCCCATCTGGTGGCAGGCCTTGGGTGACGCGCCTCTAAACGCCTTGGTGGCCACCGCATTGGCCGACAACCCCACGCTGCTCACCGCGCAGTTGCGGGTGCGACGCATGCAAGCCTTGAGCGGCATCGCTCAAGCCAACGGCCTGCCCCAAGCCACACTGGGTGCCGACTTCACGCGCCAACGTTTTAGCGCCAACGGCCTGTACCCCAAACCGATTGCCGGCAACACTTTGGACAACGACACGCTGCAAGCAGGCGTATCTTGGTCGCCCGACCTGTGGGGCCAACATGCGGCGGAGCTGGCTTCGGCCATCGGGCAAACACGCGCGGCGCAGGCTGATGCGGCCGTGGCAGCCACCGGCTTGGCCAGTCAACTGTGCAAAACCTATGTGAGCCTGGCTCGATGGGTTTCGCAACGCGCCATCGCGCTGCGCGCGCAGCAGCAACGCATGGCATTGCGTCAACTGATTTCCGAGCGTTTTGCGGCAGGTTTGGACACCCAAGTCGAGCAAAGCCAGTCCGATGGCAACCTGTCTGAAGCCGGGGTCCAACTCGAAGCGCTGGAAGAGCAAATCACGCTGACCCGTCACCAGTTGGCCGTGCTGAGCGGTCAAACGCCACAGGCCCTGGCCTCGCTGTCACCCCAGTTGCAAAACTTGCAACTGGACGCCCTGCCCGCCACCTTGGGTGCCGACCTGCTGGGCCGCCGCCCGGATGTGGTCGCCAGCCGTTGGCGCGTCGAGGCCGCCAGCCAAGACGTGGCCGTAGCCCGCACACAGTTCTACCCGAACGTGAATTTGAGTGCCTTCGTCGGCTACAACGCCCTGGGCCTGAGCCATTTGCTCGATGCCGCAAGCCGTCAAATCGGTGTCAGCCCGGCCGTGCGTTTGCCGCTGTTTGACGGTGGCCGTTTGCAAGCGCAGCTCGCTGGCCGACACACCGAACGCGACATGGCCGTGGCGCAATACAACGCCACCGTACTCGACGCGGTGAAAGAAACCACCGACGCCATCGAGTCCGCGCAGTCTCTGCGCCGTCAAGCGCAAGCCCAAGCCGCCGCCCTGCACAGCGCAAGGCAAAACCATGCATTGGCACAGCAACGCTTTGCGGCAGGACTGGGTAATGCCGTGCTCGTGCTGTCAGCTGAAACCGCGGTTCTGGCCCAGCGCCGGGCGCAAGCCGATCTGCGCGCCAGGCAAATTGACAACCAGATCAGCCTGATGAAAGCTCTGGGCGGTGGCTGGCGCGATGACGCTTTGGCACTGTCCTCAACGCTGGCCCCGACTGCAAAATAACGCACCGCTCACGCACTGCACCCGCAAAAGAAAACATTCCATGACTGCCATGACCGCCTCCGAATCGACCACCGCCCGCCGCCGCGGCCTGACCCTGATTGCCATCGCTTTGGGCGTGAGCGGACTGGCTTGGGGCGGCTGGCACTGGCTGCACGGCCGCCATCAAGAAAACACCGACAACGCTTACGTGGCCGGCAATGTGGTTCAAATCACGCCGCAAGTGGGCGGCACCGTGGTGGCCATTCAGGCCGATGACACCGACTTTGTCAAAGCCGGCCAGGTGCTGGTCAAGCTGGATGCGGCTGACGCCAGCATCGCTCTTGAGCAGGCTGAAGCCCAACTGGCGCAAACCGTGCGCGAAGTGCGCACCCTGTTTGCCAACAACAGCACCTTGCAAGCCCAGGTGCAATTGCGCGAAGCCGATCTGAGCCGCAGCCAAACCGACCTGGCGCGTGCCCAAGAAGACAGCCAGCGCCGTGCGCCCTTGGTGGCCAGTGGTGCGATTGGCAAAGAAGAATTTCAACACGCCCTGGCCCAGGCCAGTGCGGCCAAAAGCACCGTGATGGCCGCGCAATCGGCCGTCATGGCAGCCAAGGAACAACTCAGCGCCAGCCAAACCCAGACCGAAGGCACCAGCGTGCCTCAGCACCCCAGTGTGCAACGCGCTGCCGCCAAAGTACGCGAAGCTTATCTGGCCCTGCAGCGAGTCGAATTGTTGGCCCCCACCGACGGTCACATCGCCAAACGTGGCGTGCAACTGGGCCAGCGCGTGCAAGCCGGCGCGCCCTTGATGACGCTGGTGGCACTGAACCAATTGTGGGTGGATGCCAACTTCAAAGAAAATCAGCTGCAAAGCTTGCGCATGGGCCAAGCGGCCGAGATGGAAGCTGATGTCTACGGCACCAAAGTGGTCTACCACGGCAAAGTGGTGGGCCTGGGCGCAGGCACAGGCGCAGCCTTTGCCTTGCTGCCAGCGCAAAACGCCACCGGCAACTGGATCAAAGTGGTGCAGCGCGTGCCCGTGCGCATCGCCCTCGACGCCAAAGACCTGGCCGAGCACCCCTTGCGCGTGGGCCTGTCCATGGACGTGTCGGTGGACACCCAAGATCAAAGCGGCAAGACCTTGGCCGATGCACCGCGCACCAGCCCTGCGGCTGTGACCACGGTGTTTGAAAGCCAGCAACGCGCTGCAGACCAACGCGTCGAACGCATCATTGCCGCCCATCTGGGTCGCAAGACACCTTGAACGCAGTGTCTCAACCCCAAGCCTCTTCCCCGGCCGCCGTGATGCCTTTGCAAGGCACGGCCTTGCTGCTGGGCACGCTGTCCTTGTCGCTGGCCACCTTCATGAACGTGCTCGACTCGTCGATAGCCAACGTTTCGATTCCCGCCATCTCGGGCGACCTGGGCGTCAGTCCCGGTCAAGGCACCTGGGTCATCACCAGTTTTGGCGTGGCCAACGCCATCTCGGTGCCTCTCACGGGCTGGCTCTCGCAGCGCTTTGGCGCGGTGCGCTTGTTCACCATGAGCGTGCTGCTGTTTGTGCTGGCCAGTTGGCTGTGTGGCCTGGCCCACTCGCTCGAAATGCTGGTGTTCTTTCGCGTGCTGCAGGGCCTGGTGGCAGGCCCCATGGTTCCACTGTCACAAACCCTGCTGCTGAGCAGTTACCCGCGCGCCAAAGCGGGCACGGCCTTGGCCCTGTGGGGCGTGACTACGCTGGTGGCGCCGGTGGCCGGGCCGCTGCTGGGCGGCTGGATCACCGACAACGTTTCTTGGCCCTGGATTTTCTATATCAACGTACCGGTGGGCTTGTTGGCCGCGGGTCTGACCTGGGGCATTTACCGCCACCGCGAAACACCGACGCGCAAACTGCCCATCGACTCGATCGGCCTGAGCCTGCTGGTGATCTGGGTCGGCGCCTTGCAGCTCATGCTTGACAAAGGCAAAGAGCTCGATTGGTTCGCCTCCAACACCATCGTCGGTTTGGCCATTGTCGCCGTGGTGGCGTTTGCCGTGTTTGTGGTGTGGGAGTTGACCGATGAACACCCCGTGGTGAATCTGCGTTTGTTCAAAGGTCGCAACTTCGGCTTTGGCGCCCTGTCCCTTTCTGTTGCCTATGCCTTGTTCTTTGGCAATGTGGTGCTGTTGCCTCTTTGGCTGCAGCAATGGATGGGTTACACCGCCACCAATGCCGGACTGGCCCTGGCCCCTGTGGGTATCTTGGCGATTTTGTTAACGCCATTGATCGGCAAAAAAGTCACGGTCTGGGACCCGCGTCGCATCGCCACCGTCGCCTTTATGGGCTTTGCGGTGGTGCTGTGGATGCGCTCGCAATTCACGGTGCAAACCGACCTGGTCCACATCCTGATCCCGACGCTGATGCAAGGCGCGGCGATGGCCATGTTCTTCATTCCTTTGACCACGCTGACTTTGGCTGGCATCCCCCCCGAGCGGATTCCGTCGGCAGCGGGCCTGAGCAACTTCACCCGCATCACTGCAGGCGCCATGGGCACCTCGATCGCCACCACCGTGTGGGAAAGCCGCGCCGCCATGCACCATGCGCACATGACCGAAACCCTGGTGCAGGGTCAAGGCGTTTTTGGCATCACGTTGGAGTCACTTCAAAACAGCGGCCTGAGCACCGAACAAGCGTTGGCGCAAATCAATCGGCTGATCGATCAACAAGCCTTCACCCGCGCCGCCGATGATATTTTTCTGGCCTCAGCCTTTATTTTCATCGGGCTCATCAGCGTCGTCTGGCTCACCAACCGGCCAGCGCAATTGGGCGCTACTTCAACCTCGACAGACGCGGGCGGCGCGCATTGAGGCGCCGGTGATACCGAACTGATGACTGACCGGGTTAAATCAGGTCGATCACCACGTTGCCCAAGGCCTGGCCGGCCTCCACAGTCTCATGGGCCTGCACCAGTTGCTCTAGACTGAAGCGCGGGCCGATGCTGTGCTGCAGCTGTCCGGCCTGCAGCAAGGCGGTCAAGCGCTGGAGGCCAAACGCCCGGTCGGCGGGCGTCAAGTCGTACACCAAGAAAAATTTGAGCGTGATCGAGCCGAACAACAAGGCCCGGAAATTGACCGGCACCTCGGGCGCGTTGGAGCCGTAGCACACCACCGTGCCATGCGGCGCCAGTGCGCCGGCCGCCACCAGCTGCGCGGTACTGGCGAAATCCATGTCGATGATGACGGACACGCCTTTGCCACCGGTCAGCGCTTTGACGCGTTCGGCCACTGGCTCGGTCTTGTAAAAAATCGCCTCTTTCATGCCGGCCGCCTTGGCGTGTTCGGATTTCGCGGGCGAGCCCACGGTGCCAATCACATGACCACCCGCCAAGCTGACCAACTGGGTGATGTAGTGGCCCACCGCCGACGATGCGCCCGTGACCAACACGGTTTTGTCTTTCAAACCACCGGCCAAATGCACCGCCTGGACAGCGGTGAGCGCGGGAATGCCCAGGCAAGCGCCAGCGGCAAAGTCGGTGTTGCTGGGCAAGACCACGGCTTGGACTGAGGGTAAAACCATCCACTCGCTGGCTGTACCCAAAGGGCGAGCCCATTGGCCGTTCCATATCCAGACCCGTTCGCCTAAGCGGCCCTCATCCACACCGGTACCTACTGCATCGATCACGCCCGCGCCATCACTGTGCGGCACGATGCGCGGATCACTCAAGGGACGGGCACGGCGTGATTTGACATCCGAAGGGTTCACGCCCGAGGTGTGCAGGCGCACCCGCACTTCGCTGGGGCCGGGCTCGGGCGTGGGCATCTCGCCCACCACGATCACGTCTTTGGCTTCTCCGTTGTGGCTGTACCAGGCTGCGCGCATAGGGATTCTCCGGTGAGGTGGTGAGTAGCCTGAGTCTTAAACCCGCTCGATGATCAGCGCAATACCTTGGCCCACGCCAATGCACATGGTGCACAGCGCGTAACGGCCGCTGGTGTGGTGCAAGCGGTTGATGGCGGTGGTGACCAAGCGCGCACCCGAGGCACCCAAGGGATGGCCCAAGGCAATCGCGCCGCCCCAGGCGTTCACGCGTGCATCGTCGTCTTGCAAACCCAGCAAACGCAGGACCGCCAGGCCTTGCGCAGCAAAGGCTTCGTTCAGCTCGATCACGTCCATATGGTCGATCGTCAAGCCGGTTTGTGCCAGCACCTTGAGCGTGGCTGGAGCGGGTCCAATGCCCATGATGCGCGGCGCCACACCGGCCGTGGCCATGCCGACCACGCGGGCTTTGGGTGTCAAGCCATTCTTAGCGGCAGTGGCTTCGTTGGCCAGCAGCACGGCGCAAGCGCCATCGTTCACGCCGCTGGCGTTGCCGGCGGTCACGGTGCCATCAGGGCGCACCACGCCTTTGAGTTTGGCCAGTGATTCGAGGCTGGTTTCACGCGGGTGTTCGTCGGTGTCCACCACAATGGCATCGCCCTTTTTCTGCGGGATCGTCACGGCCGTGATTTCACGCGCCAAATGGCCAGCCTTGATGGCGGCCACGGCGCGCAGCTGGCTGTTGTAGGCCATGCGGTCTTGCGCTTCGCGTTCAATTTTGTAGTCTGTGGCCACGTTCTCGGCCGTCTCGGGCATCGAGTCCACACCGTATTTTTCTTTCATCAATTTGTTGATGAAGCGCCAGCCAATGGTGGTGTCATACACCGTGTTGTTGCGGCTGAAGGCGCTTTCGGCCTTGGGCATCACAAACGGTGCACGGCTCATGCTTTCCACGCCGCCGGCAATCATCAGATTAGCTTCGCCGGCCTTGATGGCGCGTGCCGCCGTGCCAATGGCGTCCATACCCGAGCCGCACAAGCGGTTGATGGTGGCGCCGGGCAGCTCCATAGGCAAACCGGCCAGCAAACTGCTCATGTGGGCCACATTGCGGTTGTCTTCACCCGCTTGATTGACGCAGCCGTAGAGCAAGTCGGTGACAGCAGACCAGTCCACGTTGGGGTTGCGGGCCATCAAGGCTCTGAGCGGGATCGCGCCCAGGTCATCCGCACGCACGCTGGACAAAGCGCCGCCATAACGGCCGAAAGGGGTACGGATGGCATCGCAAATAAAAGCTTGATTCATGGTTCTCGTCTCAGGTCAAAAAGTTGCCCGAAGTATAGGTCCAGTCGCACCCTGTTCCTGACGCTTTTGGCTCAGCACTCTGCCGTCAAGCCATTCGTCTGCAGCGTGCAGGCCCCAACCCAAGGCCCAAAAAAAGCGACAATGGCGACCATGCTGATCCAACCCTCCCAAGCCGATGTGCGGCGCTTTTTTTGTGGCGTTTACGCCAAGGCTCAAACCCCAGCCCCTTTAGAGCCCATGGAAATGCTGGTCAGCCAATGGATTGACGAGCACCCCGAATACCACGCAGAGCTGGCCGATGTGGACGCCGCACTGGCCAGCATGTTGAAGGTGGATGCCAACCTGGAAAATCCTTTTCTGCACCTCTCTATGCATCTGTCCATCAGCGAGCAGTGCAGCATCGACCAGCCCCGTGGCATTCGCCAGGCCGTGGAGTTGCTCACCCACAAGCTCAACTCTCTGCACGATGCGCACCACCAGGCCATGGAGTGCCTAGGCCAGATGATTTATGAAAGTCAGAAAGCGGGCCGCATGCCCGATGGCGAGGCCTACATCGACTGCGTGCAACGCCAGGCCACCAAAGACTGAAGCACGCAGACCCGAGGGGACCAGAAACACAAAAGCCCGCTTCTAGCGGGCTTTTGTGTTGAGAGAGTTCAGCGAATCAGCGGAACTTCGACTGAGGTACGGTCTTGACCTCGCCATCCAGCGAGCCCACATAGCCGGCCAAGGCCTTCAGTTCGTTGTTAGAGAATTGTTTGGCCACGCCGCCCATGACGGCATTGGCGCGCCCCCAAGTGGCCAGGTTCTCGGTCTTATAAGACTTGAGCGCTACAAACAAAAAGTCTTTGTGCTGACCGGCGATCTTGGGGTAGCTCGGATCGATCGGCTTGGAGAAGTTATCGCCGTGGCAAGACACGCAAGCGCCTTTTTTCAGCAATTCGGCGACTTTGGCATCGGGCGCTGCGGCCACGGGGGCCGGAGCGTCGGTTTTGCCGTGCTGCGCGTAATAAGCTGCAATGTCAGCCATGTCTTGATCCGACAAACTGGCCGCAATACCTCGCATGGTGGGGTGCTTGCGGTCCCCTTTTTGGTAGGCGTGCAAGGCCGAGTCGATGTATTTGGCGTTTTGCCCAGAAATCATCGGCACGCGATAGACCTCTGGAAAACTGGCCTGATAGCCTTTGATGCCATGGCAGCCAATGCACATGGCAATTTTTTGCTCGGCGGCTTTGGCATCGCCCTTAAGTTCTTGGGCTTGAACGGAAACGGCCGTCACAGAAGCGACAGCCAAGGTAAACAGAGAGGTCAACAGCTTGTTCATTTTGAGAACACAATCACGTGTAGATTGAGAAAAATCAATTGCGGATTATATCGGCCGAATTCGGTTTATCCTGACAACCTCCTTTTTGAACCTCTTTGAACCCCCTCATTATGAAATTTCAAGGCACTGACAACTACGTCTCGACCCAAGACCTGACCCTCGCGGTGAACGCAGCCATAACGCTCACAAGACCTTTGTTGGTCAAAGGAGAGCCCGGCACCGGCAAAACCATGCTGGCCGAGGAAGTGGCAGGGGCCTTGGGCCTGAAACTCATCCAGTGGCACATCAAATCGACCACCAAAGCCCAGCAAGGCCTTTACGAATACGACGCCGTGAGCCGTCTGCGCGACAGCCAATTGGGCGACGCCAAGGTCAAGGACATTGAAAACTACATCATCAAAGGTGTGCTGTGGCAAGCCTTTACCGCGGAAGAGCCGGTGGCCATCTTGATCGACGAGATCGACAAAGCGGATATCGAATTTCCGAACGATTTGCTGCGCGAGATCGACCGCATGGAGTTTTATTGCTACGAAACCCGCCAACTGATCAAGGCCAAAACGCGCCCGGTGGTGTTCATCACCTCCAATAACGAAAAAGAATTGCCTGACGCTTTCCTGCGCCGTTGCTTCTTCCACTACATCAAATTCCCAGAAGCAGACACGATGCGACAAATCGTGGCCGTGCACTTTCCGCACCTGAAACAAGAGTTGTTGGCCGTGGCACTCAAGACCTTTTATGACGTGCGCAACCTGCCGGGTCTGAAAAAGAAGCCTTCGACCAGCGAATTGCTCGATTGGCTGAAGTTACTGGTCGCCGAAGACATTCCGCTCGAAGCTCTGCAAAGCGCCGACCAAAAAGTCAGCGTGCCGCCGTTGGTGGGCGCCCTGCTCAAGAACGAGCAGGACGTGACGCTGTTTGAAAAGCTGGTTTTCATGAACCAGCGCAATCGCTGAAGCCGCGAGACACCCGCATGTTCAAGCCCCTGATTTCAGAAGGATTCGCTGACGCCATTGGTTTTTTAGGCGGCAGCTTGATCGGTTTTTGGCTGGGTCGTTGGCTGGGCTTGGATATCTTTGCCGCAGGCTACGGTCCTGGCACGATTTTGGCCATTTTATTGGTCAGCTTGGGGGGTGGCATCGGTTTGCAATTGGCCAAGGCGATGCGCGCCAAGCAGCCACCCAAACGCTAACTTGAAAAAGCGAGTCGCACCATGACTGTTTTCGCCCCCGCTGTGTCCCTGCAGGGCAGCCATGTTCACTTGGAGCCTCTCCATGTCACCCACCACGACGACTTGGTCGACGCGGTGCGGGACGGCGAGTTATGGAACCTCTGGTACACCGCCATCCCTACCGCCGAAGGCATGGCGGCAGAAATCACGCGCCGCTTGAGCTTGCAAACCCAAGGCAGCATGACGCCGTTTGCGGTCGTGGACCCGGCCAGTGGCCGCGCCGTGGGCATGACCACCTACATGAACATCGACGCAGCCAACCGCCGCGTCGAGATCGGCTCAACCTGGTACCGCCGCAGCGTGCAACGTGGCGCCTTGAACACCGAAGCCAAACGCTTGCTGCTGGGTCATGCCTTTGAAACCCTGAACTGCATTGCGGTGGAGTTTCGCACCCACTTTTTCAATCACGCCAGTCGGCGTGCCATTGAGCGCCTAGGCGCCAAGCTGGACGGCATCCTGCGCAACCACCAGATCAATAATCACCCCTTGGCGCAAGGCGCCTTGCGCGACACCTGTGTGTACAGCATTTTGGCCAGTGAATGGCCCAGTGTAAAAACGCATTTGGATTACCAGCTCCAGCACCCCCGAACTTCTTAAGAAGCCAACCCCATGCTGATCGATTTTTTTTACACCCTGCGCGCGGCCAAAGTGCCTGTCTCGGTACGCGAGTACCTGACCTTGCTCGAAGCGCTGCAAGCCAATGTGATTGGCCCAACCGCCGACTCCTGCAGCATTGACGACTTTTATCACCTGAGTCGCACGGTGATGGTCAAAGACGAGAAGCACTTTGACAAGTTTGACAAAGCCTTTGGCGCCTATTTCAAAGGCGTCGAGATGCTGACCGATTTCACCAAAGACGTGCCGCTGGATTGGTTGCAAAAAATTCTGGAAAAAGAACTCACGCCCGAACAAAAAGCGGCCATTGAAAAAATGGGCTGGGACGAGTTGATGGAGACGCTCAAAAAGCGTTTGGAAGAACAAAAAGAACGCCACGAAGGTGGCAGCAAATGGATTGGCACTGGCGGCACCTCGCCGTTTGGCAATGGCGGCTACAACCCGCAAGGCGTGCGCATTGGCGGCAAAGGTGGCAACCGCAGCGCCGTCAAGGTGTGGGAGCAACGCGCCTACAAAGACTACGACGACACGCAAGAGCTGGGCACCCGCAACATCAAAGTGGCGCTGCGCCGACTGCGTAAATTCGCCCGTGAAGGCTCGGTCGAAGAACTGGATTTGCCCGACACCATTCGCGCCACCGCCGCGAATGCGGGCTTTCTGGACATCAAGATGGTGCCCGAGCGACACAACAACGTGAAAGTGCTGCTGCTGATGGACGTGGGCGGCACCATGGACGATCACATCGCAAGGGTAGAAGAACTCTTTTCTGCGGCCAAGACCGAGTTCAAGCACCTGGAGTTCTATTACTTTCACAACTGCGTCTACGACTTCATGTGGAAGAACAACAAACGCCGTTACGCCGAAAAATTTGCCACCTGGGACATCCTGCGCAAATACAACAAAGACTACAAGCTGCTCTTCATTGGCGACGCCACCATGAGCCCGTATGAAATTTTGCAAACCGGCGGCAGCGTGGAATACAACAACGAAGAAGCCGGTGCCGAATGGCTACAACGCCTGACACACACCTTCCCCAAATTCGCCTGGATCAACCCCGAACCGCAAGGGGTGTGGCAGTACCGTCAAAGCATCGCCATCATTCAGCAATTGATGAGTCAGCGCATGTTCCCGCTGACCTTGAAGGGGCTGGAAGACGCCATGCGCATGCTGAGCAAATAAGCCCAACGCCATAGGGATTTCAGGCCCTCAACTCAGTCCCTAAAGCGTAAAGGTGAAATTGTCGATCAAGGCACCGGGTGTACGGGAGCCGCCCAACGCTCGCTGAAAATAGGTGTCCACCGCAGGAACAATGGCTGTGTGCCGGGTTAAGGCGACGAGTTTGCTGCCCCATGCGTCATAGAGACTTTCGTCCCACCGCATGTCTTTAATAGGGCCCACGATTTCACCGTTTTCTACCCAAAAACAGGCATAACGTGTCATGCCAGTCACCCGGGCGGAAACGGGGTCACTCCAGTTTAAATAGTGCAGGTTGGACAGGTACAAGCCTGTTCCAAGTTGCCGCAAAATATCCTTCTCGTCCAGCGTACCCGGTGCCACATCCAGCGCTCGCGGCCCTTCGGATGCGCTGGCACCATTGGAGGACAGTCCAAACTCTTTGCTGGTTCTTGCACTGACCAGCAAAGTGGAGAGTTGACCCGCAGTGATCAGAGGCAGCACGGTTTCAGAAACTTCACCCAATTCATTGAATCGCGGGGTGAGTCCTAGGCCAAAGTTTTCGGTGATATGCAACTGCGCGGAAAGGCTGCACTCCTTGTCCGCCAGCTTTTTGAACGGGCTTCGGCCCTGCTTCCAGGCTGAGGCAGAAAGTGCATCCCATCCCATCATGCCCACGAGGTCAACCACTGCACGCGGTGCTAAGTAGGTCCGGTATTTGCCAGGCATCACCGTCTGCAAAGGCTTCGCCATCAGGGACAATAAATGTTTGCTGTGTGCCAAGTTGGAAACCCACTGTTCTTGATCCCATTGGGCACCCGCGTAATTTCCTTTCACAGCGCGCGATCCATCGTAGAGCGAGTAATCCATGAAAAAGGTTTGGCTTGCAAACCAGTGACGCTGGCCTTTGGAATTTCGATTTGCACGAATGATGGACCCAGCGGCGTACAGACCCGCCAAATCGCAGCCCTGGGCGGGCCCCAAAACCGCGTCCACAACGGCATCCATAGGCAGCAGTACCCCACGGAAAGTTTCGTCGCTGCTGCCATGGTTTTCCAGCGGCACTTGGTGCGGGTCGAGCGGCAGAATGGACAACTCCGCGCGACACAGGGACAGCACATGCAGCATGGCCTCGCAATCCGCCTCGATGTTCCCAGACAGGGTGCGGCTCATCTCCGTACTACGGCCAGCACCCTGAAGCTGTAGCGTCATGAAAAGCTGCTCTACATGGGTGTTTTGGCGCACTTTGTTGCTGTTAAAGCGAATAAACAGAGTTTCTTCAGCCGCCAGGTTCAGCGTGACAGATTCGTTAGCTTGCAAGTTCGCCAACACCTTGTCAGCCACCACATCAAAGGACCGTCGCGTTTCATCGACAAAATCGCTTGCACTCATGACTGGCCTCCAAACACTTCAACGCCCCTGAAAAGACAGGGCGGCGACGAGTGCCCTACCCTGATCACCTGGCTGGGCTCGCCCTTGCCACAATAGGGCGTGCCATACGTTGAATCGCTCTGACCTACTGCACTCAGGCGGTTCCAAAAATCCACCGTCACACCACGGTAATTAGGATTGCGCACCACGCCCGCCAATTTGCCGTTCTGGATCAGCCGGCCATGCTCGCAGCCAAACTGAAATTTGTTGCGGTAGTCGTCAATCGACCATGACCGGTTAGTGGACATCAGGATGCCCTCATCAACGGAAGCAATCATGTCCTCCAGTCTTGACGTGCCGGGCTCCAAATTCACATTGGCCATGCGGTCAATGGGCGCCCGATTCCATGAAGCAGAGCGAAAGTTAGCCACGCCAGGAAGGGCGGAGCGTTCTTGCGATTCAACCGATCCCAAACCGCGCTTCAGAATCCCGTCTTGGATGAGGAATTCACGCCTCGCTGGGTTGCCGCCATCGTCAAAAGCGTAACTGGCCATGGCGTTTTGTTTAGTGGGGTCGAAGCTGATGTTCATCAGCGGCGATCCATAGCGCAGGCGGCCAAAGTCAGCGGGTTGCACAAAGCTCCAACCCGCATAGTTGCGCTCATCACCCAAAATCCGATCCAACTCCAGCGGATGCCCAACCGATTCGTGGATTTGCAGCATCATCTGGTCGGGCATCAGAATCAGGTCCATTCGCCCGGACGGGCAGTTCGGTGCGCCCAGAAGTTCCAACGCCTCGTTCGCCACACGCAAACCATGCTGGGCAAAGATGGCCGGGACAAACACCTCGCCGCCATGCTGACCGCTCAGACTCCAGCTTCTGCTTTGGGATTGCAGGCCTTGGGCAGCAGTCGCCACAAGGCCGATGTCCACGATGTCAAAACTTTGGCTGGTGTGCGTGCCACTGGTGGTGAAATAGTCAATCTGCGTCTGAATCACCATGGCCCTTGCAGCGCGGTTCACGATCTTGGCGTCAATCGCCATGGCCTTAGAAGCCGCTAACAGGCATTCGGTGATGAGTGCCAACGGCGTTGCTGCTAACTTGGTTTGCGTCGGGCTTTCATAGGTACCCTGCACGGCTGCACGGTGGCTATCATCAAAGCCATGCACTTTGTGCGAGCTGGTGGCACGGGTAGCCGCAATGGCCATGTCAAAAGCTCGCTTCAGGCCAGCGCTGCTGAGATCGGCCGTTGCCGCATAGCCGAAATGCCCGTCCACCAGCACCTCGCACATGACGCCTTCATCAAGGCTGGTGGCGTTCTTGTCAGGTGCGTCGTTACGCACCTCCCTCGACTGCGTGCTTTCACGCGAATAGCGCAAACCCACCCATTGAGTCGCGTTACGGGCATAGGCAAGAGCCGATAAAAACTCTACTTTGGGCATGATGATTCAATCCATTATTCAAATGATGAACAGCAACACGGATGCGTCAACTGTTTTGAGATGGCTTCGTGGTCAAGTCGATTGCGCACTCATTTTGACGCACGTCTTTGATTTTGGATCTTAAACAATTGTGTGTAGCGCCTTAGGACACAACTTATTCAAACCTATTTTGCTGCGGATGAAGCTTTCACCTTGGCGAATTGCTATGCGCCAATCCACTTGGCGTTTACATTAAATCCTCTGCCAGAACAAGCCATGAAATGAATGGCCCAACACACGACGCTTTGCGGCCAAGTCATCAAAGCACGATCACAATCAAATAAAAAAGGGAGTTTCCATGACCATCGAAGAAAACAATGCAGTTACGCGACGCCAGCTGTTAATCGGTTCAGCCGCGTCGGCCTTGACCTTGTCGCCCGGGTTTGCACAGGCTGAAGCGTGGCCCAACAAGCCACTGCGTCTGGTCGTGCCTTTTGCGCCCGGCGGTAGCTCTGAAATTGTGGCCCGCGCGCTGGCGGGCGAGTTGGCCAAGACCATTGGCCAAAATGTGTTTGTGGAAAACAAGCCCGGTGGTGCCGGCAATATTGCGATGCAAGAAGTCGCAAACTCGACCGATGAACACACCCTCATCCTGGGCCATATCGGCACCTTGGCCGTCAACCAATACATTTTTGCCAAGCTGCCCTACGACCCGAACAAAGACTTCACGCCCATCACGCTGATTGCCAAAGTGCCCAGCCTGTATGTGGTGCACCCCGACCTGCCCGTGAAGAACCTGAAAGAGTTTGTGGCCTATGCCAAATCCAAACCCGGTCAACTCAACTATGGCTCGGCGGGCAACGGCAGCGCAGGCCACTTGGCTTTTGAATACCTGAAAATGGCCACCGAGACCTTCATGCTCCACGTGCCCTACCGCGGCACAGGCCCCATGTTGACGGACCTGATCGCTGGACGCCTGCAAGCGGCGGCGGTGGGTGCCCCCGCCCTGCTGCAGTTCATCAAAGCCGGGCGCCTGCGCTGCATTGCCACCGGCACCAGCACGCGCTTACCGCAACTGCCCGATGTCCCCGCCGTGGCTGAACAAGGCTACAAAGGCTTTGAAATGACGCAGTGGTATGGCCTGCTGGCCCCCAGCAAAATGGCCAAGCCCAATATCGACAAGCTGGAAAAAGAAGCCATGGCGGCGACGCGAACCAAACTGGTTCACGACAAACTCAGCCAAGACACCGCGCTGGCCATCGGCGATACACGGGCCGAATTTGAAGCCTTCATCAAATTGGAACAAGCGCGCTGGAAGCCCGTGATTACACGCGCGCAAATCAAGCCGGACGGGCTTTAACCATTTGTTCCGGGATTATTTCAGCGCCCCATCTCTTTGAGGTAGGTGACGCGGACTGCCACAGCGGTGTTGGCAAAGTCAGCGAAGACGCCATCAATACCTGCGCGCAAATAGAGCAGCAACTCGGCCGCAGGGTCAGCATTGAACAACCCCGCAAGGTACTGCTTTTCATTGCGGAACGTGTAGGTATGGACAAAGAGACCTGCCTTGTGTGCATCCGAAATCAAACTCGTGGGGGTGACTCTGTTCACATCGGCCAGCGTGGGGGTATAGGCTGAACCATCGGCGTTGGTGGTTTTGAGTGGCGACATTTTCAAGGTCATCACTTGGGGCTTCCACGGACCAATGCCGTCTGCATAGGTCTTGATTTCAGCCAAACCAGCGGGGGTCAACATCGTGTCAAACCAGCGACCATCACCCGCCACCGTCCAGCTGTAGGGTCTGCCGTCTACAAAATTCAACACATCATTGCTGGCATAAATCATGGCGCCATTGGCGTAGTTGACGTCGTTGCCATCAATCAATTGGACGGCTCGGGTATTCAGTCCGGCCGAGCGCATGTATTTCAAACTGTCAGGGTCAAAGCTTTGAACAAACACGGGGGACGTCTTGCTGTTCATGTTGTTGTCTTTGAGCAGTTTGATGAGTGCATCTTCAAACGGATGGTTGCCTGTACCGCATCCATTGGCCTTGGCTTGCGCGTTGTTCCATAGCGGATTCTTGGTTTCAGGGTAGACGCTGATCGTTCGCCCAGTGGTTATCGTCTTGGCTTTGGCGATGTCGATAATTTCCTGCATCGTCAGCACAGGAAATTTACCATTCAAGGCGGTGGGTCGGTCCGCCCGCGCATCGTAGGTCGTGCCGCCAATCCATTGTTTCAACTCGGCGACCGTAAAGTCCGTGATGGACCAGTCACCCGTGTGGTCTTCGCCATCCACCACAAGAGATTTGAGTACCGACTTGGGATCGGCAGGGTTGGTCAGATCACTCAAATATTGCGCTGGCCCCCCAAATCGGGTGCGGTCATAGGTCACGTTGACGAGGACGCCAGGAACGGTTCGTTTGCGGGCGGCTACCGTTGGGTTGGTCGCGGCAACAGTCGCAATATTCGTGTTGTCGCTCAGCCAAGGATTGTGACGTGCGACCAGCACGCAGTCCTTACTCAAATGCAAATCCATTTCCAACGAATCAGCTCCCGCATCGGCAGCGGCTTCATAAGAGGGTTGCGTTTCCTCGGGAAACAGACCCGGTAGCCCTCGGTGCCCGATGACCAATGGCTGACTGCCGTCCAAGGTCAGAAATGCAGCCCCTCCAGAGCCGCCACAGGCCGTCAAGGCCAAAGACATCGCACCTCACTAGTGTCCGGTAAATTTTGATGCTGATTTCAGAACAATTCGTCTTGCAACTGAAGCACCTCGACCTCTTCGTTGTGGATGGCGTTGGTGACCATCTGCTTTAGCGTGATTTTCTCAAACATATT
>CAIWWN010000014.1 GCA_903916355.1 uncultured Burkholderiales bacterium | reverse complement strand
GCGGCCTGGCAGAATCCCAGCGCCGCGATGCAGCTCCTGGAATTCCTGCCCCCAGGACAGTCGCGCGAGCAGCTGCTGTCGAATGCGATCAACAATTGGGCCACTCATGACGCCGATGAAGTCCGCGCCTGGCTGGCCCGGCAGACTGACGAGCGTACCCGGCGGATCGGCACCATCGCCCTGGCCGGCACGCAGGTCAAAGACCTGGAGGCCAATTTGCGCAAACAAGTGGCCACGGTGTTTAACAACTTCAGCCTCAACGCCAACTTAGGCCGCCTGCGCGGCATCACGGTGTACGTGGTGGGCCAGGCCCAGCAGCCCGGCACTTACAACCTGAGCAGTTTAAGCACCCTGGTCAATGCCCTGTTTGCCAGCGGCGGCCCCACGCCCAACGGCAGCATGCGCAACATCCAAATCAAGCGCGCAGGCAAAACCGTCACCACGTTTGACTTGTACGAGTTCATCTCCAAAGGCGACAAGACCAAAGACGTGTCGTTGCAAGCCGGTGACGTGATCACCATACCCCCCGCAGGCCCCCGCGTGGCCGTGACCGGTGCGTGGGACCATGCGGCTGTGTACGAACTCTCACCCCAAGCGGCGCCCACTCAGCTGCAAGATATTCTGGCTCTGGGCGGCGGCCTGCCAACGCTGGCCAGTAACCAGCGCGCTCTCATTGAGCGCATCAGTCCGCAAGACGCCACGCCCCGAAGCGTGCAAGACCTGGTGCTCAATGCCCAGGGCCTGAGCCAACCCTTGAAAGATGGTGACGTGGTCACCTTGCTCCCCATCAGCCCTGCCTTTGCAAACGCCGTGACCTTGCAAGGCACGGTGGCCCAGCCGCTGCGCCACGCCTGGCGCGAAGGCCTGCGCGTGCAAGACATCATCCCCACCCGCGAAGCTTTGATCACGCCCGACTACTACAAGCGCAAAAACCAGTTGGTGCAAAACCGCATTGCCAACTTCAAGGCGCAGGGCCTGACATCCGAACAAATCAAGGCCATTGATAAAGCCCAGCAATTGCCAGAAGACTTGACCTTGCTGCCTGAAAACATCACCACCATTACTTCGCAAAACGCCAATCAGGCCGGCACTCGCGTCACGGAACGTGTTCGTGGCATGGTCGACCAAATCAACTGGGACTATGCCGTGGTCGAGCGCATGGACAAAGTCCAGCTGCGCCAGCTGTTGATCCCCTTCAACCTGGCCAAAGCCGTGGTCAACCAAGACCCCGCGCACAACATTCAGTTGCAGCCCGGCGACGTGATCACCATCATGAGCAGCACCGACCTGCGTCTGCCCGCCGAGCGCCAAACCCGCTTGGTGCGCATTGAAGGCGAAGTGGCCGCCCCCGGCGTTTACCAAGTGCAGCCCGGTGAAACCTTGCCCCAGCTGCTCAGCCGCTTGGGCGGTCTTACCCCGCAGGCCTACCTGTTTGGCGCCGAATTCACCCGCGAAACCGTGCGCCGCCAGCAGCAAGAGAACCTGGACAAACTCGTGACCCGCTTAGAGAGCCAACTCGGCAGCGCCGGCGCCACACTGGCCGCCAACCTGACAGGTGACCGAGCCGCCCAGGCGGGCGCCATCCAGCAACAAAGCCAGGCGCAAATGCAGGCGCAAATTGCCCGGCTCAAAACCCTCAAAAGCAAAGGCCGTGTGTCTTTGGAACTCGAGCCCAGTCTCAACCAAACCAACCCCTTGCCCAACTTGCCGCTTGAAGATGGCGACGCCTTCATGGTGCCTAGCCTGCCGGCCTTTGTGGCCGCCGCTGGCAGCGTGAACAACGAAAACGCCTTGATCTACAAACCCGGCAAATCGGTGGGTGACGTGATCAAAGCCGCAGGCCTGACCGAAGACGCCGAACCCAGCGAAGCCTTTGTGCTGCGCGCCGACGGCTCCATCGTCGCGCGCCGCGGCAGCGGCCTGTTCAGCAGTTTTGAGGGCACCAAAGTCATGCCCGGCGACACCGTGGTCATCCCCACCAAGGTCGACCGCGAAACCAGCTACAACTTCATCGTCCGCGGCCTGCGCGACTGGACCCAAATTTTCAGCAACCTGGGCATTGGCGCCGCAGCCATCAAGACCCTGCGCAATTAAGCACTTGACCCCATGCGCCTAACCCCCGCCCAAATCGACACCATCAAAAGCACCTCGCAGCAGATTGCAGGCGCAAACGCATCGGTGTG
>CAIWWN010000013.1 GCA_903916355.1 uncultured Burkholderiales bacterium | reverse complement strand
TGCTGTGGCAGCCGCTCGGGTGCGCCCACCGAAAGCGTAAAACCGTAGCTCTGCGCGGTCAGTAGGGTATCGGTTAAGGTGCTGTCATGCATGTGAATTTACGTTTGGCTCTTAATTTGGGTTGGCGCAACCTGTGGCGCGATCTGCGCGCCGGGGAGTTGCGGTTGTTGATCGTGTCCGTCACTTTGGCCGTGGCGGCTTTGACCGCCGTAGGCTTTTTTGCAGACCGTTTGCAAGCCGGTTTGTGGCGCGATGCGCGCCAACTCTTGGGCGGTGATGCGGTGGTGGTGAGTGATCAACCCACCCCACAAACTGTGCTGGACGAGGCCGAGCGCAACGGCTTGGTGCGCAACACCTCCATCACCTTTCCCACCATGGCGCGGGGCTTGGATGGCGCGAGCAAACTGGTCGCCTTGAAGGCCGTCAGTACCGGTTATCCATTGCGTGGGCAGTTGCAAATTGTCAATGCCGAAGGCCCTGTCCATCCGGCAAACGGGATTCCTGCACCAGGCCAGGTCTGGGTGGATGCGGGTGTGCTCGAAAGTTTGGGCTTGGCCCAAGGTGATCTGCTGCAACTGGGCGACAGCCGTTTGACGATCAGCGCGGTGATTGCCCAAGAGCCTGACCGGGGCGCGGGTTTCATGAACTTTTCGCCGCGCGTCATGCTCAACCAAGCCGATTTGGCGGCCACGGCACTGGTGCAACCGGCCAGTCGCTTGAAATACCGAATGGCGGTGACGGGGGACGCACGCGGCGTCAAAGTCTTTGCGAATTGGGCACGCAACCAATCGGAGCAAGGGCGGGTGCGCGGCGTGCAGGTGGAGTCCTTGGAGAGCGGCCGCCCTGAAATGCGCCAAACCCTGGACCGGGCCGAGAAATTTCTCAACCTCGTGGCGCTTTTGGCGGCCTTGTTGTGCGCGGTGGCTGTGGCCTTGGCGGCGCGCACCTTTGCTGCCCGGCATTTGGACGGCTGCGCTTTGCTGCGGGTGCTGGGGCAAAGCCAGCGCAGCTTGACGGTCAGCTACACCTTTGAATTTGTCACTGCAGGCCTGCTGGCCAGCGCACTGGGCGTGCTGCTGGGCTGGCTGCTGCACCATGTGTTTATTTGGGTGTTGGCGGGGCTGGTGGACACCGCCTTGCCCCCCGCCAGCGGCTACCCCGTGGCACTGGGCTTGGGCATGGGGTTGACCCTGTTGCTGGCCTTTGGCCTGCCGCCGGTTTTGCAGCTGGCGCAAGTGCCACCGCTGCGGGTGATTCGGCGCGACGTCGGTGCCTTGCGGCCTGCGGCGGCCGGCGTCATGGGCTTGGGCTTGTTGGGTTTTGCCGTGGCGCTCTTGCTGGCCAGCAGCGATGTGAAGCTGGGCTTGATCACCGTGGGCGGTTTTGCACTGGCCGCTTTGCTGTTCGCAGGCGGTGGTTGGTTGGCCCTGTGGCTGATTGGCCGGCTGATGCCTGGCGAGCATGCGCCGCGCTGGTTGAGATTGGCGACGCGCCAAGTCACCGCACGGCCGGTGTACGCCATGGTCCAGGTCAGTGCCTTGTCTTTGGGCTTGCTGGCGCTGGTGTTGCTGGTGTTGCTGCGCACCGACTTGATCAGCAGCTGGCGTCAAGCCACACCCGCCAACGCGCCGGACCGCTTTGTCATCAACGTGCAGCCCGAGCAAGCACCGCCTTTTCAAGCCGCCCTGGCCCAAGCCGGCGTGCAGGACTATGACTGGTACCCGATGATTCGCGGGCGTTTGGTGGCCATCAACGAGCGCGCCGTCAACCCTGCAGACTTTGCGCAAGAACGCGCCAAACGGCTGGTGGACCGCGAGTTTAATTTGTCCACCAGCGCGCAGCGGCCAGCACACAACCCGGTGGTGGCCGGGCGCTGGCTCGACAACGAGGCCGGTGCCGTGAGCGTGGAGGAGGGCATTGCCACCGCGCTGGGCTTGAAGCTGGGCGACCGCTTGCAGTTTGATGTGGCCGGGGTGCTGACCACCTCGCGCATCACCTCGCTGCGCAAGGTCGATTGGGGCTCCATGCGGGCCAACTTTTTTGTCATGTACACGGTGGCCAGCTTGCCTGAGGTGCCTCTCACCTACATGGCAGCGTTCAAAGGCCCAGAACTAAAAGGCTTTGACAATGCGTTGGTCAAGCAGTTTCCCAACATCACCAGCGTGGACATGCGGGCCACGCTGCAGCAAGTGCAAAGCGTGATCGACCAAGTGATCCGTGCGGTCGAATTTTTGTTTGCCTTCACCCTGGCGGCGGGCTTGATGGTGCTGATGGCCGCCGTCACCGCCACCCGCGACGACCGCACGCGTGACTTTGCCATCATGCGCGCCCTGGGTGCCAGCAGCACCTTGCTGGCGCAGGTGCAGCGCGCCGAGCTGTGGGGCGTGGGCATGCTGGCGGGTTTCATGGCCAGCAGCGCCGCCATGCTGGTGGGCTGGGCCATGGCCCATTACGCGTTTGAATTCAATTGGACGGCACCTTGGTACATCCCCTTGGCCGGCGCTCTTTCGGGGGGCTTGCTGGCTTGGGCGGCGGGCTGGTGGGGCTTGGCCGGTGTGCTGAAACAACCGGTGGCGCAAACCCTGCGCCAAACCGCGTCCTGACACTGAGAAGCATTTGGATCATGCAAATAGAAGAACCTCCAACTTTTGGCACGCCTTTCGAGTGGGCGGGTGGTGAGACTTCGGTCCGCGCCCTGGTAGACCGGTTTTACGACCTGATGGACCTGGAGCCTGCCTACCAAGCGCTGCGCGCCGTGCACGGCTCAGAGCTGACCTCGGCCCGCGACAAATTATTCTGGTTTTTGAGCGGCTGGCTGGGTGGCCCGCAGGAATACACCGAGCGCTTTGGCCATCCGCGTTTGCGCATGCGCCACATGCCGTTTGCCATCGGCATTTTGGAGCGTGACCAGTGGCTCGCTTGCATGGCGCAGGCCATGCAAGAAACCGGCTTGGATGCGGCTTTGCGGGCGCGCTTGGAACAAAGCTTTTTTCAAACCGCCGACTGGATGCGCAACCAAAACGTTTGAATATGTTGGGGTTAATCAATGCCCTGAAGTCAGCAACACCACCAAAGCCCCTGCGCCGCCTTCTGCGGGCTTGGCCTGCACAAAGGCCATCACCTGGTTCTTTTGCACCAACCAGCTGTGCACCTTGGATTTGAGCACCGGTGTTTTGCCCGGCGAGCCCAGCCCCTTGCCATGTACCACGCGCAGGCAACGCAGGCCATTTTTGTGCGCTTCGCGAATGAAGTTGGCCAGGGCCAGTCGTGCTTCGTCACTGCGCAGGCCGTGCAAATCAATTTCTTTTTGAATCGACCACTCGCCTTTGCGCAGCTTGTGCGTCACATCCCGGCCGATGCCAGGTCGGCGAAAACTGAGCATCTCATCGGTGTCGAGCAAGGTGCTGGCATCGAACTCGTCACTCAAAGCGTCGCGCAGCACGGCGGCGTCGTCTTTTTGCCGCTGCAGCGCCACAGGCGGCACAGGCACGGGTTTTTTGATGGCTTGTTTCTTGTCTGGCAGCGTCTGCACCGCCCCCACGGCCATGGAGAACAGGTTTTTGTCCGCATGTGCTTGGCGCGCCGCAGCGGCCAAAGCGGCGGCGCGGGCCACTTCGTCGGCGTGCGCCTGGGCAATTTGTTTTTGAACCTGTTTCAGGTCGGCAAGGGTATTGAATTTCACAAGGCTATGTTGCCACAAAGCCCAAGCCCTTCAACCTGTAATGGGCTCAGATCAGCCCCTGCTCGGCCATCGACAAGGCCTGGCCTTGGCCGACGATCACATGGTCCAGCACCCGCACGTCCACCAGGGCCAGCGCGGCTTTGAGGGTTTGGGTCAGCGTCTCGTCGGCGCGGCTCGGTTGCACCGAACCACTGGGGTGGTTATGGCTCAGCACCACGGCGGCGGCCCCGTGGTGCAGGGCGCGCAGCACCACCTCACGTGGATAGACAGAGGTTTGGCTGAGCGTGCCGCGAAACAGCTCTTCCATGGCTTGCAGGCGGTTTTGGTTGTCTAAAAACAGCACCGCAAACACCTCGTGATTTTTATGCGCCAAATGCAGCTGCACATAGGCTTTCACCGCCTCGGGCGCGTGAAAGGCCTGGCGCTCGCGCAGTTGCTCGGCCAAGCCCCGGCGCGACAACTCCAGCACCGCCACCACCTCGGCGCGTTTGGCGGGCCCCAGGCCTTTGATCACATTCAGCTCCGTGGTGCCGGTGTTGAGCAGGCCGGACAAGCCGCCAAAGGTGTCCAGCAGCTCATGCGCCAGTTGAAACACGTTTTTGCCCGCCATGCCGGTGCGCAGCAAAATCGCCAGCAGTTCCACGTCGCTCAGCGCTGAAGGGCCGCGCGCCAGCATTTTTTCACGCGGGCGTGCGTCCGCAGGCAAGTCCTTGATGGTCATGGGTGAGCCCTCCCTGGGCAGTCTTAAAAAGACCTTTTTGTTGGCTTTCTGAGAAGCTTTTTACAATCAGAGCATTAATGCACACATTGCCCTTTGCTTGGCATTCCAGAAAACCCTATGTCCATCGTTCAAACCGGCTCATTTTTGACCCTCCATTACCGCCTTGCCGGTCCGAAGGGCGACATCATCAACACCTTCACCGACAAGCCTGCCACCTTGTCTTTGGGCTCGGGCGAACTCTCGCCGGCGATGGAAGAGCGCCTGGTGGGCTTGGCCGAAGGCACGCACACCACCTTTGAGCTGCCCTGCGGCGAGGCCTTTGGCGATCGCAACCCCGACATGGCGCAATGGGTGGCGCGCAAGCTGCTCAACCAACTGGGCGACCCGATGGAAAAATATGCGGCCGGCGACGTCGTGCAGTTCCCCACGCCCGATGGTCTGGGCTCTTACGCGGGCACGGTGCTGGAGGTGAATCAGGAGGGTGCGGTGTTGTTTGACTTCAACCACCCGCTGGCCGGTCAACCCGTGACCTTTGAAGTCCGGCTGATTGGGGTGCTGTGATGTCGGTGCAAGAAATTTTATTGGCCGAGCCCCGCGGTTTTTGCGCTGGGGTGGACCGGGCGATCGAAATCGTCGAGCGTGCACTGAGCAAATTTGGCCGCCCGATTTATGTGCGCCATGAAATCGTGCACAACACCTTTGTCGTGAACGACCTGAAAGACAAGGGCGCGATTTTCATTGAAGACCTGGACGATGTGCCGCCGGGGGCGACCCTGGTGTTCAGTGCGCACGGCGTGAGCCGCGCCATTCAAAACGAAGCCCAAGCCCGTGGCTTTAACATTTTTGACGCCACCTGCCCGCTGGTGACCAAGGTGCATGTGGAAGTGGCCAAGCTGCACAAAGAGGGCTACGAGTTCATCATGATCGGCCATAAAGGCCACCCTGAGGTCGAAGGCACCATGGGCCAGCTCGACAGTGGCATCCACTTGGTGGAAGACGTGGCCGGCGTGGCCTTGGTGCATCCCGCGCAAACCGAGCGCTTGGCGGTGGTCACCCAAACGACTTTGAGCGTGGACGATGCGGCCGAAATTTTGGCGGCTGTGAAGCTGCAATTCCCGTCGGTGCGAGAACCCAAGCAGCAAGACATTTGCTACGCCACACAAAACCGGCAAGACGCGGTCAAGGTGATGAGCAGCCAGGTGGATGTGGTGATTGTGGTGGGCAGTCCCACCAGCTCCAACAGCAACCGGCTGCGTGAACTGGCCGGCCGCCTGGGCGCAGACAGCTACATGATCGACAGCGCCGAAGAGCTTCAATCCGTTTGGTTTGAGGGCAAGTCGCGCGTCGGCCTGACTGCCGGTGCCTCGGCCCCCGAGGTGTTGGTGCAAGACGTCATCACCCGGCTGCGCGCCTTGGGCGCGGTCAGCGTGCGCAAGATGGATGGCATTGAAGAGACCATCAAGTTCCCTCTGCCTAAAGGGCTCAAGGCCTGAAACTACAATCTCCCTATGCTCGATATTCTCCACCTCCGCAAAGACCTGGCCAGCGTGATCGCTCGGCTGGAAACCCGCAAATCGCCCCAAGCCTTTTTGAACGTTGAGGCCTACAGCGCCTTGGAGGCTGAGCGCAAAACGCTGCAGACCCGCACCGAAGAACTGCAAAGCCAACGCAACAGCCTGTCCAAACAAATTGGCATGCGCAAGTCCAAGGGCGAGAGCGTTGACGACATCATGAGCGCCGTGGCCGATATCAAAGTCGAGCTGGACACTTCAGCCACCCGCCTGGATGCGCTGCAACTCGAATTGCACAGCTTGCTGCTGGCCGTGCCCAACTTGCCGCACGAGAGCGTGCCTGTGGGCGCGGACGAACACGGCAATGTGGAAGTGCGCCGTTGGGGCCAGCCCCGCAGCTTTGACTTTGAAGTCAAAGACCATGTGGACATTGGCGAAAAGCTCGGCCTGGACTTTGACATCGGCATCAAGCTGTCGGGTTCGCGCTTTACCTTCATGCGCGGGCCCATTGCCCGTTTGCACCGTGCCTTGGCGCAGTTCATGCTCGACGTGCAAACCCAAGAACACGGCTACACCGAGTGCTACACCCCCTATGTGGTGAACGCCGAAACCCTGCGCGGCACCGGCCAACTGCCCAAGTTTGAGGGCGACTTGTTTGCCGCCAAAAAAGGCGGCCAAGAATCCGAAGCTGCGCCCGACACGCAAGCCCTGTATCTGATCCCGACCTCGGAAGTCACGCTCACCAACGTGGTGCGCGACGAGATCGTGGCCGAGGCCGATCTGCCGATCAAGCTGACCGCGCACACGCCGTGCTTTCGCTCCGAGGCCGGCAGTGCGGGGCGCGACACGCGGGGCCTGATTCGCCAGCACCAGTTTGACAAAGTGGAGATGGTGCAGATCGTGCACCCCGAGAAAAGCTATGAAGCCCTCGAAGCCATGACGGGCCACGCCGAAGCCATTTTGCAAAAGCTGGGCTTGCCTTACCGCGTGATGTCTTTGTGCACTGGCGACATGGGCTTTGGCGCCAGTAAAACATACGACTTGGAAGTGTGGGTGCCCGCGCAGCAGACCTTTCGCGAAATCAGTTCGGTCTCCAACTGCGAAGCCTTTCAAGCCCGCCGCCTGCAAGCGCGCTTTAAAAACGCGCAAGGCAAAAACGAGTTGGTGCACACCTTGAACGGCTCTGGCCTGGCCGTGGGCCGCGCCCTGGTGGCGGTGCTGGAGAACTGCCAAAACCATGATGGCTCAGTCACCGTGCCCGAAGTGCTGCGCCCCTACATGGGCGGCTTAGATACGCTGCGCGCCTGATAGAATACCGCCTTCGACAAACAAAACTGAATCCGGAGGGGTGGCAGAGTGGTCGAATGTACCTGACTCGAAATCAGGCGTAGTGGCAACACTACCGAGGGTTCGAATCCCTCCTCCTCCGCCATTACAAAGACCTCAACCCTGCTCAGCAGGCCATGAGGCAGCCTCAGAGCCCCGCACCAAGCGGGGCTTTTTGCTTTAGGCTCCTGACTGCGGCCATTGGCCAATAGCTTCTGATTTCAAATATAGACGCCCCTTTTGGGGCGTCTATATTTATCAACGTGACACCACTGAACTCATCAGTGATCTTCATCATGCTGGAGAAATGAATGCTGGGTGGTTGATCACCATCCGTTTTCAAATTAAAGCCAACTTTAAAATCATTGACTGTTATTAAAGAATTCTTTAATATCTTATCTCTGTATTTAAAAATTCCATTTATGAAGCGCATCACTGGTACTTATGCTGTATCTACGACCTTGGGCGAGCCCGTGCGTGCGTTTGTTCCTAATGCACTGCCCCCTATGGAGCCGGTGCTGGATGATTCAGTTTGGGCCATACACAATGATGCGGCGGTCATGGCTTTGCAGCGCCTGTCAGCGGTGGCTGGACTGGTGCCGTCCGTGGACTGGTTGCTTTACAGCGCCATTCGCCAAGAGGCGTTGATGACATCGCAAATCGAGGGCACGCAGGCCACCTTGATTGATTTGTTTGACGAAGAGGCAGGCCTCGCCATCAGCAACACAGATGATGTGGAAGAGGTGACCAACTACTTGCAGGCGTTTCAGTGGGTGCAAACTCAGTTGCGAAGTCCGCAGGGCTTGCCCATCAGTGTGCGGCTGCTCAGTGAGGCGCACCGCCGCTTGCTGGATGGCGTACGCGGCTCAGGCAAGCAGCCCGGTGAGCTGCGAAAGTCGCAAAACTGGATTGGTGGCACTCGGCCGGGCAATGCAGTCTTTGTTCCACCCCCCGCCGATCAAGTGCCCGCTTTGTTGGGTGATCTGGAGCGGTTTATTCATGCTCAACAAACAGCGTTGCCTGCCTTGGTGCGTGTGGCTTTGGTGCATGCACAGTTTGAAACCATTCACCCATACCTTGACGGCAATGGCCGTATTGGACGTTTGTTGATTGCCGCGTTATTGGAGCATTGGCAGTTGCTGCCTGAGCCGTTGATGTACTTGAGTGGCTACCTCAAGCAGCACCAGTCAGAGTATTACCGCCGTTTGTCGGCCATCCGTACAGACGGTGATTGGGAGGGATGGGTGCAGTTTTTCTTGGAAGCGGTGCAAAACGCCGCTGCACAGTCAGAACGCGCCGTGGTGGCGCTGGCCAGCTTGGTCGCCAATGACCGTCGACGTTTGTTGGCACACCCCAGAGCCAATGCCGTGAGTTACCGTTTGTTTGAACTGCTGCCCACCATGCCACGCTTGTCGGTGGATCGGGTGTGCGTGGCCGTGCAGACCACGTTTCCAACGGCAAATGCAGCGATCAAGCTACTGGAAGAATTGGGCATATTGACCGAGCTGACGGGTCAAAAAAAGAACCGCACTTTCAGTTATGCGGCTTACATCCAATTGCTCAGTCCATAAGTCAGCAAAGTGCAGAGCAAACCCAGTGTCTTGAGAACAGACGACTTGGAATCAATTATTTGAGCTTTTAGGTTTGCACTTGAAGGCACCCGATACCTCGGTGGTCCCCTCATCGTTCTTTGTCAAAGAAAACAGATTCAACTCGTCATTGACGCGGTTGAATTCTCCCCCCGCTTTGTTGTCATGTATTGCGTCTATCCAGTTTTTGATGTCGGTCGGCTTACGGCCATAATTTTCCATTCTTTTCGCCATATCCGATTCCGACTCGCATGTTGTTCCATTGAACATAACAGTGCGCTCATCCATTGAGCAGATCAGAAAATAAACGCCAATCGTATGAATGGGTGCATCGCCATCTAAAATTAATTTCTCTTTGGATTTGTCCAGAAGAACTGTGATTTTGCTTTGAATGGTATTGGCGGGATTTATTTTTCCATCGGGTTTGATCAACCTGTCAGACAGGGTGCCCGTGCATTCAAAATTTTCTTTTGAAAAAATAAAATCAGATATTTTTGAGCTTAAATGATCGCTGCACGCAGAAAGGATGAAAACAACAAGGAAGAGTGAAAATGATTTTAGAAATTTCATGGCGCGCATTCCTTGTGCAGTTTCTTTGAACTTGAGTCGCTCCACTCAACGATAGCCGTTGCTTGGCGTACAACGGGTCGATTCTCGCAACTGTGACCTCTTATCCAAAGAAAAGCAATCATCGGGATCAACAGACCATGGTGAAAGCAAAGGCAAAATTCTCCAATATCCAGGGACCCATGTCACTCCCCAAGGGGTCACTTTCGTCTCTTTTTAACTCTATCGCTTGGAGCCGTTGAGGGGTGTCAAGGCTTAGCCCTGGGTGCATGCGCCAGGTAATAAGCGATGTCTTGTAAGCCCTCAGCTGTGATGCCGACCAAGGTTTCGTTCATGGCGGTGGTGTAGCCCAGCCGTTCCCCCGATTGAAACCCCTTCAAGGTTTGCAGCAAGTAGTCTTCACGCTGATTGGCCAGTCGGGCGACTTGTTTGCCCCCTGAAAAATCAGCACCGTGGCACGATGCACAACGGTGCTCTTGGACCATCGTGGCCCCTCGACTCATGCGTTGCGCTACCAGCCCATCCATGGCGGTGGCTGGAGGCGGTGGTAATTTGCCGATGTAGTCTGAAAAGGCGCGCAAATCACTGTCGCTCATGCCTTTGGCCATGGCGGTCATCAACGGGTTGCTGCGCCGCCCTTCGCGAAATAAAAAGAGTTGCGTGATGGCGTAGAAAGAGGGCTGCCCTGCCAACGAAGGCGTCAATTCCATGACGCTGACGCCGCCCTCACCATGGCAGCTTTGGCAGACGGCCTTGAATCGTTCGGGGACGCTTTGCGCCTGAACAAAGCAGGGGATACAAAGCCAGAGGGCTGCCAAAAAAAGGGCAGCCCTCTGGCTGAGTCCGATGGTGCCTGTAGGCATCAAGTCCCTTTGTAGCTGATCCGGTAGATGGCGCCATTGTGGTCGTCAGACACCAACATCGAACCGTCTTTCAAGACCAACACGTCCACAGGTCTGCCCAGGTATTCGTTGTTCTCGACCAAGCCGGTCATGAAAGGCTCCATCTTCGCGATGCCACCTTTGCCGTCAGGCCATGCCACCATGACGTCTGCCGCGTATTTTTTGGTGCGGTTCCAAGGACCGTGACGGGCCATGAAGATCGCATTTTGGTATTTGGCAGGGAACATTTTGCCGGTGTAAAAACGCATGCCCAAGGTGCCTGCGTGGGGGCCGGTCATGGCCGCCGGTTGGGTGAATTGGCTGCAATCCTTACCCCAACCGTATTGCGGGTCGGCCATATTGCCTTGGTGGCAATAAGGGTAGCCAAAGTCATCTTTGCCGGCTTTGCCTACGCGGTTCAGTGTGTCATTGGGCAAGTCTTCAGACAGCCAGTCGCGCCCGTTGTTGGTGTACCAGAGGTCGCCTGTTTTGGGGTCAAAGTCAAAGCCCACGGTGTTGCGCACACCTTTGGCCACCACTTCCACATTGCTGCCGTCCAAATTCATCTTGGCGATCTGCATGAAACCATCGGTGCGATCGCAAATATTGCACGGTGCGCCTGTAGGCACGTACAACTTACCGTCAGGTCCAATCTTGATGAACTTCCAACCATGAGGCACCAGGCCTGGTAATTTGTCGTAAATCATCACGGGCTTGGGCGGGTTGTCCAAGTTGGCTTCGATGTTGTCGTAGCGGGTAATGTCTTTGGGGGTCGCGACAAACAAGGAGCCTTTGTGGAACTCAATGCCATTGGGCAAGAACAGGTCTTTGGCGATGGTTTTAACTTCGCGCTTGCCACCCTGGTCTTGTACCGCATAGATTTTGCCGGCCACAAACAAAGAGCTCACAAAGACGGTGCCCTTGTCGCCTTGGCGCATGCCGCGCGCGTCCAATATATTGCTGGCCCAGACTTCGGCTTTGAAGCCGGGTGGCAGTTTGATCTTGGCCAGAGGCAATTGATCTGCCGCAGTAGGAATGGGGTAAGAAGGCACGGGTGCCAGCGTTTTGCCTGGGCCATCTTTGGGCATGCCGATGGCCCAAAAGGGCACTTCTTCTTCTGCCGCGTTGGCCAGGGCAGGCACGGTCAAAGCCAGTGCCAAAGCGAGTGTTCGCCATGAACCTCGCCTTAGGTAGGAATTCGGAAAATAGTTCATGGAAAGTCTCCTTGCGTTTTTGAAATTGAAACAGCAAACATCAATACAGCAGCGGTGTGTGTTCTACCTGTGCTGAAAATCAGTATAGAGATTCAAATCCAGTACCAACCTAGGGATAACCTTTATGCAAGCGCTGGTTGGTGTCTCACGCGTGACGCGCAGGCTTTACTGCAGAGCCTGACACAGCTGGCCAATGGACTGCACGGCGGATGCAGTTTGCGTTTGTGCCGTGCTGTTTTGCGCCTGGCTCCACAGCGGCAATAGCGCAGCCAATGGCTTGGGCTTGATTTCATGGCGTTGGGAGGCTTCTTCTAAGGTTTGGCGCACTTGCCGCAAGAGCAGGGTGATTTGCGCTTGATCGTCTCTGCGCGCGTTCACATGCTCTGAGCCTGTCGCGTGCCATCGCTGGGCCAACGCGGCGGCGGCACAGGCCGCGTCACGCGCGAACAAGTCATAACGGGTGGGTTTGTAGCGTTGAATACCACCGATCAGAGGCGGCAATTTGTCTCCCATCACGCCTCTGGCCACTGCGCGCCTGACCGGTGAGTGGGCCACGTATATCGCCCCGTCTGGCCCGATGCTGGTCACTGCAATGGATTCTTCGCGGCCAGGGGTAAACCAGCGCAAATGACCGGTTTCGCGGTCCAGCAAGCCCATGCCGAACTGCGTGCCGATTTGCGACTGACCCAGTCGGCGGCCTGCGCCGATGCTGATCACCACCCCGTTGGCCACAATCGTCGGTGTGAGCGCATTGAAGTTACTGAACCCCGGGTAGGCATCGAGTGTGGCACGCCACACGATGCGCCCAGAGGTGCCGTCGTTGTGCAGCTTGAAAATGTCGGACTTGGTGACGGCGTACATTTCATCGCCATCGGCCGCCACGGCCACGGAGGCGGCCACTTGATCGCCGACATTCACGCGCCAAAGTTCTCTGAAATTTCGGTCCAGCGTGATCACGTTGCCGTTGTCATCCGACACCACCACGTAACGCCCATTGGCCGACAATGTGGGCGTGGAGCCGGTGCCACCCGAAAAATAAAATTGATCGCTGATGAACAAGCTCGGTCGGCCTTGTGCCGAGGGTTTCAGGCGCAGGCGGTACAAAGCGCCGTTGTCCGAGACACCGTCGGTTTTGCCGTCTTGTGCATCGGGTGCGGTGGCGGCCACGACGATGCTGTCATCGCTCGGGTCCACCGCGTAGTAATTGGCCACATTCACGCCATTGCCGTAAATCACGTCCAAGATCGTGTCAAACAGGCCCAGCCCATCATCGGTGGGGCCAAATGCAGCGGCGGTTTCGCGGTTGGCCCAGCGGGTCAAGAATTTGGGGATGCGAACTAGCAGACTGGCCGCAGGTGCACCGGGCAAGTGAAACGGGGAGGACAACAAGGGCGAGCCGGTTTTGCGGTCAAAGGCGGTGACCCATCCGTCCATGCTGACCGCCACGACCGCGTCAGCGCCCGGCATGTAGTTCATGCCCCACATATGGGTTTGCGAGCGTTTGCCTGGCACATGCGCTGGCAGGCTCAAGCCTGTGGGCACGCGCCAGACTTTGGAGCCATCGGGGCGCAGCGCCATGGCCGTGGTGTAGGTGCTGTGGTAGATGAGTTGTTGACCCGGCTGCGCCAGATCGTTAAGCACCAGGGGCGCACCACTGCCCGCGCCCTTGCCCGGGATCGACCAGCGGCGCTGGCCGGTGAGCCGGTCCATGGCGACCAAGGACACGTCTTCAGGGCTCCAGCTCGGTGAGAAATACAGGTTGCCCGCGTTGTCGAAGGTGGGCCCTTCTGCAATGTAAAAGCCGGTCTCGGCCACCCAGTCGGCCTCAAAGGTGGGGGCGATGGCGGTCCACAATTCGTCACTGTTGACCGTGTTCACATGCATGGTGTGAAAGGCATCGGGTGCGGGAAATACAGCCGATAGCGCTGGGCCCGCTTCGCGCACACCTTGGGGGGTCCATTGCGACAAAGGCGGGGAGGGAAAGGCGCGCACTTGGGGTGTGGCCGTGAGCCAGAGCCAGAACACCACCGCGGCGGCGGCCAAGAACAAAATCAAAGCCAAGCTGATGCGGAGAATGCGTTTCGTCATGCGTGCGCTTTCAGGTGGTTTTGAGGGGCGTTGTGTGCGTCACATCAAACTCAGCCATGCAAAAGCGCCGCAAGCGCCAACGCATGTAAAAGGTGGTCCATGGCCAGTTGGTGCTGTTGCGACCATTGCGGTCTAAAAAATAACTGGCGCAGCCGCTGTTCCACACCGTGCGCTGCAAAGCAGTTTGCACTTGCTGGTTGTAGTGCGCCAACTGCGCCGGGTTGACCGCGATCGTGGCCAGTTTTTCTTGGCGCGCGGTGCGCAAGGCCGAGCGTATGAATTGCAGCTGGGCTTCGATCATCACAAACGCCGATGAGAAGGTGTACAGGTTCGGGCCAAAGGTCAAAAACAGGTTTGGGCAGTCAGGCACCATGGTGCCCAAGTAGGCTTGGGGTGAGCCTTGCCACAGGTCGGCCAAGGGTTGACCTGAGGCGCCGATGATGTGTTGCCCAATCGGTGGGTTGGCCACTTCAAAGCCGGTGGCAAAAATAAGCACATCCACTTCGGCGCGGTGTCCTTTGCTGTCGATGATGCTTTGGCCTTGAATTTCACGCACGCCACTGCGCACGGTGGTGTGAGGCTGGGCCAAAGCGCGGTACCAACTGTTGGACTGCAAGATGCGTTTGCAGCCCAAGGCAAAGTCAGGCGTGAGCTTTTGCCGCAGCACCGGGTCTTGGACGCCGCGCCCGATATTTTTCAAACCTGCTTTTTGCAGTCGCTTGACAAAGAAGGGGTAGCGCAGGCAGCTGTTGAGCACTTCAAACTGCAGATACAAAGCCTTGCGCAGCAAGGCTTGCAGCCAGGGGAATCGCGCAAAGCGCTGTTGCCAGGCCGCAGAAATGGGCGCATCCATTTTGGGCAGCACCCAAGGGGCCGTGCGCTGAAACAAAGTCAGATGCGCCACTTGTTTGACGATCTCCGGCACAAACTGAATCGCCGAGGCGCCGGTGCCTATCACCGCCACGCGTTGGCCTGTGAGGTCGCAACCATGATCCCATTGGGAGGAGTGGAACTGCTTGCCCGTGAAGCTGTCTAAGCCGGGAATGGCGGGTTTTGTCGGCACATGCATGGGGCCACAGGCCATGACCACAAAGCGAGCGCGCAGCAGACCCTGGCTCGTCTGCAGACGCCAGCACTGTGTGGCCGCGTCCCAGCGGGCCTCATGCATTTCTGTGTTCAGCTGAACTTGGTTCAGCACCTCAAATTGGCGCGCGGTATCGACCGTGTAGGCTTTGATTTCCGATTGCTTGGCGAACAAGCGGCTCCAATGGGGGTTGGCGGCAAAGCTGTAGGAGTAGAGCGCGGCAGGGACATCGCAGCCGCAATCGGGGTAGGTGTTGTCGCGCCAGACGCCACCAATTTCGCTGGCTTTTTCGAGCACCCGATAGTCAGCCCCCATTTGCTGCAAGGCAATGGCCGCGCCGACACCGGCAAAGCCCGCGCCCACCACAATGACTTCGTACAGATGCGCGCTGGCGCTGGCTGCCGCTTCCGTGCCCGAGGGTGTTGGAGGCATAGCTGGCTTATGAAAAAGCGAAGTGGTCTTTGTCCATCTGCATCACCGAGCGGGTCGAGGCCAATGCCGCCTTGCGGTGGGTCTGGGCACGAGGCAGTAAACGGGCAAAGTAGAACTCGGCGGTTTGGATCTTGGCGCGGTAAAAATCGGCGGACTCTGCCCCTTGCTGGCTGGCCAGAAGGTCCGTCGCTTTGGCCGCTTGTTGCGCCCAACTGTAAGCCATCATCACGTAGCCGCTGTACATCATGTAGTCCACGCTGGCCGAACCCACCAACTCTCTGTCTTTGGGCGCGCGCAGCATGATGGCCAGGGTCATCCAATTCCACTCGGCCGCTTTCCACGCCAGTGTGCGGGCCATGGCGCCTTTGACGCCGCCTTGCAGCAAATTTGGGCGCGCAAACTGCAGCATCTTGCCGGTAAAGTCACGCACGCACTGACCTTTGGAGCCGAGCAAGACTTTGCGGCCCAGCAGGTCCAGTGCCTGGATGCCGGTGGTGCCTTCGTACAGCGTGGCAATGCGGGCATCGCGCACATTTTGTTCCATGCCATTGGCTTGGATGTAGCCATGACCGCCAAAAATTTGGATGCCCAAATTGGCGGCCTCTAAGCCCAACTCGGTCAAGAAGCCTTTGAGGATGGGCGTGAAAAACCCCAGCTCGGTATCGTGCTGTTTGTAGCTGGCCTCGTCGCCCACGGTGCTGGCGTGGAACATGTGGTCGGCAATTTTGAGCGCGTCATACACCATGTGGCGACCGCCTTCGGCAATCGCTTTTTGCGTCAGCAACATGCGGCGCACATCGGGGTGCCAGATCAAAGCATCGGCTTTGTGTTCGGGCTCTTTCTTGCCCGACAAAGCGCGCATGGAGCGGCGCTCTAAGGCATAAGGCAAAGCGCCTTGAAACGCCGCTTCAGCGTGGCATACCCCTTGCACGGCGGTGCCGATGCGGGCGGTGTTCATGAAGGTGAACATGGCTTCCAGGCCGCGGTTCTCCTCAAAAATCAAATAGGCTTTTGCGGCATCGAAATGGAGCACGGCGGTGGCCGAGGCGCGAATGCCCATCTTGTGCTCGATAGAGCCGCACTGCACGGTGTTGCGATCGGCCATGACGCCTTCATTGTCCACGTTGAACTTGGGCACGACAAACAGCGAGATGCCCCTCGTGCCCGCTGGCGCATCGGGCAGACGCGCCAGGACGATGTGCACGATGTTGTCGGTCAGGTCGTGCTCGCCTGCGGAGATGTAGATTTTGGTGCCCGTCAGGGCGTAGCTGCCATCGGCTTGTGGCACGGCTTTGGTGGTGATTTGCGCGAGATCCGTGCCGCACTGCGGTTCCGTCAGGCACATGGTGCCCGACCATTCGCCCGAAATCAGCTTAGGCAAATACTGCTGCTTTTGCGCGGCTGTGCCGTAGCGCAGCAAGGTGTTGATGCAGCCCATGCTCAGGCCCGGGTACATGGAGAACGACCAGTTGGCCGTGCCCATCATTTCAGACTTGAACAAATTGAGCGAGGCGGGCAGGCCCTGACCGCCAAACTCAGCAGGGAAGGAAATGCTTTGCCAGCCGCCGGCTTGAAACTGTTGGTAGGCTTCTTTGAAGCCTTTGGGCGTGGTCACCACACCTTGGTTGAAGTGGCAGCCTTCCAGGTCGCCCGACTGATTTAACGGCGCGAGCACGTCTTCGCACAATTGCGCAGCGCCTTCCAAAATCGCGTTCACGGTGTCCGCATCGGCGTCGTGACCGCTGGGTAGGGCGGCGTAGTGCGCCGGGAAGTCGAGCACTTCGTTCAAGAGAAAGCGCATGTCGCGCAGCGGAGCTTTGTAGGGAATCATGGATGTTGCCGAAGTAAGTGGGGGTTCAACGTTCGAGGATGGCGACCACGCCTTGGCCACCTGCCGCGCAGATCGAGATCAGGCCGCGACCCGAACCTTTTTGTGCCAGCATTTTCGCCAGTGTGGCCACAATGCGACCGCCCGTGGCGGCAAAGGGGTGACCCGCAGCCAAGGAGCTGCCATGGACATTGAGTTTGCTGCGGTCGATGGCGCCCAAGGGCTGGTCCAAGCCGAGGCGGGTTTGGCAAAACACCGGGTCTTCCCAGGCCTTGAGTGTGCACAGCACTTGCGCGGCAAAGGCTTCGTGGATTTCGTAAAAATCAAAGTCTTGCAAGCGCAACTGAGCGCGGGCCAGCATGCGCGGCACCGCATACGCAGGCGCCATGAGCAGACCTTCTTTTTGCTTGAAAAAATCGACCGCCGCCACTTCGCTGAAGCTCAGGTAAGCCAAGACGGGCAGATTGTGCGCAACCGCCCATTCTTCGCTGGCCAGCAAGACGGCGGAGGCGCCGTCGGTCAATGGCGTGGAGTTGCCGGGGGTCAGCGTGCCTTGTTCGGGGCGCACTTTTTTATCAAAGCAGGGTTTGAGGCTGCGCAGTTTGTCCAGGCTCAGATCGCCGCGCAAATTATTGTCTTGGCTCACGCCTTGAAAGGGCGTCATCAGGTCGTTGAAAAAACCGTCTTGGTAAGCGCGCGCCAGGTTCTGGTGGCTGTGCCAAGCCAGCTCGTCTTGGGCTTCTCGCGCAATGGCCCATTCTTTGGCCATCAGCTCACAGTGCTCACCCATCGACAGACCCGTGCGCGGCTCGCCGTTGCGCGGCAGGGCCGGTTGCAGCAGCATTTGCGGCCGCACCTGGCTGAGCGCGGCCAGTCGCTGGCCAGCGGTTTTGGCGCGGCTGACTTGCAGCAAGATTTTGCGCAACTTTTCGTTCAAGCCCATGGGCGCATCTGACGTGGTGTCCACGCCGCCGGCAATGCCGCACTCGATGTGGCCCAAGGCAATTTTGTGGGCCACCAACATGGCCGCTTCAAGGCCGGTGCCGCAGGCTTGTTGAATGTCAAAGGCCGGGGTTTCGGGGGCCAAGCTGGTCGACAGCACCGATTCGCGCACCAGATTGAAATCGCGCGAATGCTTCATCACTGCGCCGCCCACCACCTCGCCTACGCGCTGTCCATGCAAATTGAAGCGGTCCACCAAACCTTGCAGCGTGGCGGTGAGCATGTCGTGGTTAGAGACCTTGGCGTACACGCTGTTGGAGCGAACAAACGGGATGCGATTGCCTCCAAGGATGGCAACGCGACGGGGGGTTGGAAGTGGGGACAGTGTCATGGCGGGTACAGAAAAATTGGTCAAGAGGTCGGGTCAGGTTTTAGCTTTGGCTATAGCTCAGGCTGGCGCGAAGATGGGGTTTGTCGCCCTTGGCGTTGCGCACTTCAAACAGTGCGTTGTGCGGAAGGGGGCCCGCCACCGCGCTGGTGCTCCACAGCGTGGCGCGCGAGGGTAAATACAAGGGGGTTTTGAACTCCACCAGAACCTCGGTTTGGGCCAGCGCTTGGCGCGGCAGCATGGCGGCCAAGGCGCGTGCCTGGGTCCACATGCCATGCGCAATGGCGCGGCGAAAGCCGAACAGCTTGGCCGACAGGGCACTCAGATGAATCGGGTTCAAATCGCCCGAGACCCGCCCATAGCGGCGACCGATACCCGCATCGGCCATGAAACTGGTTTGCACCGACAGCGGCTGCGCGTGCTGCAAGGCGCTGACATAGGGCAAGCCACTGGGGTTGGGCACACCCAGGCGCAGCAAGGTTTGTGTTGCCTCCCACACCAAAGTTTGGTCTTTCCAGATCTGAAATTCGAGCGAGAACACCTGGCCTTTTTCATGCGCCAGCAGCAGGCCTGGTCGCATCTCTACGCGCAGCGCATCACCGACGTGTAGCGGCGCATGTTGTTGCACCCGGTTGGCCAAATGCACCGTGCCCATGGCGGGCCAGGGGCAGTATTGCGACGCAAAGTAGGCCATGGCCAGCGGGAAGGTGAGCATCTGCGGGTACAGCAGCGGCACGCCATGCTCGGGCTGGTAGCCGCACACCTGGGCATAGGTGGCGATGTTTGCGGCGTCCAGTTTGACGGCGGGACGCAGATAGCACACCGGCGGCAGTGATTCGATGCGGCCTGGCCGTTTGCGGCTGGCTTTGAGCACAGCCGCCAAGCCGGCCCAGGTGCCTGGCGCTTGCGCTATCTCGATGGTAAGTGTGGAGGACGTGGGGGAATCCATCCCTCAAGCCCCCATGATGCTTTGCCCGCACACGCGCACCACATTGCCTGTGACGCCGCCTGACGCAGGTGAGGCGAACCAGCAGATGGCTTCGGCCACATCTTGCGGCAGTCCGCCTTGGCTCATGGAATTCATGCGCCGGCCCGCTTCGCGCAGGGCAAAGGGCACGGCTGCGGTCATGGCTGTTTCAATGAAGCCGGGCGCCACCGCATTGATGGTGATACCCAACTCCGCCAAGTGCGGCGCCATGCTTTGCACCATGCCCACCACACCGGCTTTGGACAGGGCGTAGTTGGTCTGCCCCAGATTGCCGGCAATGCCGGAGATGGACGAGACACAGACAATGCGCGCGCCCGACTTGAGCGCACCGCGCTCGACCAACGACTCGTTGATGCGTTCTTGTGTGGACAGATTCACGTTCACCACCATCTCCCAGAAATGGGGTTTCATGTTGGCAATGGTTTTGTCGCGGGTGATGCCGGCGTTGTGCACGATCACATCCCAGCCACCATCGGCCAAGGCGGCATCTGCCAGCACTTGAGGCGCGTCGGTGGCACCAATGTCCAAAGCAATGGCTTTGCCCGCCACCTGCTGCGCAATGGCGTTCAGGCTGTCTTGCGCTTGCGGCACATCCAGGCAAATCACGTCCGCGCCTTCGCGCGCCATGACCTCGGCAATCGACGCACCAATGCCGCGCGACGCGCCAGTGACCAACACTTTTTTGCCGGCCAAGGGCTGGGTCCAGTCGGCCGGGGCGCCCGCGGCGTCGACCGCAGCGCCGACGCGGATCACCTGCCCCGACACATAGGTGCTGCGAGGCGAGAGCAAGAAGCGCAAAGTAGACTCGAGCTCGCCTTGCACGCCTTCGGCCACATAGACGAGTTGGACGGTGATGGCTTTTTTCAGCTCTTTGGCCAGCGAACGCGTCAGACCTTCCAGGGCGCGTTGGATGGTGGCTTGCCGCGGCTGCACACAGGCCTCAGGCGGGCGGCCCAACACGATGACCCGGCCACAGGGCAGAACCGAGCGCGCAGCATCATGAAAAAATTCGTAGAGCGCAGTGGATTGACTGCTGTCGCTCAGGCCTGTGGCATCAAACACCAGGGCTTTGACCTTTTCGCCAGCTTGGTCCTCCATGCCCCAGCGACCGGTCATCAGGCCCGCCGCGTTGGCCAAAGCCATCCATTGCGGCAACTGACGGTGCGCCAAGGTATGCGCCCCCACCGACTTGAACACCTGGGCCAGCACAGGGAGTAAGGCCGATTGGGCCGTGCCGCCGAGCAGTACCGTGCCTTGAATCACGGCTTGCCCCGGCTGATACCGATCCAGCACCAAGGGCTTGGGTAGGCCTAGGGCAGCTGCCAGCTTGGCACCCATGGGTGAGTTGGCAAAATTGAGATACGAGTCACTCATGCAGCATCATTCCATCAACAGTTCGCGGCACCAAGGCGTGCCAGAAAAGAACGATCATGCTTTTTTCCATACACAACTGTCAAGTGACAAATGCAGTGGTGAGGGTATTTCACCTTTGAGGTAATAGAATCCACCCCATCGACGGCAAATAATTTTATTGAAACACCATGAAGCTTATTTTTACCCTCATCCTGCTCTTGAAT
>CAIWWN010000012.1 GCA_903916355.1 uncultured Burkholderiales bacterium | reverse complement strand
GTGACCGGCGGCGTGAGTTTGCTGCTGGGCACGGCGAGCCTGTTCAAGCTGAAGCTGCAGCGCCACCCCGAGCAAGGTGACGCCGCGCAAAAACCCATGGACCTGGGCTTCATCGCCTTGCTGTTCCTGATCAGTTGGAGTGGCCTGGCTCTGTGGCTGGCACGTGGACATGCCAGCATGCCCACTTGGTTGGCGGTGCACCTGGGTGCGGTGATGGCCTTGTTCGCCACTTTGCCTTACAACAAATTCGCACACGGCATTTTCAGGACAGCGTCCTTGCTGCGCCATGCCGTGGAAAAACGACAACCCAGCCGCCTGGGCCTGGGTGGCGATTGACCTCATCCCTTTATTTCCGGAGACCCTCATGCCAATACGACACTTCCTGCGCAATGCCTTGGCCTTGGCCAGCGCCTGCTTGGCACTGACCGCACACAGCCAAGAATTTCCGCCCAAGAAAACCATCACCATGGTGGTCGGCTTTGCCGCAGGCGGCGCAGCCGACACAGGCGCGCGCATCATCGCCAAAAAACTCGGCGAAAACATCGGTGCATCGGTGGTCATTGACAACCGCGCAGGCGCAGGTGGCAACATCGCTCATCAATACACAGCGCAAGGCCCCGTTGACGGCAGCCTGATCCTGTTCGGCTCGGTCGGCCCGCTGACCATTGCCCAGCACATGATGAAGTTGCCCTACGACCCGGTGAAAGACCTTGCGCCCCTGACCATGGGCGTGAACTTTCCGAATGTGCTGGTGGTCGGTGCGCACACCGGCATCAAAACCTTTGCCGACTTTGTGGCCTACGCCAAAAAGAACCCGGGCAAGCTCGACTTCGCCTCCACCGGCGCCGCCTCAGCCTCGCATCTGGCGGGTGAGTTGCTCAACGACATGGCCAAAATTGACACCGTGCACATACCCTACAAAGGCGGCGCACCGGCCTTGCAAGACCTGTTGGGTGGGCGCGTCGCTGCGTACTATTCCACCCTCTCGACCTCGCTGCCGCACATCGAGACCGGCAAGTTGATCCCGCTGGCCAGCACCGGCAACCAGCGCCTGACAGCCTTGCCCAAGATCCCGACCATTGCCGAATCCGGCTACCCCGGCTTCACGGCCACCAACTGGTATGCCTTTGTTGCTTCCTCCAAGGTGCCCAAACCCGTGCTGGACCGCTGGAACCTGGAGCTGGTGAAGGTGCTCAAGTCGCCCGATGTGGTCGAAGCCCTCAACAGCCACGGCCTCACCCCCCTGCCGGGGACGCGTGACGAATTGGCGAAGTACATGGAAAAAGAAACCGCCACCTGGGGCCGCATCATCCATGAACGCAAGATCACGATGGAATGAACAGCCCAACTCGAACAAAACGGAGACGCCTCTTGAAATCTTTAACCCCCTTCCTCGCCCTCAGCCGCCGAGGTCTTTTGGCCAGCGTGCTGCTGGCCTGCGCCTCGCTGGCCGCTCACACCGCCGCGCAAGCTGCAGAAATCCGCGTCATCACCTCGGGCGCGTTCACCGAGGCCTATAAAAAATTAGTCCCCATTTTCGAAGCCGCCAGCGGCCACACAGTGATCAGTGCATTTGGCGCTTCGATCGGCAACGCGCCCGACTCGATCCCCAGCCGCTTTGCCCGGGGTGAAAAGTTCGACCTGGTGGTTTTGTCTGAAGGCGGGCTCGAAGCCTTGATGAAAGAAGGCAAGCTGGTGCCGGGCAGCCGCGTGGACCTGGCCCGGTCGCAGATCGGCGTGGCCGTGCGCAAGGGCACACCGCACCCTGACATCAGCACCGTGGAAGCCTTGAAGCAAACCCTACTGAACGCCAAGTCGGTGGCCTACTCGGCCAGCGCCAGCGGCACCTATTTGTCGACCGAAATGTTCCCGAAACTGGGCATTGCCGAGCAGATGAAAGTGACCGCTAAAAAAATCATGAGTGAGCGCGTGGGCGCGGTGGTGGCGCGTGGTGATGCGGAACTGGGCTTTCAGCAAGTGAGCGAGCTGATCTACTTCAAAGAGCTGGACTTGGTGGGCACTTTGCCTGACGCCGTGCAGCAGACCATCTTTTTTTCAGCCGGCCTGGTTCTGGGTTCGTCTGAGCAAGAGACCGCGAAACAGCTGGTGCGTTTCTTCACCTCGCAGGCGGTAGCCGAGTTGGTACGAGCAACGGGCCTGGACCCGGTCAGCAAATAAAAACCCTGCATCTTGAGATCGGCGGGGGTTACTTCAAAGCGTCCTCGCTTGCCTGTTGGCTGATTGAGAGTGCACACAGATCAGGTGCCAGCGCTAAAACCACCGCCGCCACCATGACGACCGCAAAAGAAATTGGGCCAATGCCAGACAACTCAACATGCTGAGCACTGCACTGCAGAAAAATTTCAAAAGAACGGGCATTTCCAATCCGTGCATAACGAGCCCCACGGCCACCACGATGGGTGGATGAATGAAATAGATGGTGAACGCACTGCGGCCAAACATTTTATAAATGGGTGTGGGTTGGGCAAATCGATGCTGCGCCCAACGCAGCAAACTCAAAATGATCCCCCAAGCCACTAAGGGTTCCCAAAACGCATACACAACGGCCTGCATATTCCAACCGCCAATCGCAGGTCCACCGAGCCCAGCAAGGCGATCGCTGGCGAGCGCCATCACTGGAAATATCCAAACGGCGCAGCGCATCACGCATCGCCAAGTGCGCACTGATTGAATCGGCACCTCAACCCACCAACGCGACTGGGCACCTGCAACGCCTGCGATAAAAAGCACAACGTAACTTGGAAAGTAACCCAGTTGCCAACCTATCAACCATGTCTTTCCAACAGGCCAACTTAACCGGACAAGGAATGCCGAGACGCCCACAACCAGCGCAGCCATCCACATCATGGTGTTCGTTGGGAATGAGCGTGAATACTTGAGCCATGACACGGCGGGCGTCACGATGAGGGTCATCACCAGCAAAGCAGCCGCAAACCACAGAGGACCTGATTCAAATTGGCCTCGACTCCAAAGTGCCATCAAGGTGTCATGCATCGCATAGCCCTTTGACGTCAAAGCCAAGGCGATGGTGAAAGGCCCAAGCATCGGCCTGCCTGTCACTTGGGAGCACAAAGGCAAGCAATACGTGACCGTGCTGTCTGGCGCGGGTGGCGTGTGGGCCTTGTTGGGTGACGAACGCATGGCCAATGTGCCAGCAGGCGGATCGGTCTGGACATTTGCACTGAACTGATGACAAAGAAACTCCAGTTTGCACTGGTGTGTGTGGCGGCCCTGAATGGGGCCGCCCATGCGCAAACATCACCCCGCTTCACCACAGCCGCCGTAGACCAAGGCCGCGAGCAATTTCACCGTACCTGTTCCCAGTGTCATGGTCGCAACATGGTCAATGCCGGCACCACCATTTACGATTTGCGCAAGTTCCCGGTTGATCAACAAGACCGTTTCCTCAATTCCATCGCCAACGGCAAAGGCAATATGCCATCGTTCAAGGATGCGCTGTCCCCCGAGCAAATCAATCTGCTGTGGGCCTATGTTGGCTCTCGCGGCGGCAAGGAACTTTGATGCTCACCCGACCCCTCACGCGCTGGCAATGGCGCCACCTGCTGCCCACCATGCTGAGCTTGTGCATGTGCACCGGCGCATGGGCCGAGCCGCTCAAAGTCTGCGTCAGCGAAGACAGCCCCCCGCAATCGAATGTGCTCAAGGGCAAGGCCACAGGTTTTGACATCCGCTTGGCGCAAGCCGTGGCCGATGCCGCTGGCCGTGAGCTCAAAATCGTCCCCTTCGAAACCGAATACGAAAAAGAATCCACCCTGTCGCAAGAAGTCAACGCCTTGCTGTCCTCGGGGCTGTGTGACTTGGTCAGTGGTTTTCCCTTGCTCACAACCGACCTGGGTCCCGCCACACGGCCCAATGCCCGCGTGCCCGACCACCCCGGCGCCAAACGCAAACGCGATCGCCCCTTCGTCGCTCTTGGTGAATTGGTTGCCAGCGCGCCTTACCAGACCAACACATTCGGCGTGGTGCAAAGCCCCCAGCAGCCGCCCGTCAACACGTTGATGGACCTGAAAGACCGCAGGCCGGGTGCCGTGACCGGCACATTGGCAGGCACGCTGATCAGCGTTTACCGGCAAGGCGTGTTGCGCAAGCAAATGGTCACCTTGTCTCAACGCGAAAACGCTTGGACGGCGCTTGAAAGCGGCCGCGTTGACAGCTTGCTGATGCCCACAGCCGCCTACGACGCCTACAAGCTCCTACATGCCGATTCACCTTTGGCCTTGGCGGCCATGCGTCGCCCGATTGGATTGAACCTGGGGTTCGTGACCTTGGCATCAACCCCCTTAGGCTTGTTGGACATCACCAACCAAGTCATCGCTCAAAGCATGGCCGACGGCCGGATGCAGCAATGGGCGCTACAAGAAGGCCTGAGCTGGTCACCGCCCACGACACCCGCCATCTCTAACGGGCCCAGCTTGCAAAGCCTGATGACCGACTGAGCGCTCAGCCCTGCACACCGCCAATGCGGGGCAAAGCAGACACCCAAAAAAACCCGCAGCCTTTCGGTCTGCGGGTTTTTTAAAATGGGCCAGTCTGAATCAAAACGGAATATCGTCATCCATATCGTCAAACCCACTGGACGCCGCCGGTTTGGCTGCGGCGGCAGGCGCACGGGGCGCTGCAGCGGGACGTGCCGCAGGCGCAGCGGCTGGGCGGCGCGGTGCGCTGTCATAGCCGTCATCACCGCCGCCACCAGCAGAAGAGGGGGCGCCGCCGCCTTCACGACCGCCGAGCAATTGCATTTCGGTGGCAATGATGTCAACCGTGTTCTTTTCCACACCGGCTTGGTCGGTGTACTTGCCGTATTTCAAGCGGCCTTCGACGTAAATGGGGCGGCCTTTTTTGACGTATTCACCGGCGATTTCAGCCAAGCGGTCGTAAAAGGTGACGCGGTGCCACTGCGTGTCTTCAACCGTTTCACCTGAGGTGCGGTCTTTGCGGCGGCTGGTGGTGGCAATGCTCACATTGGCCACGGCCTGGCCCGAGGGCAGGTAACGGATTTCGGGGTCTCGGCCGCAATTGCCGATCAGGATGACTTTGTTGACGGATGCCATGAAAAAATTCCTCTGAAATAAGACGCAATTATGGGGCCACAGCCCGCCGGAGGACAAGCGAGGCCACAAGGCCGATAATCGAGGGTTTTGTCCAACGGCCCAATTTTGAACCCCTCTGATGCAACCTTGGTGCCAGTCTCTGGTGATCGCCCCGAAGATGGCCGTGACGATCGCGCTCAACTGCGCGCCGAGCTCGAACGCGACGACGCCTCGTACCTTGCCAAAGCCTTGCGGCAGACGCACATCAGCGTGCGCGGGGCGCGCACGCACAACCTGAAAAACATCGACCTGGACATTCCGCGCAACCAGTTGGTGGTGATCACCGGCCTGTCGGGCTCGGGCAAATCGAGTCTGGCCTTTGACACGCTGTACGCCGAAGGCCAGCGCCGCTATGTGGAAAGCCTGTCCACCTACGCGCGCCAGTTTTTGCAACTGATGGACAAACCCGATGTGGATTTGATCGAGGGCCTGTCACCCGCCATCAGCATCGAGCAAAAAGCCACCAGCCACAACCCGCGCTCCACCGTCGGCACGGTGACCGAAATTCACGACTATCTGCGCCTCTTGTTTGCCCGCGCCGGCACGCCCTACTGCCCCGACCACCACCTGCCCCTGCAAGCGCAAACCGTGAGCCAGATGGTGGACGCGGTGCTGGCCCTGCCCGAAGAGACGCGCCTGATGATCGTGGCGCCGATCGCGCGCGAGCGCAAAGGTGAATTTGCGCAGGTGTTTGAGCAAATGCAGGCGCTGGGCTATGTGCGCTTTCGCATCAACGGCCAGACCGTGGAAGCGCAAGACCTGCCGGTCTTGAAGAAAACCGAGAAGCACGACATTGACGTGGTGGTGGACCGCTTGAAGGTGCGCACCGAAGCCGATGCCCCGGCACGCGACGCCCTGCGCCAGCGCTTGGCCGAGAGCTTTGAAGCCGCGCTGGGCCTGGCCGAAGGCCGCGCTCTGGTGGTGGAGATGGACGGCGCCAAAGAGCATTTGTTCAACGCCAAGTTCGCCTGCCCGATTTGCCACTACGCCATCAGCGAATTGGAGCCGCGCCTGTTCTCGTTCAACTCGCCCATGGGCGCTTGCACCACCTGCGACGGCATTGGCACGATGGAGTTCTTTGACCCGGCGCGCGTCGTGGCGTTCCCAACCTTGAGCCTGGCCAGCGGCGCCATCAAGGGCTGGGACCGGCGCAACGGCTTTTATTTCAGCATGCTGGAAAGCCTGGCCAAGCACTACAAGTTCGACGTCGAAGCGCCATTTGAAAACCTGCCGGGCGACGTGCGCCAAGTCCTCTTGTTTGGCTCGGGCGAAGAAGACATCAAGTTCAGCTACATCTCGGAGTCCGGTGGCGCCGGAGGCGACTCCAGAGTCGCGCAAGGCAAAAAGGTGAGCAAGAAGCACCCGTTTGAAGGCATCATCCCGAACATGACGCGGCGCTACCGCGAGACCGATTCGTCGGTGGTGCGTGAAGACCTGGCGCGTCTGCGCAACCACCAGCCTTGCACCGACTGCATGGGCTCACGCCTGCGCCGCGAAGCGCGCCATGTGTTGATCGGCCAAGGCGATCAAGCCCGTGCCATCTTTCAAATCAGCCACGTGACTTTGGGCGAAGCGCAAGCGTATTTTCAGAACCTGAAAATCGACGGCGCCAAGGGCGAAATTGCCAGCAAAGTGGTGCGCGAAGTGGGCTTGCGTCTGAAGTTTTTGAACGACGTGGGCCTGAATTATTTGAGCCTGGACCGCAGTGCCGAAACCCTGTCAGGCGGTGAGTCGCAGCGCATCCGGCTGGCCAGTCAAATCGGCTCAGGCCTGACGGGCGTGATGTACGTGCTGGACGAGCCCAGCATTGGCCTGCACCAGCGTGACAACGACCGTTTGATCGGCACGCTGCAACACCTGCGCGACATCGGCAACAGCGTGCTGGTGGTCGAGCATGACGAAGACATGATCCGCGTGGCCGACCATGTGATCGACATGGGCCCCGGCGCCGGCGTGCACGGTGGACGCGTCATGGCGCAGGGCACTTGCGCCGAAATCATGGCCACGCCCGACTCGCTCACCGGCCAATACATGTCGGGGCGCAAGAAAATTGCCGTGCCCGTCACGCGTCACCCCAAAGGCAAAGACAGCATCGAGATCGTCAAAGCCACCGGCAACAACCTGAAAGAAGTGACCGCGCAATTCCCGGTCGGCCTCTTGACCTGCGTCACCGGCGTGTCCGGCTCAGGCAAATCAACCCTGGTGAACGACACCTTGTATTTGGCGGCCGCGCACCAGATTCACCGTGCGCACGAAGAACCCGCGCCGCACGAAGACATTTTGGGCATGTACCACTTTGACAAAGTGATCAACGTTGACCAGTCGCCCATTGGCCGCACGCCGCGCAGCAACCCCGCCACCTACACCGGCTTGTTCACCCACATTCGCGACCTGCTGGCCGAAGTGCCTGCCGCGCGCGAACGCGGCTACGGCCCCGGGCGTTTCTCGTTCAACGTGACCGGCGGGCGCTGCGAAGCCTGCCAAGGCGACGGCATGGTCAAAGTAGAAATGCACTTTTTGCCCGACGTATACGTGCCCTGCGACGTGTGCAAAGGCAAACGCTACAACCGCGAAACCCTGGAAATCCAATACAAGGGCAAAAACATTGCCCAGGTGCTGGACATGACGGTGGAGGTGGCCTATGCCTTCTTCAACGCCGTGCCCAACATCGCGCGCAAACTGCAAACCCTGCTGGACGTGGGACTGTCGTATATCCGCTTGGGTCAATCGGCCACCACCTTGTCGGGTGGCGAGGCGCAGCGCGTCAAGCTGGCGCTGGAGCTGTCCAAACGCGACACCGGCCGCACGCTGTACATCTTGGACGAGCCGACCACCGGCCTGCACTTTGCCGACATCGACCTGCTGCTCAAAGTGCTGCATCAGTTGCGTGACGCGGGCAACACCATCGTCATCATTGAGCACAACCTGGACGTGATCAAAACCGCCGACTGGATCATCGACATGGGTCCCGAAGGCGGCTCGGGCGGCGGCATGGTGGTGGGCGTGGGCACGCCGGAAGCGTTAGCCCAAAATCCGCACAGCTTCACCGGCAAGTATTTGGCCAAACTGCTCTGATGACTTTGCCCCCTCCATTTCTATTTCTTATTGAAAGCTTTGAGCGTCCATGAAAACCGTGATCCGTGCATTTTTCAGAACCCTGCGCACCGTGCTGGGCCCATTCATGTTGCTCAAAGAGCGCCTGACCCAACCGACCGGCATGCAACGCGAGAGCGCGGCGCAAGCCACGGTCGATCTGCAATGCCAAAGCCTGGCGCTGTACCAGTTCAGCACCTGCCCTTTTTGCATCAAGGTGCGCCAGGAAATGCGCCGCCTGTCTTTGTCGATTGAAAAGCGCGATGCGCAGCATGACAGCGCCAACCGCGACGCACTGCTGCAAGGCAGCGGCGCTACCAAAGTACCTTGCCTCAAAATCACCGACAGCCAAGGCCAGACTCAATGGCTGCAAGACTCAAACGCCATCATGGCTTACTTGCGCGCGCATTTTGGCACCACAAGCGCTTGACGATAGACAAGGCCTCATGGCCGAGAGAGCTCAGCGCCAGACCCACCACGCCATGGTCAGCGCCAGCAAGGCCACGCCCCACAAAAGCAGTCTTGTGCGCAGGCGCAGCACTTCAACCGCGCTGACCAGTTGGGCGTTTTGCTCCGCCAATGCAGCCAAAGTCTCGGTCAGTTGCGCTTGCGTTTGGGCGTGACCATCGATCTGAACTTGGGCCGATATCAATCGGTTTTTGAGCTCTCCCAAACTGGGTAAAGACTCGCTCGACAGGTCCACACCCGTGATTGTGTTGGACACAGGCTCAGCCCTTTGGCGCTCCATCAATTTTCGCGCCGCTTTAAGCACAGTGGGCGCGTGTTCAATCACGTCGCCCCACGGAATGACTTTGAGCGCCATCAGCCAGGGTAGGGCCATGGAAAGTTCCTTTCATATGTCCAAGAGACAAGAAAACCCACCATACACAATCTGACCGCGCAAGGGCCGAATACACCAAACTTTTGCCGGACTTTACCGCCCAAAGCCGCAGCAGAAATCAGGTGAAAAAGCCGTCAAGGCGGGTTTTCATTTTGCGATGAACTTGACTTGCATCAATTGCACGGCTCGTGTCCACACAAGCTGCATCCAAGGCCCCCACAATCGGTCCTTTTGCAGGGAAAACAACATGAATACAACAAACACCCACTACGACCCATTGAGCCGCGCCTTGCATTGGCTCACCGCCATCGCTGTGATCGCGGCCTTTGTCCTCGGGCCTGAGCACTTTGGCCGTGAGCTGCGCCAAGGCCTGGACCCGGCCACGCGCTGGGACATCGTGGCGCATGAGTCGCTGGGCCTGCTGGTGGCGGCGCTGACTTTGCTGCGCCTGCTGTGGCTCACGGTGCGCCCGGCCGCGCCCCGTTTTGACATGCCCGCGTGGATGCACCTGAGCGCCAAAGCCACGCACGGCATGCTGTGGCTGCTGCTGTTGGTTGTGCCCGTAAGCGCCATGCTGGCCTTGGGCACCGAAGGCCACCCGCTGACCTTGCTCGGCGGCATCCGTGTCAACGAGTTGCCCATCAACGCCAATTCCTCACTGGCCAGCTTGGCCGATTGGGGTGATGTCCACGGCCTGTTGGGCGACATGATCCTCTGGCTCTCAGGCATTCACGCCGTGGCCGCGATTGTCCACCACGTGGCACTCAAAGACGGCGTGTTGCGCGCCATGCTGCCGCCACCCCGCTGAGCGGCGGCAATGCACCGCGCCTTCTGGCCCTCTCCCGTCCATTAACGGCGAAACACACCGCACTGAGCGCTTGAGGCACAACAACGCATGGGATGGCTGCCGTTTGGCCTTCGCCCCTGGTCATAAGTTTGCTATTTTGTTGTTATTTTTTGAAATACAAAAATAATTTAAGTGTCTTTTCTTTCTTTAGAAACTGACACCCTTGAACATAGGCATGTTCTTGCGGTAAGAGCAAACAACAGACTTTTTCAGGGACATGAATCTATGACATACGCATTCCGACACAGGAAAACATTGAAAATTTGGGGCATGGTTGTTTTATGCGCCAATTTACTCGCCGCGTGCGGGGGAACGAACACCACCGCAACGCCCGAAGTACGCGATGGCACGCTGGTGTCCAGCGGCACTCAACTCACTCTGTATAAATTTGACAGAGACGTGCTCGACAGCGGCAAATCAGTTTGCAACAACACCGCCGCCAGCACGTGCGCAACGACTTGGCCGCCATTGCGGGCCAACACGGGTGACACCGCGACAGGTGAATACACCATCATCACCAGAGAC
>CAIWWN010000011.1 GCA_903916355.1 uncultured Burkholderiales bacterium | reverse complement strand
GAACATCATCAACGAGTACATCGATGAGCGTTTTCCGCACCCGCAATTGATGCCCGGCGATCCTGTGGACCGCGCACGCGTGCGTTTGTTCTTGCTCAATTTTGAGAAAGAACTGTTCGTGCATGTGGTGACTTTGGAAAACCGTGCACTCAAGGGCAATGACAAAGCCTTGGAAAAAGCCCGCGCCCACATTCGTGACCGCTTGACCCAATTGGCACCTGTGTTCTTGAAGAACAAGTTCATGTTGGGTGACAACTTCTCGATGCTGGATGTGGCGATCGCGCCCCTGCTTTGGCGTTTGGATTACTACGGCATCGACCTGAGCAAGAATGCCGCGCCTTTGCTCAAATATGCCGAGCGGATTTTTTCTCGCCCAGCCTACATTGAAGCACTGACACCTTCAGAAAAGGTCATGCGCAAGTAAACCGCCCATCCATCCACGCACGACGTTTTTGAGGTGTTCATGAACGCACAGGAATCGCCCTCCACCCGTCCCTACTTGGTCCGGGCGCTGTATGAGTGGTGCACGGACAATGGACTCACCCCCTACGTGGCGGTGATGGTGGACGAAACCGTCCAGGTGCCCAGGGAGTATGTGCAGGACGGCGAGATTGTCCTGAACGTGAGTTTCGATGCGACCAGTTCACTCAAGCTGGGCAATGAGTTCATTGAATTCAAAGCCCGCTTTGGTGGCAAGCCACGCGAGATCATGGTGCCGATGAACCGGGTGATGGCGATTTATGCGCGTGAAAACGGGCAAGGCATGGCCTTTCCGGTGAACCGTGCCGAGCGTGTACTGGGATCTTCTGTGGACGGCGCGGCGCCCTCGGCAGAATTGGCCAATTCGTCTGCTTTGGCGGCTGTTCCCAAGGTGCAAGATCCCGAGGGTTTGCCGCCTACCCCGCCGGCGCCACGCCCCATGCTGACCCGCATCAAATAATGCCAGCCCAGCTCTGAAATGGGGCGTAGTTGAATTAGAATACACACCGTTGCCGCTTTAGCTCAGTTGGTAGAGCACCCGCCTTGTAAGCGGTAGGTCGTCAGTTCGAATCCGACAAGCGGCACCAGAACCAAACTCTTTGAGTTTTCAAAACCTGCACATTCACATGTGCAGGTTTTTTTTCGCTTGTGCCTTGCGGCGCGGCACTTCAGGATTCAGCGTGAAAGTACTTTCACACGAATGCTTTGCACGTCAAAGCCCTGTGTTTGCAGATGCGCCTGTAGGGCCGGCAGCATTTGCCGGAGTTTGGCCGCCGCCGCATTGCTACTCACCAGCAGGCACCAGGCGTTGCCTTCAATCGGACCGGCTTGAATCGCGGTGCGCAAAGCGGGTGGAATCAACACATCCAGTGCACGAAGCCGCTGGGTGGACTCCCGCATCAACTGGCTCAACTGCGACAGCGTGGGGGAGTCTTGCGCAGCCTGCAGCAGGGATTGGGTTTGGTTGTGTTTTCGCATGGATGGGCAGGGGAGATCTGCATTATCAACGAGTACTTCGTGGGGTTGATTGGCCCCCTGGGAACCTGGGCGTTGCGTGGAATCGTGCCGCCCCTGGGAGAGGGTAAAATCAGGAGGTTTGATGGTGTGCCAGTGACATGCAACTGAGAAGGTTTTCAAGGTCCTTGTTTTTAGTCACTGTCGCCCTCAAGTTCAGTCCCACCAATACACAGGATTACCGGTCGTGCAACCCGCCACAGCGGGTTTTGCGGATCGTGCAGACATGGCCACCAACTTTCTCACCCAAATTTTCGGCAGTCGCAATGACCGCTTGGTCAAACAATACCGCAAGACGGCTGAACGCATCAATGCGTTGGAGCCCAGCCTGGAGTTGCTGACTGACGAGCAACTGCGTGCCAAAACGCAAGAATTCAAAGACCGGGTGACGGCAGGTGAATCTTTGGACGATCTGTTGCCCGAAGCCTTTGCCGTGGTACGCGAAGGCTCCAAACGCGTCATGAAAATGCGCCACTTTGATGTGCAGATGATCGGCGGGATTGCTTTGCACATTGGCAAGATTGCCGAGATGGGCACTGGCGAGGGCAAGACCTTGACGGCGACTTTGCCGGTCTACCTCAATGCCTTGACCGGCAAAGGCGTGCACGTGGTGACGGTCAATGATTACCTGGCGAACCGGGATGCACAGTGGATGGCGCGTCTGTACAACTTCTTGGGTTTGTCGGTGGGCATCAACTTGCCCCAAATGCCGCGTGAAGACAAACAGGCGGCTTACCAATCCGACATCACCTACGGCACCAACAACGAATACGGTTTTGATTACCTGCGCGACAACATGGTCTACGAGTCGGCCGACCGGGTGCAGCGCGGCCTGAACTACGCCATCGTCGACGAAGTCGACTCGATCTTGATCGATGAGGCGCGCACGCCCTTGATCATCAGCGGCCAAGCCGAAGACCACACAGCGCAGTACCTGGCCATGAACCAGGTGGTGCCCTCGCTCAAGCGCCAAGAGGGCGAAGCCGACCCACGCACTGGTGAAGGCATCATCACCCCCGGCGACTTCACGGTCGATGAAAAATCGCACCAAATTTACCTGACCGAAGATGGCCACGAAAACGCTGAACGGATTTTGTCCAGCATGGGCTTGATCCCCGAAGGCGCCAGTCTGTATGACCCTGCCAATATCAGCTTGATGCACCACCTGATGGCGGCCTTGCGTGCCAACCACCTGTACCACCGCGATCAACATTACGTGGTGCAAGATGGCGAAATCGTCATCGTTGACGAATTCACGGGACGTTTGATGAGTGGTCGCCGCTGGAGCGATGGTTTGCACCAAGCAGTGGAAGCCAAAGAGGGCGTGAACATCCAGGCCGAGAACCAGACCATGGCCTCGATCACTTTCCAAAATTACTTCCGCTTGTACAGCAAGCTCGGCGGTATGACGGGAACGGCCGATACCGAAGCCTATGAGTTCCAAGAAATCTACGGTCTCGAAACCGTGGTGATTCCGCCCAACCGCAAGAGCCAGCGCGAAGATCAGCTGGACCGCGTGTACAAAACGGCCAAAGAAAAATACGACGCCGCCATCACTGATATACGTGAATGCTACGAACGGGGCCAACCGGTGCTGGTGGGCACCACTTCGATTGAAAACTCGGAACTGATCGCCGAGTTGCTGGTGAAAGCCAATCTGCCGCACCAAGTGCTCAACGCCAAGCAACACGCCCGAGAGGCCGATATCGTGGCCCAAGCCGGTCGCCCCGGGATGGTGACCATCGCCACCAACATGGCCGGTCGCGGCACCGACATTGTGCTGGGCGGCAACATTGAAAAATCCATTCAAGCGGTGGACGCTGACGAGGCCTTGAGCCCCGCAGAGCGCGAAGCACAGGTCGCAGCTTTGCGCCAAGCCTGGACGCTGGAACACGAAAAAGTCAAAGCCTTGGGTGGCTTGCGCATCATTGCCACCGAGCGCCACGAGTCACGCCGCATCGACAACCAGCTGCGCGGCCGCTCGGGCCGCCAGGGTGACCCAGGCTCATCGCGGTTTTACCTGAGCTTGGACGACTCCTTGATGCGCATCTTTGCAGGTGACCGCGTGCGCGCCATCATGGACCGCCTGAAAATGCCCGAAGGCGAAGCCATTGAGGCCGGCATCGTGACGCGCAGCATCGAAAGCGCGCAGCGCAAAGTCGAGGCGCGTAACTTTGATGTGCGCAAACAATTGCTCGAATACGACGACGTCTCGAACGACCAACGCAAAGTCATTTACCAGCAGCGTAACGACATCTTGGATGCGCAAGATTTGAATGCGCAAATTGCCGGTTTGCGTGAAGGCAGTTTCACCGACTTGGTGCGCCAGTTCGTGCCGGTCGAGACCGTCGAAGAGCAATGGGACTTGGCGGGTCTGGAGCGTGTATTGGCCGAAGAATGGCAAATTGATTTGCCCTTGCGCGAGCAGGTAAAGCATGCCAACGCCATCACCGACGAAGACATTCTGGAAAAAGTCGTCGCGGCCGCGCACGCCAGTTTTGGCGCCAAGCTGGATGCTGTGGGGGCAGAGAATTTCTTGTCCTTTGAGCGCGTGGTGCTGCTGCAAAGCATTGACACCCATTGGCGTGACCATTTGAGCGCGCTGGACTATTTGCGCCAAGGCATTCACCTGCGCGGCTATGCCCAAAAGCAACCCAAGCAGGAATACAAACGCGAAGCCTTTGAGCTGTTTGGTCAGTTGCTGGACTCGGTGAAGAACGAAGTCACCCAGGTGCTGATGAATGTGAAAATTCAGTCGGCTGAGCAAGTCGAGCAAGCCGCTGCGCAACTCGAATCTCAAGCCGAAGCCATCAGCAACGTGACCTACACCGCGCCCGACGAATCGGGCGCACCGCAAACCTTGGCCGCCGAGCCCGCGCCAAGGGTCATGGTCGGTCGCAACGAAGCCTGCCCTTGCGGCAGCGGCAAAAAATACAAGCACTGCCACGGTAAATTGGCATAAGAAACCGCCAGTCACAACGAGAAAAAGAGCCATGCCCGTCAATTTATTGCCGCCTCATCCCGCTGATTTGTTTGCCGTCCCGGGGGTTCGCCTCGGCATTACGGAAGCGGGGGTGCGCAAGGCCCACCGCAAAGATGTCACGGTGATCTTGTTGGACGAAGGCAGCTCGGTGGCGGGGGTCTTTACCCGTAACCGCTTTTGCGCAGCGCCGGTGCAGGTGTGCCGTGAACATTTGAGCGCCGGTAATGGCATCCGTGCCATGGTCATCAACACCGGTAACGCCAATGCAGGCACCGGTGCGCAAGGCCTTGCCGATGCGCGTGCCACCTGTGACGCCATGGCCAGCTTGCTGACGCTCAAGCCAGCGCAAATTTTGCCCTTCTCCACCGGTGTGATCATGGAGCCTTTGCCGGTCGAGCGGATTGTCGCCGGTTTGCCTGCGGCCATCGCCGATGCACAGGCCGATCATTGGGGCCTGGCGGCCGAAGGCATCATGACCACCGACACCTTGCCCAAGGCCTTCAGTCAGCACTTGGTGATTGCCGGCGTGACCGTCACGATCACCGGCATCAGCAAAGGCGCGGGCATGATCCGCCCGAACATGGCGACCATGCTGGGCTTCATGGCCACCGACGCGAACATCGCCCCCGAGCTGTTACAGGCATTGACCACGGAGCTGGCCGACGGCTCCTTCAACCGCATCACCATCGATGGCGACACCTCGACCAACGATTCGTTCGTGGTCATGGCCACGCACCAGGCCGCCCATCCGCAAATCACCTCGCTGGCCAGTGCCGAGGGCCAAGCCTTGAAGGCGGCCATGCTGCAGGTGGCGCGTCAACTGGCCCATGCCATCGTGCGCGACGGTGAGGGTGCGACCAAGTTCATCACCTTGCAGATCGAGGGCGGCAAAACCGCCGCCGAGTGTCGCCAGGTGGCGTATGCGATTGCCCATTCGCCTTTGGTGAAGACGGCGTTCTTTGCCAGCGACCCCAACTTAGGGCGCATTCTGGCAGCCGTGGGTTATGCCGGCATTGAAGATTTGGATCAGACCCGCATTGACCTGTACCTGGATGACGTGCTGGTGGCCGTGCAAGGCGGGCGCAACCCGAATTACCAAGAGGCCGATGGCCAGCGCGTGATGCAGCAAAGCGAAATTGTGGTGCGCGTGGTGTTGGGTCGCGGCGCCGCCAGCGACACGGTGTGGACTTGCGATCTGAGCCACGAGTATGTATCCATCAACGCGGACTACCGATCATGAGCAGCACTTTGGAACAGCTGCTGGCCAAGGTCAGCCAATTGGTAGACCGCATTGAAGCCGTTTTGCCGCAGCCCTTGTCCGCACCCGATTGGTCCACGGCCATCGCCTGGCGTTACCGCAAACGTTCGTCTGGTCATGGCGTGCTGGAGCCGGTGCGCCATGTGTCCGACATGGGCTTGGCCGACTTGCAAGAGATTGACGGTCAAAAAGAAAAAATGCAACGCAACACCGAGCAGTTTGTGCGCGGTTTGCCGGCCAACAACGTGTTGTTGACGGGCGCGCGCGGCACGGGCAAGTCGTCTTTGATCAAGGCCTGTTTGAATGCCTATGCGGCGCAAGGTTTGCGTTTGATCGAGGTCGATAAGACGGACTTGGTCGACCTGCCCGACATTGTGGAAGTGGTGGCCGATCGTCCTGAGAAGTTCATGATTTTCTGTGACGATCTGAGCTTTGAGGACGGCGAGCCCGGCTACAAAGCGCTCAAGTCGATTCTGGACGGCTCGGTCGCGGCCTCAACGCCGAACGTTTTGATTTACGCCACCAGCAACCGCCGCCATTTGCTGCCCGAGTACATGAAGGACAACTTGAGCTACACCCATACCGATGACGGAGAGGTGCACCCGGGCGAAGTGATTGAAGAAAAAATCTCCTTGTCCGAGCGTTTTGGTTTGTGGGTCAGCTTCTACCCGTTTTCGCAAGACGAATACCTCACCATCGTGGCCCAGTGGCTGGGCTCTTTGGGGGCGTCGCCTGCATTGATCGCATCAGCGCGGCCGGAGGCGCTGGTCTGGGCTCTGGAGCGCGGTTCGCGCAGCGGTCGCGTGGCTTACCAGTTCGCGCGCGACTTCATGGGCCAGCAAGCCATTCGCACATGAGCGGTTCATTGTTGGTGGCCGATGCGGCGTTGACCCGCCAAGGTGGCCCGGACCGTGCTGTGGTGGATGTGGCCGTAGGTATTTTGCTGCAGCCCGACGGCGCCTTTTTGCTGACCTCACGCCCACAAGGCAAGGTGTATGCAGGCTATTGGGAGTTTCCGGGCGGCAAACTCGAAGCCGATGAATCGGTGGCGCAAGCCTTGGCGCGTGAGTTGTTTGAAGAGCTGGGCATTCAAGTGGCTTTGGTCGATGTGCAGTTGTGGAAGCAGCAGCTTGTCGACTACCCGCATGCCTTGGTGCGTTTGAACTTTTGCAAAATATTCAACTGGCAAGGCGACTTGCAAATGCGTGAACAGCAAGATGCGGCTTGGCAGACTTTGCCCACAGTGGTGCAACCTGTGTTGCCCGGCACAGTGCCGGTGCTGGTCTGGTTGGCTGAGGAGCGCGGTTTTGCCGGGGCCACGCACATCAGCTGAACTGCCAAGCGGAACCCCAGGGATTCACTGCATCAGTTTAGGGTCGCCGAAATTTTCGCTGTCCGGTGGATTGTCTTCCGGGACGCGAAAGCTTTCGCTGGCCCAAGCCCCCAGGTCCACCCCTTTGCAGCGTGCGCTGCAAAAAGGCCGGTACACATTGCTCTGGGCGAAGACGCTGTCGCCACCACAGGTGGGGCAAGGCACCAGACGCGGCGCACGCTTGTTCACGGGCTCGTTCACGCTCATGCGCACAAGGTCATTTCAAACGCAGTGTCTTCCGTGCTGGAGACCAGTCGGCCATCGGTTTGCTGCTGCATCAGGCGAATCACCACCAGCAAGCGGTTGCAGCTGATCTCAGGCACCAAGCCCAGGGCCGGATCAATGCGCAAACGCAGCAATTGAAAGGTACGGCCTTGCGGTAAATTCTGTTGCAGTTGTCCGGCCGTGGCCATGACCTTTTGCGCCGAGCCAGAGTCGCGCAGCATTTTCAACAGCATCTGAATCGACTTGGAAATCGGCACAAAACAGGCCGACCACTGGTGCAGGTCGGCTTGGCGTTTGGCGGGGTCCAAATGTTGCCAGGCATGGTAGGCCGGCAAGTCAAACTCGCAGGTGCCGGCGGGGATCACCACGCGGCTTTTCAAGCTGTTGAGAAAGTCACTCTCTCCCAAGCTGCTGCCAATCTTGCCCGCCAAGGCATTCAGGGCTTCGAAATTTTGTTCGAGTTGATCGACGATCAAGTCCAGCGCCTGTTCGGAAATGGCCGGGTTGCCACGGTAGCCATTCATGACTTGTTTTTGGCGATCCAGGTCTTTGAGCACATCGGACTTCAGCTCGGGCCGTGAAGCGACCTCGAGAATTTCGAACAAAGTGATCAAGGCAAAGTGATGGTCGAGGGCAGATTCACGCGGCATCAATTGCCCCAAACGGCTAAACAGCTGCTGGAGTCTCAGATAGGTGCGGATGCGCTCGTTAAAGGGGTATTCGTACAGAATCACGCTGCGTCTTTCAGAAGCGCCATCATAGCCCGAAGCGCAGCGCCCAAAAACCCACTTGCAGCTTTAATCCGTCCAGATCGATACCTTGGTTGTAAATTACGCTGTCGGCGCAGGCCAGTCGCTGAATTCTGCTGGCTTGTTGCTCGATGATGCGTTGCACTTCGGCTTCACTCAGGCCACTTCTTTGCCGCACGCGGTTGATTTGCGTGGCGACTTCGCAGTCCACCACCAGCACATGCTGCACTTTTTGGCGCCACCGGTCTCCCGACTCCACCAGCAAGGGCACATCAAACACCAAGCAGGTTTTGCCGCTGTCTAGGGCTTGCTGTGTTTGCTCTTGCGTGACTTGGCCCACCAAGGGATGGATGATGCCTTCCAGTTGTTTTTTAGCCTGGGGATCGGAAAAGACGCGGGCGCGCATGGCCACCCGGTCCATGGCGCCATCGGGCGTGATCATGTCGGCGCCGAAACAACGGGCGATGGCTTCAAGAGCTCGGCCACCGGGGGCGGTCAGGCTTCTGGAAATCGCGTCCGCATCGATCACGGCGGCGCCGCGTTCAGTCAGCAAGCCAGCCACAGTACTTTTGCCGCTGCCGATGCCACCTGTCAGGCCAATGTGGTGAATGACGCTCATGTCTTTATGCCCATCCCAGTCGTGTAAAAAAGTCGCCCCAAATCAGATAGACCCCAGCGGCCAAAGCCAGAAAAGGGCCAAAGGGAATGTAGTGTTGTTCACGCAACTGTTGGCGGCGTTGAAGCACCAGGCCCACGGCAATGCCGGTCAGGCTGGCCAGCAAAATCAGGGGAATCAAGGCCGCCCAGCCGAACCATGCCCCCAGCGCGGCAAACAGTTTGAAGTCGCCGTAGCCCATGCCCTCTTTGCCCGTGCACAGTTTGAACAGCCAGTACACCGACCACAACGAAAGGTAGCCGGCCGCGGCACCCCACAGTGCATCGATCAGGCTCAGGCCCGTCAGGCCGAGCGCACTCACGATCAAGCCGGCCCAGGTCAGTGGCTGGGTCATTTGATCGGGCAAGAAGGTGGTGTCCCAATCGATCACGGCCAAGGCCACCAGGGTGCAGACGAAACCGGCCCAGGCGCACGCTTGCAAACTCAAGCCCCAATGGTGAAAACAGGCCGCCAGCGCCAGTGCGGTGAACAGTTCGATTGCCGGGTAGCGCCAGCCAATGCGCGCATGGCACGCATGGCAACGGCCTTTGAGCAGCAGGAAGCTCAGTACCGGCAGGTTCTCCCACCAGGCCAAGCGGTGCTTGCATTGCGGACAGTGAGAGGAGGGCGTGGCCAAATTGAAATGTGGGTGTGGCGCAGCGCTGTCGCTGTCATCCATTGCCGCGTCTTGCTGACATTGCCGCTCCATGATCGGCGGCATGCGGTGGATCACCACATTCAAAAAGCTGCCGATGATCAGGCCGAGCAGACCGCCCACCCAGGCGGCATGCGGCTGCAAGGCGCTCAGAAATTCGGCCATTAAAAGACCTGACCCAGTTTGAAAATGGGCAGGTACAGCGCCACCAAGATCGTGCCCACCACGCTGCCCAAGAGCACCATGATCACCGGCTCCAGCAGGCTGGACAAGCCGGCCAGTTGGTCGTGAACCTCGTTTTCAAGCAATGCACCTGCGCGTGCCAACATAGTGTCTACCGATCCTGTTTCTTCGCCAATGGCGCACATCTGCACCACCATGCTGGGGAACAAACCAGACAGGGTCATGCATTCATTCAAGCTGCTGCCTTGTGCAACCTGAGTCCGCATTGTCTCCGATGCCTGTGCGTAGACCGGATGATCGCATGCCGAGGCGACCGGCCCCAGCGCCTCCAACATGGGCACGCCTGCGGACAGCAGGGCCGAGAGTGTGTTCGCCCAGCGCGCCACCACCGCAGATTGGACCATGGCGCCGATCACAGGCAAACGCAGCTGGCGCTGACTGAGCCAGAGCAAGCGCGCCGGTTGGCGGTGCCAGCCCCTGCGCCAGAGCATCAGCATGACCACGCCCAACAAGGCCAGGAACCAGGCACTGTGCAGCAGTCCTTGACTGATGCCGATGACCCATTGGGTGGGCAGGGGCAGGGTGGCACCCAGGGATTTGAAAACATCTTGAAACACCGGAACCACCGTCAGCAAAATCACCAGCACCACCCCCATGGCCACACTCACCACCACGGCGGGGTACATCAGCGCGGCGCGGATTTTGGATTTGAGGGCCGCATTTTTCTCCAGCGTCAGCGCCAGTTTGTCCAGCATGTCATCCAAAATACCGGCCGCCTCGCCTGCGGCCACCATGCTGCAAAACAGCGGACTGAAATGGGCTGGATGCTGGCGAAAAGCGGCATTCAAAGTTGAGCCGTTTTCAATGTCCTTGCGCAGACTTTGCAGCAAACCCGCCCAGCCCGGCTGGGGGGTGCTGCGTATGACCAAATCGAGCGACTGCAGCAAGGGCACGCCGGCCCGCACCAGGGTCGCCAACTGCCGTGTGAACAAAGCCAATTTGGGCGCTGTGATGCGAACAGGGCGTTGCGGGGTTTGCCGCTTCAACTGCTTTACCCGTATGCCTTGCTGCTGCAACATGGCCTTGGCCATGCGGATGTGGGCGGCGCTGATCTCACCGGTTTGCGCCAAGCCTTGCGCGTTGTGACCCGTCCAGACAAACACAAGCGAGGGCGGGGCGTAGCTGGACATGCGCAGACAGCCGGAGGCTTTACTCGCTGGTGGCGCCCAGCACCTCTTGCAAGGAGGTGATGCCTTGCACCACTTTGCGCAAACCCGATTGGCGCAGCGTGAGCACGCCTTCGCGCTGCGCCTGCGCCGCAATGGTGCTGGTGCTGGCTTCTTGCAAGATCAAATCAGCAATCACGTCACTGATCGGCATGACTTGAAAAATACCGATCCGACCATTGAATCCTTTGTGGCATTGGTCGCAGCCTACGGGGCCGTAAGCGTTCACGGCTGTCGGCCAGAAGCGGTCAGGCAGACCCGCGTCGCGCAGACGTTGAGGCTCGATCTCGGTGGCTTGTTTGCAATGCGGGCACAAACGGCGCACCAGTCGCTGCGCGGTGATCAAGGCCACGCTGGAGACGATGTTGTAAGGCGCTATGCCCATATTGCGCAGGCGCGACAAGGCACTGGGCGCGTCGTGGGTGTGCAAGGTGGAGAGCACCAAATGCCCGGTTTGCGCCGCCTTGATGGCGATGTCAGCCGTCTCCAGATCGCGCACCTCGCCCACCATCAGCACATCCGGGTCTTGCCGCAAGAAGGCGCGCAAGGCCACGGCAAAGGTCAGCCCCGCTTTGTCATGCACATTGACTTGGTTGACGCCAGGCAAATGAATCTCGCAAGGGTCCTCGACCGTGGCGATGTTCACTTGCGGGGCATTCAGAACGTTCTGACAGGCGTACAGCGATTGGGTTTTGCCCGACCCCGTAGGGCCCGTGACCAGCACCATGCCGTGGGGTTGGCGAATGGCATTCAGCAGCCGTGATTGCTCTTCCTCCTCGTAACCCAGATCGTCGATACAGAGTCCTGAGGCGTCGGGCGACAAGATGCGAATCACCACTTTCTCACCAAACAAGGTGGGCAGGGTGCTGACACGCAAATCCAGCGCCGGCCCTTGGGGCCTTTGCAGTTTCATGCGACCGTCTTGCGGCATTCTTTTCTCGGCAATGTCCAACTGCGACAGCACCTTGATGCGGGAGGCCAACTTGTCTTTCAGCGCCCTGGCAGGCGCGGGCATTTCACGCAGTTCTCCATCGATGCGCAGGCGCACCCGGTAACTGTGCTCAAAGGGTTCAAAGTGCAGATCCGAAGCGCGCAACTTGACCGCCTCGGCCAGTATCTGGTCGAGATAGGTGACAACAGGAGCGTCTTCTGTGCCTGGGCTGGCAGGGCCAGGCCTGTTCGGTGCGACCATGATTTTTAAGACTACTTAAAAATGACTATGGTCTACGAAACAAAATCTTTTGTAAATACCTTAAGTGTCGATGTGCAGCTCTGCGCCCATGACCGAACGGTCTAAAGGCGGTGGCCTCAGTGTTTTTCGACCTTCGATTTGGCAATCACCTCTGTCCAGCGGCGAATGTCTTGGCTCAAGAGCTCGGAGGCTTGTTCGGGCGTACTGCCTTGGGCGTACAAGCTCAATTCCAAGAGACGCTTTTTCACTTCGGGCAGGGCCAAAATGGTTTGCAATTCTCGGCTCAGGCGCTGCACCACCTCGCGCGGTGTCTTGGCCGGCACAGACAAACCGTTCCATGACGCGACGTTGAATTGCGCCAAATTGCCGCCGACTTCTCTGACGGCGGGCACGTCGGGCAGCACGGGTGAGCGCTTGTCGCTCAATAAAGCCACCGGGCGCAGGGCCTTGGACTGGATTTGCGGCATCAAGGGACCCAAAATTTCCACCATGGCGTCAATCTCACCGCCCCGCAGCGCGGTGATGACCGGGGGCGTGCCATTGAAAGGCACGATTTGCGCGGTCAGACCCGCCGAGCTCAAAAACAGTTCGGCGGCGAGGTTTTGCGTGGTGCCAATTTGTGGCGTGCCGATGTTGAGTTTGCCGGGGTTGGCGCGGGCATAGGCCAGCAACTCGGTCAGGGTTTTGAATTGACCGCCTTCGGCCACGGCAATCACCAGGTCGAAGCTGGCCAGTTTAGAGACCGGCGTGAAGTCTTTCACCGTATCAAACGGCAATGATTTGAACAAGGCGGCACTCACGGCTGTACCGCTGGAGATCAACAGTAGGGTATGGCCATCGGGCTCAGACCGCGCCACCATTTCGCCGGCCACGATGCCGCCTGCGCTGGGTTTGTTGTCAATCACCACCGATTGCCCCAAGGCTTCGGACAACTTTTGCGCGACGGTACGGGCCGTGATGTCTGCGGCCCCGCCAGCGGCATTGGGCACCACGATTTTGAGCGGTTTACTTGGAAATGCGGTTTGCGCATGTACGGCCGAAACGGCCATACAGCCCAGGCTCAGGGCCAGCAAAAGGAAGCAGCGCAAACCGGGTTCAGGGGAGGGGGACATCAAAGGCTTTCCAAAAAATCCAGGGCTGCACCGGCAAGGGCCCGCAGGCCGCGTTGCCAATCAGGTGCGGCGCTCGAGCAGTTGCGCAGCCAAGGTCACCATGGCTTGGCTATAAACATTGTGGGGCAAGCGTCCTGCTGCGTCGATGGCACGCTGTGCCTCGGATGAAGCCGCTTGCCGGGTGGCGGTCAAGGCACCGGTTTCACGCACAATCGCCACAACTTCTTGAAGACGCTCAACCGAGCCGGTTTCAATGGCTTCACGCACTGTCTGGCGCTGCGACGCGTTACCGCGCTGCATGGCCAAGATCAAGGGCAGGGTGGCCTTGCCTTCGCGCAGGTCGTCGCCCAGGTTTTTACCCATTTCGTCGGCGTTGCCGTCGTAGTCCAGCACATCGTCAATCACCTGGAAGGCCGTGCCCAAGGCCTGGCCGTACTCGGCGCAGGCCTGCTCCACCGCCTCGGTGCTGCCGGCCAAAATCGCGCCCAAACGCGCACTGGCCTCAAACAATTTGGCCGTTTTGGAGCGGATGACACGCAGGTAGCCTTCTTCGTCCAGCGAGGCGTCGTGCATGTTCATGAGTTGCAGCACTTCGCCTTCGGCGATCACATTCGTGGCATCGGCCAGGGTTTGCATGATCCGCATGCTGTTGGCCTCGACCATCATTTGGAAAGCGCGGGAGTATAAAAAATCGCCCACCAGCACGCTGGCCGGGTTACCGAAATTCTCGTTTGCAGTGGGCCGACCGCGGCGCAGGGTGGACTCGTCCACCACATCGTCGTGCAGCAAGGTCGCCGTGTGAATGAATTCCACCACGGCGGCCAGGTTGAAGCGTTGAGTGGAGGTGTAGCCTAAAGCGCCACAGGTCAACAGCAGCAGCACAGGGCGCAGGCGTTTGCCGCCTGCTGAAATGATGTACTGCGCCACTTGGCCAACCAAGGGGACCCCGGAAGCGAGACGATCGGCTATCACCAAGTCGACCTGACCCATGTCGGGGGCGACCAGGTCCAAAACGGTGGCGGTGCTGTGGGCTGAGGCGGGCAACTTGGGGCGATCTGGAGGTTTTTCTGCCGTGGTGAGACGGTCTCACTGCGCATTATAGGCAGTCGTGACCAGCGCCTAGGTGGCTTGGCGCGCGAGGCCTGGCTGAAAAGTCGATTGCATGCTACAATCGCAGGTTCCCCAGGGACGTCCTGTGGAAACTTCCATTCAAGAGGTCAAATATGTACGCGGTCATAAAAACCGGCGGCAAACAGTATCGTGTTGCTGCTGGTGAAAAAATTAAAGTAGACCAGATTGCTGCGGACGTTGGCCAGGAAATCGTGTTTGATCAGGTGCTTGCCGTCGGTAACGGCGCAGACATCAAGATCGGTACGCCCCTGGTGTCCGGCGCCACAGTCACAGTCACAGTGCTGTCTCACGGCAAGCACGACAAAGTGCACATCTTCAAGATGCGCCGTCGTAAGCACTATCAGAAACGCCAGGGTCACCGCCAGCAGTTCACAGAACTGCAAATCGGCGCGATTTCTGCCTGAGGAGAATAGGTAATGGCACAGAAAAAAGGCGGCGGCTCTACGCGAAATGGTCGTGACTCCAAGCCAAAAATGCTGGGCGTCAAGGCTTTTGGTGGCGAATTGATCAGCGCAGGCTCGATCATTGTTCGTCAACGGGGTACCAAATTCCACGCCGGCGTCAATGTCGGTCAAGGAAAAGACCATACCTTGTTTGCCCTGGTGGACGGCCATGTGTCCTTCGCCATCAAAGGCGCTTTGAACAAGCACACCATCAACGTGACGCCTGCTGTTTAAGCGGCTCACGCTGAAGACAAGGAGCCCCGCCTGGTCGGGGCTTTTTGTTTGGGCCTTATCTTTTTAACCGCTAAACTGGATTTCCATGAAGTTCGTTGACGAAGCCTATATTGACATCGCCGCAGGTGACGGTGGGAACGGCTGCGTCTCGTTCCGTCATGAAAAATACAAAGAATTTGGTGGCCCCAACGGGGGCGATGGCGGCCGTGGCGGGCATGTGTACGCCGTGGCGGATTCCAATCTGAATACCTTGGTTGATTTTCGTTTTTCACGCCGGCACGAGGCCAAGCGTGGGCAGCACGGCATGGGCTCTGACATGTTCGGCGCCGCAGGCGACGACGTCACCCTCAAAATGCCGGTGGGCACCATCATGACCGATGCCGAAACCGGCGAAGTCTTGTTTGAGTTGCTCAAGGCCGGCGATGTCGTGACCATCGCCAAAGGCGGTGACGGCGGCTTTGGCAATATGCGTTTCAAGAGCGCCATCAACCGCGCGCCACGGCAAAAAACGCCGGGCTGGCCGGGTGAGAAATTCAGCCTCAAACTGGAGCTGAAAGTCTTGGCCGATGTGGGCTTGCTGGGCATGCCGAACGCCGGCAAATCCACCTTGATCACGGCCATCTCGAATGCGCGGCCGAAGATTGCCGACTACCCCTTCACCACCTTGCACCCCAATTTAGGCGTGGTTCGTGTCGGTCCTGAGCAGAGCTTTGTGGTGGCCGATGTGCCAGGCTTGATCGAGGGCGCCTCAGAAGGCGCTGGCTTGGGCCATTTGTTCCTGCGGCACTTACAGCGCACCCGTTTGCTTTTGCACATTGTGGACGTGGCACCTTTTGACGAAGGTGTTGATCCCGTGGCGCAAGCCAAGGCGATTGTGGCTGAGCTGAAAAAATACGATGCCGGACTGTTCAACAAGCCGCGCTGGCTGGTGCTGAACAAACTGGACATGGTGCCTGCTGAAAAGCGCGAGGCGGTGGTCAAAGACTTTGTCAAACGCTTCAAATACAAAGGCCCGGTGTTCCAAATTTCGGCCTTGACGCGTGAGGGCTGCGAGCCCTTGATCAAGTCGATTTATCAGCACATCAAGGCCCAGCAAGTGCTGGAGCAGGAACCGGTGTACATCGATCCTCGCTTCAAAGAGCAGGAACAAGAACCGAAGCAGGAACCGGTCTACGTCGATCCTCGTTTCGCAGATCCGCAGCCCGATTGATTGTGGATTTACACGATGACCGTGACCCCTACTGTTTTGCAAAACGCCCGGCGCATCGTCGTCAAAGTGGGCTCCAGTTTGGTGACCAACGAGGGGCGTGGCCTGGACGAAGCGGCCATTGGCGAGTGGTGTCGTCAAATGGCGGTGTTGGCGCGCGAGGGCCGTGAGGTCATCATGGTCTCCAGTGGTGCCATTGCCGAAGGCATGAAGCGCTTGGGTTGGGTCACCCGCCCGCACGAAGTGCATGCATTGCAGGCCGCCGCGGCCGTAGGGCAAATGGGTCTGGCGCAGGTGTACGAAACCAAGCTGCGTGAAAACGGTTTGGGCAGTGCCCAGGTCTTGCTCACCCATGCCGATTTGGCCGACCGCGAACGCTATTTGAATGCCCGCTCCACCTTGATGACGCTGCTGCAGCACAAGGTCTTGCCAGTCATCAACGAAAACGACACCGTGGTCACCGACGAAATCAAGTTCGGTGACAACGACACCTTGGGGGCCTTGGTCGCCAACCTGGTCGAAGCCGATGCACTGGTGATCTTGACCGATCAAAAAGGCCTGTACACCGCCGATCCGCGCAAGGACCCTACCGCCACCTTTGTGCACGAAGCCCGTGCCGGTGATCCGGCGCTGGAAGCCATGGCTGGCGGCGCAGGCTCGTCCCTGGGGCGCGGCGGCATGATCACCAAAATTTTGGCGGCCAAGCGTGCCGCCGGATCCGGCGCCTCAACCGTAATTGCTTGGGGCCGTGAGCCCGATGCCTTGCTGCGCTTGGCGCGGGGCGAGGCCATTGGCACTTTGCTGGTGGCGCAAACGCCCAAACAACAAGCCCGCAAGCAATGGATGGCCGATCATTTGCAGCTGCTGGGCGCGGTCGAGGTGGACGCCGGTGCGGCGCTCAAACTGCAGGCCGAGGGCAAGAGCCTGCTGGCCATTGGCATGACGTCGGTGGACGGTGATTTTTCGCGTGGCGATGTGATCGCGATTCGCGATGAAACCGGTGTTGAGATCGGCCGGGGCTTGGCCAATTACGCCAGCGCCGAAGCGCGGCTGCTGTGCCGCAAGGCGTCGACTGAATTCGAGGCTTTGCTGGGTTACACGGCGGAGCCTGAAATGATCCACCGCGACAACCTCATCTTGACCCGCTGAGAAAGTCACTGCCCCAAGGGCGGTGAAACTCGGGGTGCCTTGACAGGGTCAAAGCGGAGGCTGGGGTGGCACAGTGCGAGCCTGTTCCTGCTCGTTCAAATCCCTTTGGGGATCTGGATCGAAACTGGCGCCCGGTGGCAGCTCCATGTGCACGTGCATGGCGCCCATGCTGAACTCCATGTGCATGCCTTGATCGCCTTCTTGGCTGCGCAGACTGCCACGCAGATAGCGGTTGCGACTTTCAAAGCGCGGCAAAAAGCGTGACAACTCGGTCAAGGCCATTTCGTAGACGCCGCGTTTGAATTCCACCACCACATCCAGCGGCACCCAGAAGTCATTCCAGCGCCAAGCATCAAATTCAGGGTGGTTGGTGGCGCGCAGATTCACATTCCAATCGGGCACGGCCAATTGAAGCAGGTACCAGATCTGTTTCTGGCCTTTGTAAAAGCCGCGAGCATCCCTGCGGATGAAGCGGTCTGGCACTTCATAGCGCAACCAATCTCGGGTGCGGGCCACGATGCGCACATGCTCCGGTAAGAGCCCCACTTCTTCATGCAGTTCACGGAACATGGCTTGTTCAGGGCTTTCGCCTCTGTCAATGCCGCCTTGCGGAAACTGCCAGCTGTGGGTGCGGATGCGTTTGCCCCAGAACACCTGATTTTTCTGGTTGAGCAAAATGATGCCGACGTTGGGCCTGAAGCCCTCACGATCCAGCATAATCAAACCCCAAATTTTTATATTGCATTCATTATGCACGCCTTCATGCGTGCAGCAAGAGGATGCGCCCTGCAACGTCTGGATCTGCCCTCATGAAAGCTTCTCAATTTTTGATTTCTACCCTCAAGGAAGCCCCTGCGGATGCCGAAATCGCCAGTCATCAACTGATGACGCGCGCGGGCTTGATCAAGAAGCTCGGCGCCGGCATTTACAACTACATGCCCATGGGCTTGCGCGTCATCCGCAAGGTCGAAGCCATCGTGCGCGAAGAGATGAACCGGGCCGGTGCCATCGAGATGACCATGCCGGTGGTGCAGCCGGCCGAGCTGTGGCAAGAGACCGGCCGCTTTGACAAGATGGGCCCCGAGTTGCTGCGCATCAAAGACCGCCATGGCCGTGATTACGTGATCCAGCCGACCAGCGAAGAAGTGGTGACCGACGTGGTGCGGCAAGAGCTGCGCAGCTACAAACAGTTGCCCAAAAATTTCTATCAAATTCAAACCAAATTTCGTGACGAGCGCCGTCCCCGTTTTGGTCTGATGCGCGGGCGTGAATTCACCATGAAAGACGCCTACAGCTTTGACCGCGACATCGCCAGCGCCAAAGCCAGCTACCAGGTGATGGCTGCGGCCTACCGCAAGATCTTTGACCGTTTTGGCCTGACCTACCGCGCCGTGGCCGCCGACAGTGGCGCGATCGGTGGTGATTTGAGTGAAGAGTTCCAGGTGATTGCGGCCACCGGCGAAGACGCCATCGTTTACTGCCCCGCCAGCAGCTACGCCGCCAACATGGAAAAGGCCGAGGCCTTGGCGCCCAGCCAGCTGCGCGGCGCAGCCGATCAGGCGCTGACGAAAACCGCCACGCCGAGCCAAAGCACCTGTGAAGACGTCGCCGCTTTGTTGAGCGTGCCGCTGTCCACCACCGTCAAGTCCTTGGTGCTGGCCACTGACACTTTGAACGAGCAGGGTGAAATTGTGAAGTCCCAAGTCTGGCTCTTGCTGCTGCGCGGCGACCATGACATGAACGAAGTCAAAGTGGGTAAGCTGCCGGGCATGGAGGGCGGTTTCCGCTTTGCCACGTTGAGCGAGATTGATACGCATTTTGGCTGCAAGCCCGGTTACCTGGGCCCACTGAACTTGAAAAAGCCGGTGCATCTGGTGGCCGACCGCGACGTGGCCGTGATGGCCAACTGGATTTGCGGCGCCAACGAAGCTGACTTTCACATCACCGGTGTGAACTGGGGCCGTGACCTGCCCGAACCTGGCTTGGTGGCTGACATCCGCAACGTGGTGGCGGGCGACAAGTCGCCCGACGGTTTGGGCGAGTTGGCGATTGAGCGCGGCATTGAAGTCGGTCACGTTTTCTATCTGGGCACCAAATACTCCAAGGCCATGAACGCCACCTTTTTGGACGAAAACGGCAAGCCGCAATTTTTTGAAATGGGTTGCTACGGCATCGGCATCACCCGCTTGCCGGCAGCGGCCATTGAGCAAAACCATGACGAGCGCGGCATCATCTGGCCGGACGCGATCGCGCCGTTCACCGTGGTGATCTGCCCCATCGGCATGGACCGCAGCGAAGCCGTCAAAGCCGAGGCCGAGCGCATCTACGCCGCCTTGCTGGTCGATGGCGTGGATGTTATTTTGGACGACCGCGGCGAGCGCCCTGGCGCCATGTTTGCCGACTGGGAGTTGATTGGGGTGCCGCACCGCATCACGGTTGGCGACAAAGGCCTGAAAGACGGCCAAGTCGAATACCAACACCGCCGCGACAGCGCCGCCAGCAAAATCAGCAGCGCAGAGGTGCTGGCCCATGTGAAAGCCCGCCTGGCGGCTTGAAGGGCAAGGCCGTGCTGTCGGCGCAAGTCACTCCCCTCGGGCGACGGCAGGTGCTGCAGCGTCTCGCGCTGCACGCCATGTCAGGTGCAGGCGCGAGTGGGGTGATGGTTTTCAACGCCTTGGCCGCAGCGCAAATCGAGGAGCCCTTGTCGCAGGCCGTGCGCACCGCATTGACGGCGGCCGTGGCTGCTGCCGCCCCCCCAGAGCCGGTTCTGGGCTCCGAGCCCGAGCGACAGGCGTATGCGCAGTGGCGTGCACAGTGCAACGCCCTGTTGACCAGGTGGCTGCCGCAGCCTGTGGACCGGCAGGAATTCTTGCAAACGCTCTGGTACGAAGCGCGCCGCGCGGGTCTGTCTTTGTCCTTGGTGCTGGGTTTGATCCAAACTGAAAGCGCGTTTCGCAAATACGCCATTTCTTCTGCGGGGGCCAGAGGCTATATGCAAGTCATGCCTTTTTGGACGCGGACCATCGGCGACGGTGATGAGCGCAAGTTGTTTCACCTGCAAACCAATTTGCGTTTTGGCTGCGTGATCCTGCGGTATTGTCTGGACCGCGAGCAGGGCGATGTGCCGCTGGGCTTGGGGCGGTACAACGGCTCTCGGGGGCAGGCGGCTTACCCGAACGCCGTATTGCAGTCACAGCGGCGGTGGCAGCTTCAGGTGGATTGACAAGAATATGGTCACTGCTGGGCGGCCAGTGTGAGCCGCGAAATTACGCTTGGCCGTTGACCACTTGCTGCAACTCACCCGATTCGTACATTTCCATCATGATGTCCGAGCCGCCAATGAACTCGCCTTTGATGTACAGCTGAGGAATGGTCGGCCAGTTGCTATATTCCTTGATGCCTTGACGGATTTCAGCGTCGTCCAGCACGTTGACTGTTTTCACAGTTTTGGTGTCCACGCCAAGGGCTTTCAGGATTTGGATGGCACGGCCGGAAAAACCGCACATGGGGAAGCTGGCGCTGCCCTTCATGAACAAGGTGATGTCGTTGTTCTTAACGAGGTCGTCAATGCGTTGTTGGGTATCGCTCATGGTGGCTCCTGGGGTGACCCTGATCGGGCGTCAAAAAGAAGGGCTTAGGGTAAACCGATACCGTGATTATTTCACTTTGAAAGGGCGGTTTGACCCAGCAGGGTTATTTTGGCGGTTTTTGGCCACCGCTGCAGCGCGCATGCCCCGCCAAATCGGCGTGCGACTGCACCTGAATGAACCCGGCCTGCGTGAGCAAGACCCTGACGGCCTCGGCTTGGTCAAAGCCATGCTCCAGCAGCAGCCAGCCGCCGTGCGCCAAGTGGGCCTGTGCTTCGGCCACGATGCGGCGCAAATCGGTCAGGCCGTCGGCGCCACTGGTCAGGGCCTGCAGCGGTTCGTGGCGGAGCGCGGCCAGGTGCGGGTCGGCGTCGGCAATGTAGGGCGGGTTGGAGACGATGAGGTCAAACTCACCGCTCACCTGGGCGAACCAGTCGCTGGCGATGAACTTGACAGGTAACTTGAGCTGCGCGGCATTGGTCCGCGCCACAGACAGCGCCTCTTCGCTCGCGTCCACCGCCCAGACCTGAGTGTCAGGGCGCGTGTGTTGCAAGGCCAGGGCGATGGCGCCGCTGCCGGTGCCCAGGTCCAGGAGGCGCAGGCTGTTTGGCCGTTGGGATGGGGCAGGCAAAACCGCCAAGGCCCAGTCCACCAAGGTTTCCGTGTCGGGCCGCGGGTCGAGCACGCGCGCGTCAATTGCCAGCGTCAGACCCCAAAACTCTTTACGCCCGGTGATGTAGGCCACGGGCTCGCCCGCCAGGCGGAGTTGCAGCGCCACCTGCCAGGCGGTCTGTTGCTCCGGGGTCAGCGGGTCGGTGTCGTGCGCCAGCAACCAGGCACGTTCATGCAAGGGGCGCTCCAGGCTGTGCAGCAAGAGCATTTGCGCGTCCAGGCGTGCCAACCCCAGGGCCTGGGCCTGGGCCAGGCATTGCGCGAGCGTCGGGCTGGAAGGGCCTGTCATGCCGCAGCGCCAATTTCCAACTCCGCCAGTTGCTGCGCGGCTTCATAGGCTTGCAAGGCGTGGACCACGTCTTGCAAATCGCCTTCCATGATGCTCAGCAGTTTGTACAGCGTCAGGTTGATGCGGTGGTCGGTCAAGCGGCCTTGCGGAAAGTTGTAGGTGCGAATGCGGTCACTGCGGTCGCCGCTGCCAATCAGGCTTTTGCGCTCGGCCGCGTCTTTGGCGGCGCGCTCTGAGCGGTCTTTTTCTTGAATCCGTGCCGTCAGCACTTTCAAGGCTTGGGCTTTGTTGCTGTGCTGGCTGCGGCCGTCTTGGCATTCGGCAACGATGCCGGTGGGCAAGTGGGTGATGCGCACCGCCGAGTCGGTTTTGTTGATGTGCTGTCCGCCCGCACCGCTGGCGCGGTAGGTGTCGATGCGCAAGTCGGCCGGGTTGATCTTGATCGCTTCGGCCTCGTCGGGCTCGGCCAACACGGCCACGGTGCAAGCGCTGGTGTGGATGCGGCCTTGCGTTTCGGTGGCGGGTACGCGCTGCACCCGATGGCCGCCGGACTCGAACTTGAGTGCGCCATACACCTGGTCGCCTTCGATTCGGATCACTACCTCTTTGTAGCCGCCCAATTCACTGGGCGACTCGGAGATGATTTCGGTTTTCCAGCCTTGGTTTTCCGCGTAGCGCGAGTACATGCGCAGCAGATCGCCAGCAAACAGGGCCGACTCGTCGCCGCCGGTGCCAGCGCGGATTTCGACAAAGGCGGGGCGTGCATCATCCGGGTCTTTGGGCAGCAGCATGCGCTGCAGTTCGGCCTCCAGCGTTTCCAATTCGGCGCTGGCGCTGGCCACTTCTTCTTCGGCCATCTCGCGCATTTCTGCGTCAGCCAGCAGGGCTTGCGCGGCTTGCAAATCCTGGCTGCGTAATTGGTGTCGGGCGTAGCGCGTGGCCACGGCGCTGACCTCGGCATGCTCGCGCGAGAGCTTTAAGAACTGCGGCATATCGCGCATGATGTCTTCGCGCGACAGCAAAAAGTCCAGTTCCTGCAGCCGCAAGGCGTAGCGCTCGAGTTGGGTTTTTAAAAATGACTTCATGGCTTAAACGGGTGGAGGGAGCGAAGGTGCATCGAAGGTGGAGCGAAGGTGGCGCTTGACTGCGAGCGATGGCATGGCGTGTAGGTTGTAGGAGCCAGCCTGCTGGCGATAGGATTTCGCATGGGCCTTGGCCTATCGCTTGCAGGCAAGCTCCTACAAAAAAGAGTGGGGTCGTTAACGCGCGCCCGCTAACGCTCGCTGCGCAAAAACATCCGTTGCACGGCCTGCGCGGTCTGCTCTGCGTGCTCGGTATCGGCGGCTTTCAATTCGGCCATGGCGCCATGCAGCATTTTTTGCGTCAGGCCACGCGACAGCGCTTCCAGCACTTTTTCGGGGCTCTCGCCTTTGGCCAGTAATTTGTGGGCGCGTTGCAACTCGGCTTCGCGCCAAGCTTCCGCCTGGGCTTGCAACTCGCGGATCAAGGGCACGGTGCCGCGTTGCACCATCCAGTGCATAAAGCTTTGCACCCCGGCGTCAATGATGACCTCGGCCTGCGCCACCGCCGCTTGGCGGTGTGCCTGGCCGGTTTGCACCACGCTGGCCAAATCGTCAACCGTGTAGAGGTAGACGTCTTCCAGCGATTTGACTTCGGGCTCAATGTCACGCGGCACGGCCAAGTCGACCATGAACATGGGGCGGTGCTTGCGTTTTTTCAGGGCTCGCTCCACCGCGCCCAAGCCAATCAAAGGCAAGGTGCTGGCGGTACAGCTGATGACGGCATCAAACTCGTGCAATCGCTCGGGCAGTTCGGCCAGGCGCATGACTTCGGCCCCATAGCGGGCTGCCAGTTTCTCGCCGCGCTCCAGAGACCGGTTGGCAATCGTCATGCTTTTCGGTTGGCGCGCGGCAAAGTGGGTCGACACCAGCTCGATCATTTCGCCCGCACCCACAAACAGCACCTTGATGGTCCGCAAATCTTCAAACAACTGGCTGGCCAAACGCACCGAAGCGGCGGCCATGCTGATCGAATGCGCGCCAATCTCTGTGCTGGAGCGCACATCTTTGGCCACCGCAAAACTGCGTTGGAACAATTGGTTCAGCGTGCTGCCCAGCGCGCCAGCTTGTTCGGCGGCGCGCACCGCGTCTTTGAGTTGCCCCAGAATTTGCGCCTCGCCCAGCACCATCGAATCCAGACCGCTGGCGACGCGAAAGGCGTGCCGCGCCACATGGTCTTCTTCCAGCAGGTAGGTGTGCTGGCGCAGCTCATGGGGCGAAACGCCGCCGGTATGCGCCAGCCAGTTCAGGGTGTCGGTCATGGCCGATTGCTCGGCGGCGCAATACACCTCGGTGCGGTTGCAGGTCGACAGGATGGCCGCTTCAGGCAGCTTTTGCGTGCGTTGCGATAAATTGTGGCGCAAACCCTGCAAAGTGGGCGGCAATTGGTCCAAGGCGAACGCAAACCGACCGCGCAAATCGAGCGGTGCGGTGGTGTGGTTTAAGCCTAAGGCCCAGACTGCCATATCCACTCATTATAAAAGTACCCCAAAACGAAACTTGGGTTTTGTTGAAATCCAGCCTGCAACGCCGGTTCCCGTTGGAATTGACGGCACAATCTCAGCGCATGAGCTTCTTGCAAATGGTGCTGCACCTGTTGTTTTTCTTTCTGCCCGCCTTGGCCTTGGCGGCGTGCAGCGTGCTGTGCGGCGCTTGGCGATTTCGCCCCGGCGCTGCCACGCCATGGACGCGCCGCTGGGCCTGGAATGCGGCGGCGGGTGCGTTGGTGTTGCTGGCGGGCTTGGTCGTTTTTGACAACGACGGAAAGATGGCCACTTACGCCGCCTTGGTCGTGGTCAGTGCCACGGTCGAGTGGGTGTTGCAAAAAGGCTGGCGCGCGCGCTGAAGCCGTGCGGCGTGCGCAAAGCATTCAAGAAATCAAAAATCAGGAGATGACCATGCCGACAATTTTTAACGCTGGTTTGAAGCGCATGAGCCGCTGGGCTGCGGTAGCGGCCTTGCTGTGGGGCGCTTCGGCGTCTTGGGCTTTTCCGACCAAGCCAATTCGCATCGTCATCGGCTTTCCCGCTGGCGGCCCTTTGGATTTGCATGCCCGCTTGCTCGCCGACAAATTGCAAGCGGTGTTGGGTCAACCGGTGTTGATTGACTACAAGTCGGGCGCCGGTGGCACGGTGGGCGCCCAAGAAGTGATGAAGTCGCCCGCTGATGGCTACACCCTGATGTTGGCCAACACCGGGGTCATGGTGATCAACCCCGCGCTGTACAGCAAGCTGCCTTATGGCACTTTGAAAGACTTTGTGCCGGTGGCGCGCACGGCCATGCAGCCCTTGGCCTTGCTGGTCAACCCCAAACTGCCGGTGAACAGTTTGAAAGAGTTCACCGAATATGCGCGGGCCCGTCCCGGGCAGATCAACTACGGCTCGGCGGGCAATGGCGGCATCAGCCACCTGGTGCCTGAGATGTACAAAAACGCCACCGGTTTGTTCATGGTGCACAGTCCCTACCGTGGCAGCGCCCCTGCTTTTACCGACCTGATGGGGGGCCAAGTGCAATTCATGGCCGAGAGCATTCCGCAAGCGGCCAACTACCACAAGCAAGGCAAGGTCAAGGCCTTGGCGGTGACCAGTCGTGAGCGCAGCGCGGCTTTGCCCGATGTGCCCACCGTGATGGAAACCGGCTTGAAAAATTTCGAGGTCGTGGGCTTTTACGGTTTTCTGGCTCCAGCGGGCACACCGAAAGACGTGGTCCAGCAGTTGAGTGAGGCTTTCAGGACTGTGTTGGCGCAGCCGGAGGTGCGCAATCGCATGGTGGCGCAGGGGGCTGATCCGGCGTTTTTGGGTTCAGATGAATTTACCCAATTCTTGAGCGCCGAGTTGCCGCGCTGGGCCAGCGTGGTACAAAAGTCGGGCGCCAAACTGGACTGAGTTCAGGCTGGGCTGAACAGGTCCACCCGGTCGGTGATGATGCCGTCGGTGCCCAGCGCCAGCAAATGCGCGGCCGCCCATTCGTCGTTCACGGTGTAGCTCAGGCAGCGCATGCCTGCGGCGTGCACCTGGTCCACGGTCTGCGCGTCCCATAACGCGTAGTTGCAGATCATGGCCTGGCAACCTAGCGCTTGGGCCTGCGTCAGCCAGCCTTCGCGCCAGCTGTCGAGCAACAAGCCGCGTGGCAAATGGGGCGCAGTGGCTTGGGCACCGGCCAAGGCCTCGGGTTGGAACGAAGTCAACAAGGGCGCGATCGCTGTGCCCGCCTCTGTGCCCGCCTCTGTGTACGATTCGGCACCTGCCCACAAGGCCGCAGCCTCGCGGCCCACCACCTCGCCGGTGTGTCGTTCGGTGCCCGGTGTGGGTTTGATTTCGATGTTCAGCAGGTAGTGGTTGTGGCGGCAAAATCGGGCCAGATTGGCCAGCGTCAGCAGCGGCTCGCCCGCATAGGCGCGGGAATGCCAGCTGCCGGCGTCCAGTTGCGCCAAGTCGTGCCAAGGCTGATCCCCGCCCACGCCGTGGCCG
>CAIWWN010000010.1 GCA_903916355.1 uncultured Burkholderiales bacterium | reverse complement strand
TCATCTCATCGAGAAACTCACGCTTGCGTGTTCTCTTGGTGACCAATTCAAATCCGGTGGAGGCGAAGGTGGTTTGTTTCATCTAGATATAACGTTTAAGTCAGGGGTTACGATGACTTTTGCAGAGCTTCCTTGGGCTTACACACCCCAGAGTGATGCCGCATTTATTCGAAAGTATGGATCTCACCAAAGCTGATGTCATAGTCCAACATCAACTCCTCACCCGTTCGCACCGCTTTCAAGGTGACCAGTTGGCCATTTTTCAGGTACTTCACACTGGGTTTTTTCGAGTGATTCAAATACACCGCCATGTTCATGGTGTTCATGCCCACAGAAGGAATGTGCATCACCTCTTTGTTGTAATAGCAAAACATGTCCAGTTCTTGACGCACCCCTTTGGGCAAGCCCTTTAGCGCCTTGAGGGTCAAGGGCACCTCCTCCAAGGGATGCCACGTACGCATGGGATTGACGCCCTTGGGAATGGCACGAATCGCAAACACACCAATGCCGTGTACCGGTGAGACGCCGAGCCGGCAATACACCTCTTCTTGCAAGTGTTTGAGCAGCTTATTTTTAATCTTAGACATGGTGCGTTCGTTGGAGGGCAGGCAAGGCAACAGGAGTGGATCTCACTGATGGCGGTGAATCCGGTTCCAAACCTCAGGTTTGAAATCCGTGTGCAAGGGGGAAGTCGTGTCTAAAGCCAAAGGATGCGCAGGATCGGTCATGGCCAGTGCAAAAATAGGCTCAAAGTCCGTCACGAAGAGGGCCTTGTAACCATAGTCGTCCACGGGACCGAGGTTGTAAAATTTGTAGCCGTTCTCGGCGGTCCAGCGCGAGGCCAACAAACAGGCGTAGATACCTGGCGATTTGTTTTTGTAGTCGCGATTCCACTGACAAAAACTGCCGTAGACCTGTTGCCGCTCAGGTAACAAAATAGACACGTCGGTCAGCACCAGATCACCATTGGCGGCGTGTACCCGGATGACCAAGAGTTCCAGATCGCGGATGTAATCGACAAAGCCTTCCACTTCATGGTCATGGATATAGTAGTTGGCGAAATGAACCCCGCCCATGGCGTACACGTCTTGCAAGGTCACGTCTTTACCCGCGACCACCGTGAACGTGGTCACCAAGTCCTTGCACAATTTGTCCAGTTCTTTGAATTTACGGCTTCGGCGCGGCTCTGTCCAAAAAGCTTCAGACCCGGCATGGACCAAACCGTATTTGTCATTGATGGGCACACCGTAAGGACTCTCAGGCGGCACGGCATAGACGATAAAGGGCTTTGGCGCCATCGCCAGCATGGCCGGTGTCACATCCACATACGGACACAAGGCATCCCAGCGTGAGGTGTAGTACAAAATGTCTTCGTGGTAACTTTCCACGTACAAATTCTCAGGCGTCCAGGACTGATGGCCCAGCACCTGAACTTCATTGCGCGGCATCTCTTCGAGGGGCTCTTCAGTGAAACTATCGACTTCAGACAACTGCATGCTCATGTCGGCTCCTGAACTTCCCTAGGACGGACAGGCAAGGCTTCTAACTCAAAATAATCCAGATCAACAGCGTGGTTGTTCAACAAAAACGCCGCGTCCGTCTTCTCTAGACCTTGGATAAGGTGGGACATGGTCGATAGATGCAAGGAGGCCTCACTGGCCGGGTTGTCCAACTGCGCAAAATAGGCCGGCATCAACGGGCATTCCACATCGAAGTGAAAACTCCGGGTTTGGGGGTCATAGGACAAGGGATAGAGCTTGCAACTGACCGGCTTGGCCTCACCCAGGTTGCAGCCCGCAGAGCCCAAATGTTCACAACAGGTTTCAATGCACACGCTGCCATAGATTTTCTTTTCCTGTCGTGTCAAAGTCACCTCCAAAGGGGGGTAGTCCTCATCCACATGGCAACACCGCTGGCATTGGGCGCAATGGTCAAAAAGCATAGGCAACTACTGTTTTTTACTCATGAAAACCGAAAACAAAAAAGTATTCGAGTTGATGTCATTTCAGTTCTTTTATCAACATCTCACATTAGAAGGCATTGAAGCGAATACTGAAACGAATTTTTTTGACACTTTAAATGTAATTTGTGTTTTTATCAATTAAATTTAAAAATAACATTCCGGCACTTTGTCGGTGCACCAGATCGGCCCGACGGTAAAAGGTGACACCGTCCCAGACACAAGCATGATTGAATGCACCATCATTCAACAACAAGGAACTCGCGGCATGGGCAAACAACTTCAAGGCCAGGTGGCCTGGATCACGGGCGGCGGCAGTGGTATCGGTTTAGCAGGAGCCATGGCGTTGGTTCAGGCGGGTGCGCATGTGATCATCACCGGACGCAACGCCGCCACCAATGAAAGTGCTCTGCGTACTTTGCAAGCACTGGGCAGCGCCCAAGCCTTGCTGCTGGATGTTGCAGACAAACACGCGGTTGGGGACACCGCAGCCACTATCTTGGCGCAGCACGGGCACATTGACATCTTGATCAACAGTGCCGGCACCAACGCGACGCAGCGCAACTTCGATGTGCTGACCACCGACGCCTGGGACGATGTGGTGGGCATCAATCTGTCGGGCTCTTTTTACTGCGTGCATGCGGTGTTGCCCGCCATGCGGGCGCAACACAGCGGCTTGATCATCAACGTCTCGTCGTGGGCGGGCCTGTACGCCAGCAAACTCACCGGGCCGGCCTACAACACCACCAAGCGCGCGGTTCTGGCGCTGACCGAATCCATCAACATGGAAGAGTGCGCTCACGGCATCCGGGCCACGTCGCTGTTGCCCGGCGAAGTGGCCACCCCCATCATGGAAAAGCGCCCCACCCCACCGTCACAAGCCCAACGTGACCTGATGGTGCAGGCCCAAGACATGGGTCAGGCCATTTTGTTTTTGGCCCAAATGCCGGCGCGCACCTGCATCAATGAGTTGGTCATCTCGCCCACCCACAACCGCTTTTACCTGGGGGGCCTGGAAACACCACCCCAACCTCGCGCATAAACACGGCCTTCACGCCTGAACCGAATGCCAGGTACTGGCGCCGCACTGCCCCATTTGTTGATCCCACTTTTGAAAGACCACCATGACTGATTCAACCGCATACACCCCGCCCAAGGTCTGGACCTGGAACAAGGCCAATGGGGGGCGCTTTGCCAACATCAACCGGCCCGTGGCGGGTGCCACCCATGAGCAGGAATTGCCTCGCGGCAAACACCCGATGCAGCTGTACTCCTTGGCCACGCCCAATGGGGTGAAGGTCACGATCATGCTGGAGGAGTTACTCGCCGCCGGCCACAGCGGAGCTGAATACGACGCCTGGCTGATTCGCATCAACGAGGGCCAGCAATTTGGCAGCGGTTTTGTCGCCGCCAATCCCAACTCCAAAATCCCGGCCCTGCTGGACTGCAGCGGCGCAGAGCCGGTGCGGGTGTTTGAGTCCGGCTCCATCCTCATGTATTTGGCTGAAAAGTTTGGTGCCTTTTTGCCCACGCAGCCCGCACAGCGGGCCGAGTGCCTGTCTTGGCTTTTCTGGCAAATGGGCAGCGCACCCTATCTGGGGGGTGGTTTCGGTCATTTTTATGCCTACGCCCCATTCAAGATCGAATACGCGATCGACCGCTTTGCCATGGAAGTCAAACGCGAAATGGATGTCCTCAACCAACGCTTGGCCCAGCACCGTTTCATTGCCGGCGACGACTACACCATTGCCGACATGGCGATTTGGCCCTGGTACGGCGGCATGGCCAAAGGCCAGCTGTACGAGGGAGGCGAGTTCCTGCAGGTGCAGGAATACACCCACGTGATCCGCTGGGCTGACGAGATTGCGCAGCGCCCTGCGGTGCGTCGTGGTCGCATGGTGAATCGCGTGATGGGGCCTTTGAACACGCAATTGCACGAGCGTCATGACGCCAGTGATTTCGACACCCAAACCCAAGACAAGCTGCAAGCCGCAGCACCCCAATCATGATCACGCTGTACGACTGCGCCACCGCCCCCAGCCCGCGGCGTGCACGCTTGCTGTTGGCCGCCAAAGGCATTGCGCATGACACCGTCGAGGTGGATCTGCGCAGCGGCGAGCAACTGAGCGAGGCTTATCGGCAAATCAACCCGCAGTGCACGGTGCCCGCCCTGCGCACTGAAGAAGGCGATGTACTGACCGACAATGCCGCCATTGCGGCCTATCTGGAGGCGCGTTACCCTGAAGTGCCCATGTTCGGCATCACGCCCCAAGACAAGGCCGAAATTGCCAGTTGGCAGTGGCGGGTGGAATTTGAAGGCTTGATGCCGATCGCCGAAGTGTTGCGCAACTCCTCGCCGGCGATGGTTGACCGCGCTCTGCCAGGACCCGTCAATTACGCGCAGATCCCAGCCCTGGCTGAGAGGGGTTTGGCCCGGCTGCAGCATTTCTTGGTGGTGCTCAACGAGCGACTGGCGCAGCGTGAGTTCTTGGCCGCCAACCAATTGAGCATCGCCGACATCACCGCCGTGGTCGCTGTGGATTTTGCCCGCGCCGCCAAGGTCAAGCCGGATGAGCGTCACCCACATCTGCTGAGCTGGCGCGCGTTCATGGCGCAAAAATCCTTCATGTGTTGACCGACCCGCTAGGAGAACTGTATAAAATCTGTTACTTTAGGAAACATCGCTACTTTGGCGAGCCTGGTGCCTGAATCGGAGTCAAAAACATGAAGCAATTATTTCAAAATGACTTCATTTTTGAAGAGGGTTTTCTTCAGCCTCAGGTGTGCCAGCAATGGGCCCAAACCATCTTTGAGTACCCGAAGATTTTCGGCCCCGATGTGGATCCTCACTACGGCCAAATGGCCGCGTTTTACGGCATGATTGAGGCGGGACTGAATGAAAGCTATTTTCGGTATGCCGCCAAACACAACCGATTTTTAAAGAAGCACTTCCCCGGGATCGAAGACATCATTGCCTATGCGGGGCAAAAAATTCTGACCCATTCAGGGCTGGCGGCCGATGCGCTGCCCATCGTGCCCCGCGATGCCAAGTACTTTTTAATGGCCGGCTTTAATTTGCAGCTGGCCACCTGGAATCTGTACAACATCCATACCGACACAGAAGGCTTGATCCAGTATCCCGAAAGCATTTTCAAGTCCGACACCAGGGCTTATTCCTGCGTCATCTCGATCCAGCGCACCGCGCAACACACCGAAAAACGAGGCGGAGACCTGGATATCTGGCGTGAACGGTATTTAGCCCATGAGCTGGACCACTTTTACAAGTCCGACGGTGTGCGTGCGCACTCCAATGCCAAGCGCATCAAAATCCCATACAACGAAGGCAATCTGATTGTGTTTGACAGCTTCATGCCGCATGTGGTCTTACCCTTCAAGGTCAAAAAGAAAGAAGACCGCCGCATCTCCATGGTGGTGCATTTCAATTACCGCCACCGCACCGACATCAACCCCTCTCCGCACCTGGAGTTCTGGTACTGAAGCCCGCAGCGCTTCAGGTTTCCAAAGCCGGCTTGTAAATGGAGTTGAGGGGTTGCGCCATCACGCGCCGCAAAATCGGTTCGAACTCTGACATCGGCAAAGTGTCGTAGGCTGCATCAAAAGCAGGTTCGTCATACAGCGCAATGAACTCTGCAGTGCGCGCGTAATGTTCATGGCCGTTGAACATGTCTCGCATGTGCCGATCCATGCCCAGATGATGGAAAAAGTGATAGCCCTGAAAAATGCCATGGTTCTGCACCATCCACAAATTGGCGTCGGACACAAAGGGCTTGAGAATGGCCGCAGCAATGTCGGGGTGGTTGAAGGTGCCCAAGGTGTCGCCAATGTCGTGCAGCAAGGCGCACACCACATACTCATCGCCGCGCCCATCGCGCAGGGCGCGGGTGGCGGTTTGCAAGCAATGGGTGTAGCGGTCTACCGGAAAACCGCCGTAGTCACCGTCGAGCAATTTCAGATGCGCCATCACACGATCGGGCAAGGTTTGCGTGAACTGCATGAACTCCCCCGCAATGGCCTGCCAATCGGCCTGGGTGCTGTCTTGCATGCGGGTGAACTGGGCGCGAGCGTTCATCAAAGTCTCCTGTGAGCGGCAAAACGCCAGCGTACACGGTGGCGATGCCAGGCGCTGTCGAGCACATGACAGTTGTCCCCTCAAGGGGCACTCACGAGCGCCTCACGCGGCGCGCCATCCAGCGGTAGAAGAAGGTTTTGGCCGCTTGCACAAATACCAAGTAAATCAAAGTCATGCCCAGCAAGATCAGATAAAAGTCCAAAGGCGGCGCGACAAAGCCAAAGTAAGCCCCCAAAGGGGTCAAGGGCAGCACGATGGCCAACGCCACGATGGACAGTGAGGTCAAAGCCAACAAGGGGTGGGGTTTGCTTTTGAAGGGATTACCTCTTGTGCGGATCACAAAAATGACCAGCACCTGGGTGCACAAAGACTCGACAAACCAGCCGGTTTGAAACAGGGCTTCATGAGCGCTCAAGACTTTCAATAAAACATAAAAAGTCAGAAAGTCGAACAACGAGCTGATGGGCCCAATGATCAACATGAAATTGCGGATAAACCCCAGCTCCAAAATCCGTGGTTGCGCAATTTCTTCAGCATCCACTTCGTCCAATGGAATCGGGATTTCCGAGATGTCGTACAAAATATTGTTCAGCAGTATTTGTGTCGGTAGCATCGGCAAAAAAGGCAAGAACAGCGCCGCACCGGCCATGCTG
>CAIWWN010000009.1 GCA_903916355.1 uncultured Burkholderiales bacterium | reverse complement strand
GGGGCGCCGGGCAGGCTGCCGCCCCTCTACAATCGAGTATTACCAACGGGCCGCCCATGAAAATTTTGATTTCCAACGACGATGGTTACCGCGCTGAAGGCCTTGTGGCTTTGTACGAAGCGCTCAAAACCGTGGCCGATGTGGAAGTGGTGGCCCCTGAGCACAACAACAGTGGCAAATCGAATGCGCTCACCCTGAACGCGCCTTTGTACGTGCACCGCGCCGACAACGGGTTTCGCTATGTCAATGGCACACCGGCGGACTGCGTGCACATTGCGTTGACCGGTTTGCTCGGTTACCGCCCTGACTTGGTCGTGTCAGGCATCAACAACGGCGCCAATATGGGGGACGACACTTTGTATTCGGGCACCGTGGGCGCGGCCATGGAAGGTTACTTGTTTGGCGTTCCGGCCATGGCGTTTTCGCAAACCGAAAAGGGCTGGAAGCACATTGATGCAGCGGCCCACAAAGCGCGCGAGATGGTGCTGCACATGCAGGCCCAATCGATGATCGGTGTGATGCCCTGGCTGCTAAACATCAACATCCCCAACGCCCCTGTGGACGCCATTTTGCCGCCCAAGCTGTGCCGCCTGGGTCGCCGCCATGCCGCCGAAAAAGTGATCACGCAAATCAATCCCCGCGGTGAAACCATGTACTGGATTGGCAGTGCCGGTGAGGCTTTGGACGATGGTGAGGGGACCGACTTTCATGCCACGCGCCAGGGTCATATTGCCATCACACCCTTGAAGGTGGACCTGTCGGACCACGAGGGGCTGGGTTCGTGGGCCCAGGCCTTTGCGCGCATGTCGCCGCCCCATCCAGGGGACCAGACGTCATGACCCCACAGCGCCCCGCCTTTCCGCTCAAGCTCGACAGCCTGTCGGGCAACAAGCCCAAGGCCAAGCCCATGGCCGCGGCGGCTCGCCCCGCAGTCAAGGCGCTGCCTGCCGGGTCGCTCGGTCAGCGCAATGGTCAAGACAAAAGCCAGGGCATTGGCATGGACTCCGTGGCCGTGCGCGCGCGCATGGTGCAAAAACTCGCCCAAGGGGGCATTCAGGACGCAGTGGTGTTGCAGGCCATGGGCACGGTCGAACGCCATCGCTTTGTGGAAACAGCCCTGGTCAATCAGGCTTACGAAGACACCAGCTTGCCCATTGGCTTGGGCCAAACCATCTCCAAGCCCAATGTGGTGGCGCGGATGATTGAATTGCTGCGCAACGGCGCCACAGGCAAGCTCGGGCGCGTGCTCGAAGTCGGTACCGGTTGCGGCTACCAGGCTGCGGTGCTCAGCCACATTGCCAGCGAGGTCTATAGCATCGAGCGTTTAAAGGGCTTGCATGAAAAGGCCCGCGAGAACTTGCGCGCCTTTCGGCTTCACAATGTGCACCTCTTGTTTGGCGATGGCATGGAGGGTTTTGCCAAAGGCGCGCCCTACGCCGCCATCATTGCCGAGGCTGGTGGCAATAACATTCCGCAGCCTTGGCTGGACCAATTGGCTGTCGGTGGCCGGCTGGTTGCACCCATGGTGACCCCGGCCGGACATCAGGCCTTGGTGGTGGTGGACAAAACGGCGCAAGGCTTTCAACACCAGGTGTTGGAGGCCGTTCACTTTGTCCCTCTAAAATCGGGTATCTCCTGAGGGAATAAGAATGATTTTGAACTCTTTCAATCGGCACGTATTCATCGGTATTTTGTCGGCCGCGCTGGTCGCTTGTTCGTCCGGCCCCCGCGTTCTGGCCCCGGTCGAAGACCATGGCAAGTCCAGTGCAAGCAGCCCATTGGCTGCGAGCGCAAGCAAAGTGGAGGCTGAAAAGGTGCTTCCTGGTGCGGAAAATGCCGGCAAGCCCGGCTACTACACGGTTCGCCAAGGCGATACCCTGACCCGCATTGGTTTGGACAACGGGCAGGCTTGGCGTGATTTGGCCAAATGGAACAATCTGGACAACCCCAACCTGATCGAAGCAGGTCAGGTGATTCGGGTGGTGCCACCCAACGCCGCTGTGGAAGTGGCCGGCGTTGTAGTGCGTCCGGTGAGCAACGCGGGTGTACCTGCCAAGGCGGCGCCCGTAACGACGGAGGCCAAAGACAAAAATGGCAGTGCACCGGTCGCATCGGCCACACCTGCCGCTCCAGCAGACGAAGGTCTGGCCTTTATCTGGCCTGCCGCAGGCCCTTTGCTTGGCGGCTTTGATGAGGCCAAAAACAAGGGCTTGGACATCGGCGGCAAAGCGGGCGACGCCGTGATGGCTGCGGCTGATGGCCAAGTGGTATATGCCGGCGCCGGTCTGCGGGGCTATGGCAACTTGCTGATCCTCAAGCACAACAACACGTTCTTGACCGCCTATGCGCACAACCAAGCTCTGTTGGTCAAGGAAGACCAGAAGGTCAAAAAAGGCCAAAAGATTGCCGAGATGGGCAACTCCGACAGTGCCAGTGGCGTGAAGTTGCACTTTGAGATTCGACGCCAGGGCAAACCTGTCGACCCGGCCAAACTGCTGCCTGTTCGCTGACATCGGGGCTGCGCGTCACATGGCTTGGCCCGTCTTGGTGTTTGACATCGAAACCATTCCGGACATTGCCGGTCTGCGTTCACTGAACCCTGGTGATGAAGCGCAAAGCGAAGAGCAGGTGCATGCCGCCTGGGTGCAAGCGCGCAAAGACAAAGGCCAGAGCGATTTTCTCCCGCTGTATTTGCAGCGGGTGCTGGTGATCAGCTGTGTCTTTAGAAATGCCGAGGGCTTGCGCGTTCACTCCTTCACCGACCGGGATGGCGTCAGCGAGGGCAAGGTCATTCAAACCTTTTTCAACGCGATTGAAAAACACACACCGCAATTGGTGAGTTGGAACGGCGGCGGCTTTGATTTGCCCGTGCTGCATTACCGGGGCCTGCGCCATGGGGTGGTAGCCGACAAATACTGGGACATGGGCGACGATGACCGCGAGTTCAAATGGAACAACTACATCGCGCGTTACCACCACCGCCACTTGGATCTGATGGACTTGCTGGCCATGTACACCCCCAAGAACAATGCACCGCTGGACGCCATGGCCAAGCTGTGCGGCTTTCCTGGCAAGTTGGGCATGGACGGCTCACAGGTCTATGCCCAGTACCTGCAAGGCAAAACCGCCGACATCCAGAACTATTGCGAGACGGATGTGATGAACACCTACCTGATGTACTGCCGCTATCAAAAAATGCGCGGCGGCTTCGCTGACAAAGAATACGACGCTGAAATTGAACTGGTTCTGACCTCACTGCACGATCTGGTACCCCATGCCCCGCATTGGCAAGAGTATCTGGACGCTTGGGTCTGAACGCACCGCACACACTATGACTTCCCAAAAAACAAAAGACCTGCAACAGGCTGAAGATCCGTCCGCCACCGCTTTGACTGCCATGGAGCTGCCCGACGGTCTGCTGCTGCCCGGCCACTACCGCATCGATGCCATGGACATTGAGGCCCAAGGTATTGCCCGCAAGCCTGACGGCAAAGTGGTGTTCATTGAAGGTGCCTTGCCTTTCGAAGAGGTTTCAGCGCAAATTCACCGCAGCAAAAGCAGCTTTGAAAAAGGCGTGGTCACCGAGATCCATCACGAGTCCTCTCAGCGCGTGCGCCCGGGCTGCCCGCATTTTGGCTTGCACACGGGCGCTTGCGGCGGTTGCAAAATGCAGCATCTGGACGCCAGTGCCCAAGTGGCCATGAAGCAGCGCGTGCTGGAAGACAACCTGTGGCATTTGGGCAAGCTCAAGCCCGAGTCCATGCTGCGCCCGGTGGAAGGGCCCGCTTGGGGCTATCGCTTCCGTGCCCGTTTATCGGTGCGCCATGTGCACAAAAAGGGCGAGGTGCTGATCGGTTTTCATGAGCGCAAGAGCCGCTATGTGGCTGACATCCAAAGCTGCCGCGTTTTGCCCGCGCATGTGAGTGATCTTTTGCTGCCCTTGCGTGCCTTGATTTTTGGCATGGACGCCCGCGAAACGGTGCCGCAAATCGAACTGGCTTGCGGCGACGACGTGACCGCGCTGGTGCTGCGCCATTTGGAGCCCTTGAGCGACTCAGACATTGCCCAATTGCGCGCCTTTGCCCTGGCACACCAGGTGCAATGGTGGGTGCAAATCAAGGGGCCTGACACGGTCAAGCTGCTTGATGAGGGTGGCCCCGAGCTGGCGTATGACTTGCCCGACTTCAGCATTCACATGCCGTACCGCCCGACCGACTTCACCCAAGTCAACCCGTATATCAACCGCGTGCTCGTGTCGCGTGCGCTGCGTTTGCTAGCGGTACAAAAAACCGAGCGCGTGATCGATTGGTTTTGCGGCCTGGGTAACTTCACCTTGCCCTTGGCCACCCAAGCGCGCGAGGTGCTGGGCATTGAAGGCGCCGCAACGCTGGTGCAGCGCTCTGAAGAAAATCTGGCGCAAAACCAAGCGGCTCGTGCAGAAGGTCTGGCCATGGCACCGACACAGTTTGTGGCGCGCAATCTGTTTGACATGACGCCCGAGATGCTGATCGCTGACGGCTTTGCCGACAAATGGCTGATTGACCCGCCCCGTGAAGGTGCGTTTGCATTGGTGAAAGCCCTGGCGCAATTGCACGACACCCCTGAGCTGCGCCAAGGCTGGTTGCCGCCGCAGCGCATTGTGTATGTGAGCTGCAACCCGGCCACCTTGGCCCGCGATGCGGGTTTGCTGGTGCACTCGGCCGGTTACCGCTGCGTCAGCGCCGGCGTGGTGAATATGTTTGCGCATACGGCTCACGTGGAAAGCATGGCGGTGTTTGAGCTGGCTTGACGGCTGTTTAGCAATCGAAGCCAGCTGCGCATTGGAGCGCGGCAGACACAAAAAAAGGACCTTCGAAAAGGTCCTTTTTGCTGCAGGCGTTGAAAGCCGTGAAGGCGTTCAGTCGCGCTCGCCGCCCCAGATGCCGAGCAAGGCCAGCAGGCTTTGGAAGATGTTGAACAAGTCCAGGTACAGAGCCAAGGTGGCGGTGATGTAATTGGTCTCGCCGCCGTCAATGATTTGCTTGAGGTCATACAGCAGGTAGGCGCTGAAGATGCCGATGGCCAAGGTGGACAACACCATCATACCGGCGCTGGAGCCAACAAACACGTTCACAATGCCGCCCACCATCAGCACCAAGGCGCCGACAAACAGCCATTTGGACATGCCTGACAGGTCACGTTTGATCACGCTGGCCAAACTCGCCATCACGGCAAAAACGCCGGCCGTGCCTGCAAACGCGGTCATGATCAGGTCGGGGCCGTTTTTGAAGCCCAGCACCATGGCAATCATGCGCGACAGCATCAGGCCCATGAAGAAAGTAAAGCCGAGCAAGACAGGAACGCCTGCAGCCGAGTTCTTGGTTTTCTCAATGGCGAACATAAAGCCGAACGCGCCGGCCAGGAACACCACCAAGCCCAAGCCACCGCTCAAAGACTGGGTAATGCCTGTGGCCACGCCCAACCAAGCGCCCAGAACTGTGGGCAACATGCTCAAGGCCAGCAGGCCGTAGGTGTTGCGCATCACACGGTTGCGTTGCGCTTGGACGTCCAAGCCCCATGCGGTGTCAATGGTTTGAAATTCACTCATGTCGTATCTCCTTGTAGGCCCTGTGTAGCAGGGCTATGCACATTGTAGGGTGGCCGGAGTAAGTCCGTGCAATTACCGTCTGAAAACCAGGTTTTTAGCTGCAAAGCTGTATCCAAAGGGTCTTGGAGAGAAAAGAGTTTTGCGTTGAAGTGTCCAATCTTCAGGCTGCAGGCCTGTATGCTTGTCATTTTTTCAAATCAACCATTCGCATCATGAAAACACAATCCAGCCTTGAGTTGTCGGACGTTAAAACCATGGCCGCAGCGGCCGAAGCCGAAGCCCTGAAAAACAATTGGGCCGTGAGCATTGCCATTGTGGACGCTGGCGGTCATTTGCTGCATTTCTCGCGCATGGATGGGGCTGCAGCCATTTCATCCCACATTGCCCCCGCCAAGGCACACACCTCTGCCCTGGGTCGCCGCGAAAGCAAGGTCTATGAAGACGTGATCAACGGTGGCCGTTACTCCTTCCTGACCGCGCCTGCGGTACAGGGCATGCTCGAAGGCGGCGTGCCTATCATGAAAGATGGTTTTTGCCTGGGCGCTGTGGGTGTCAGCGGCGTCAAGTCGAATGAAGATGCACAGATCGCCAAAGCCGGCATTGCCGCTATCGGCCTGTAAATCAGCCCCCGCAAAAAAGCCCGCGTACAGCGATGTAGGCGGGCTTTGTTTTGAGCGAGTCTGCAATTACTTGAGGGTCAGCACCCAAGCGGCCAATTTTTTGGCTTCAGCTTCGTTGACCTGGGCGTTGGCGGGCATGGGTACGGGGCCCCAAACGCCAGAGCCACCTTTGATGATTTTGGCGGCCAGTTTGTCCACCGCTGTTTTGTCGGCTTTGTATTTGGCAGCCACGTCTTTGTAAGCAGGGCCTACAACTTTGTTCTCAACCGCATGGCAGGCCATGCAATTTTTGCTTTGCGCCAAAGCCAAATCGGCCATGGCCGGCAGAGTGGTCGCGGCCGTCAAGGCCAATGTGACAATGATTTTTTTCATGATTTTCCTAATGTACAAAGGACGTGTTTAGTTTTCTCAGGCCGCATTTATAACGCCTGAGAATGAGTTAAGGATGACGGATCAGTACAAATCCAGCACCGCACCTTTGCTGGCGCTGGAAGCGTTGAAGGCGAATTTGGCTTGCACGCCACGGGTGTAGCGCGGGGCCGGGGCGACCCAGCCTTCACGGCGTTTAGCCAGTTCGGCTTCGGACACGTTCAGCTCCAAAATCAACTTGTGCGCGTCGATGGTGATGGAGTCGCCTTCGTTGACAAAGGCAATGGTGCCGCCTGCTGCCGCCTCGGGCGCCACGTGGCCCACGACCATGCCCCAAGTGCCGCCGGAGAAACGGCCGTCGGTGATCAGGCCCACGCTTTCGCCCAAGCCCGCGCCAATCAGCGCGCCGGTCGGGGCCAGCATTTCAGGCATGCCTGGGCCGCCTTTGGGGCCAAGGTAGCGCAAGACCATGACGTCGCCGGCTTTGATCTTGCCCGCCAAAATGGCGGCCAAGGCCGACTGCTCGTCGTCAAAAACGCGGGCGGGGCCGGTCATGACCGGGTTCTTCAGGCCGGTGATCTTGGCCACAGCGCCCTCGGGAGAGAGGTTGCCTTTCAGAATGGCCAGGTGGCCTTCGGCGTACATGGGTTTGTCGATGGGGCGAATCACGTCTTGGTCGGCACGCGGC
>CAIWWN010000008.1 GCA_903916355.1 uncultured Burkholderiales bacterium | reverse complement strand
TGGACGGCACGCGTCGTCAAAAATGAAGATGATGATGGCTGGGCTGTCGCCATGTTCAAAGCCGGGCAGGTGGAGCCCGCCTTGGTCGGGCCCTGGACCATGGGCCGCGATAAAAAGAACCCGAAACCGCTGGACGGCAACGCCTTCATCACGTTGGTGAAAACGGCCGGTGAGTTCGTGCGACGTTCAGAGCAGCAATTGCATGCCAGCTTGCACCAGAGTTTGTCGGTGCAAGGGCTGTCTGGCCGGGTCACGGTGCTGCTGGACATTGAACCTGATGATGAAAACCCGTCCGCCATCCTGTCTGCGCAGGACGAAGCCGGGGACTTGCTGGCGCAATGCAAGGTTGATCCGTCCTACAAGCTCACCCGCAACACGGCGCAAGCCTGGGTGGACGGCGGTTTGAAGCAGCCTGCGCGAGCCGGGCAGTTTTAAGCTAGCGCAAAGGTCTGAATTGACGATACCACCCCGTTCGCTGCAACCCTGGCAAGTCTTGACGGGCGGCATCTGCGGCTTGGTGCTGACCATCGGTTTAGCGCGTTTCGCGTACACCCCTTTGCTGCCCAGTTTGCAAGCCCAAACCGGTTTGACCGATGCGGCTGCGGGCGGCCTGGCGGCCATCAATTACGCCGGTTACATCACCGGCGCCTTGGCCACGGCTTGGATCGACGATGTGCGCTGGCGCCATCGCCTGTATGGCATGGGTTTGTGGCTGGCGATTTTGACCACGGCCGCCATGGCCTTGTCGGACTGGATGCCGGCCTGGGCGTTGTGGCGCTACCTGGGCGGTTTGTGCGGCGCTGCCGGCATGTTGTTGGGCTCGGGTTTGGTCTTGGGATGGTTGATGCGCCAAGGACGCCGTCCTGAGTTGGGGGCGTTTTTCATGGGCATTGGTCTGAGCATCGTGGTCACGGCCTTGGGTGCGTGGGGCTTGGCGCAGTGGTGGCCCTTGTGGTCCAGCCAGTGGTTGGCCATGGCGGCTGTGGGAGGGGTCTTTTTTGTGCCGGCTTGGTTGTGGCGCCCACCCGTGCCGCCGGAAGTGGTGGCCGCGCAAGCATCGGCTGCACCGGCCGTCTCCAGGCGCTGGCTGCTGACCATGGCCGGCAGCTATTTTGCGGCGGGCTGGGGTTTTGTTATCAGCGCGACGTTTACCGTGGCCATGGTGGAGCGTGAGCCTGCTTTGGCCGGGCAGGGCGCTTGGGCCTGGGCTTTGGTGGGGCTGGCGGCCATGCCTGCCGTGTTCGTGTGGGACCGTGTGGCCCGCCGCATCGGCGACACGCGGGCTTTGCTTTTGGCTTTTGGCCTGCAAACTTGCTCCATCGTGTTGCCGGCCCTGTCGGGCTCATTGGCTGCCGCTTTGGCGGGCGCCTTGGGTTATGGCGCGACTTTCATTGGCATCGTCAGTCTGACGCTGGCCTTGGTGGGGCGACGCTCGCCCAACAACCCCGGCAAGGCCATGGCGCGACTCACCCTGAGTTACGGTGCGGCCCAGATCATCGCCCCGGTGGTGGCCGGGGCCATGGCGCAGGCCACAGGTACTTTTCATGGCGCCTTGTGGGTGACGGCGGTTGTGATGGCCGCTGGCATGGGCCTTTTGGCGACGTTGCCTGAAGAAGCTTGAAGAAATGAGGCCTCAGTCGCTTCGCGTCTCTGCCCTGACAATACAGGCACAGCAAAAGGCTTGGCCCACTGCGGGTGGTTCTCGGTAGAGTTGTTTTCTGCCTTATTTTTCTGTTTCTAAAGGCAGCACGCTGTGAGTTCTCAAAGTTTCATCCCCGGCAAAGAGGCGTCGCTGGAGGCGACCATCAACACCATGCAAACCCGCTTGCAGGACTTGGGTTTTCACATCGAAGAGAAAAAATGGCTCAATCCGGTGGAGGGGATTTGGTCGGTGCACATTCGCGACCGCGATTGTCCCATGTTGTTCAGCAACGGCAAGGGCGCCACACGCCTGGCCTGTTTGGCCAGTGCTTTGGGGGCGTTTTTCGAACGACTGTCGACCAATTACTTTTGGACCCATTTCTACCTCGGCCCGGATGTGGCCCATCACGTTTTTGTGCATGACCCGCAAGAGCGCTGGTTTGACGTGCCTGAAGACGGCGCCTGGCCTGAAGGCTTGCTCAATCCCGAGTTGCATGCGTTCTACAACCCAGAGAGCAACATCGATGCGTGCAACTTAGTCGATTTCAACTCGGGCAACGAAGAGCGTGGGATTTGCGCCATTCCCTATACGCGCCAGAGTGACGGGGAAACGGTCTATATGCCGGTCAATATTCTCGACAATTTGTATGTGAGCAACGGCATGTCGGCCGGCAATACGGCGTCCGAGGCACGCACGCAAGCCCTGGCTGAAATTTTTGAACGCTACATCCAACGCAAGATCATCAGTGAAGGTCTTTGCCTGCCGGATGTGCCTGAGTCGGTGATTCAGCGTTTTCCGCGCATGGCCGCTGGGATTGCCGCATTGCGTGCCGCAGGATTCGGCGTTTGGGTCAAAGACGCCTCCTTGGGAGGCCAATACCCGGTGATGAATGTGACTTTGCTTCACCCTGAAGACCAGGGTTGCCTCATCAGTTTTGGCGCGCATCCCCGCTTCGAAGTGGCCTTGGAGCGCGCATTGACCGAATTGCTGCAGGGCAGGGCTTTGGATTCCTTGGCCGGCTTTTCGCCGCCCACGTTCGACTTGGAAGAAGCGGCCAGTGCGGCCAATATGGAGAGCCATTTTGTCGATTCCAGCGGCGTTGTGCATTGGCGCTTTTTGAGCGAATGTCCAGACCATGTATTTGTGGACTGGAATTTCTCCAGTACCACCACGCAAGATTACCAGTGGACCTTGAACCGCATTCACCAAGACGGTTTTGAGGTCTACATTGCCGATTACGAACATCTGGGTGTCTATGCCTGCCGGGTGCTGGTGCCTGGCATGTCCGAGATCTACCCGGTTGACGACTTGGACTTTGACAACAACAGCATGGCCAACATCTGGCGCGAAGCGGTGCTGAATTTGCCGGATCTGGACAACGAAGAGTGCGTCGATTTGTTGGCCATGTTGAACGAGTCCAGTCTGGCCGATCACCAGTCGGTGGCTTCCGTGATTGGCATGGTCGCCGATGCGGACTCCTTTTGGGCCGATCTGCGCACAGGCGAACTCAAAACCTTGTTGGCCTTGGCCTGCGGCGATGAAGCCGCCACGATCGAGGGTTGCGAATGGTTGCGCCATTTTGACCCCCTCTCACCCCAACGCCGCGCGGTCTATGCCTGTGTGGAGAGTTTGATTCAGTTGACCGATTTGGGTGACACCGCGCCTTACCTGAGCGCGCTGCGCCAACTGTACGGCGCCGGCGTGGTGGCCCAAGCGCGCGCTTTGATTGCGCAAACCGACCGATTCATGGGTATTTCAGCACCTGGTTTGCAAATGCAAGGCTGCGAGATGCAGCACAAACTGTGGGCGGCTTACGCCAAGGTGCAGGCCTGCAAGGTCCCCTGAGGCGAGGGGACCGAGGCGGGCCAGTGCCCGCTTCATGTGCTCTTTTAAATGCCCATGCTGTGCAGTTGAACCAGCCCTTTGGGCGTGTTCAGCGTGGCGATGATGTCGGGCGCGCCTTCTGTGATCGCCACGCTGCTCAGACCGATGGCCTCAAACGCGGCCTGCAGTTTGTCGGCACTGGGATGTTGCACCGTCAAGCTCTGCAGCGTGACCCCGGAGCGGGGCAGGCTGTTGCGCGGGTGCAGGCGCAGGGGATCGGCTGCGACAGGTTTACCCCACTGAATCAGACTGGGCAAAGCGCCGTTGAACAGACGTTGCCCATCCGCCCGCACTGAGATTTGCCAATTCAAGACCCCTTTGGACGTGCGGCGGCTGGCATGCACCGCAGGCCCCCGGTCAATCCCCACCATGCGCAGGGCCATGCGGGCAGCCAGCAAATCGGGGGTGCTGGCGACAAAGTGCACCAGACGCGGCTCATGGGCCACGGCGGCGAGCAAGGTCGCATCGTCCATGTCAAACCAGCGGGTGGGCTGTTTCTTTTTGGGACGCACCGCATGCGGGTTGATGGCAATGATTTCCAAATACGCCAAAGGGTTGGCCGGTGTCGCGATCTTGAATAAACGGTTATGGGTGGCGTACAGTTCGTGTTCGCCGCCGGGCCCAGGCGTGATGCCGAGTTGTGCTTCGCACCATTGAACGCCGGCTTCCAAGTCGGCAGCCAGCACCACCAAATGATCAATTTCAGTTTTCATGGCCCCGACCTTACCACTGCCGTGGCGTGGGTTGACCTGACGGCGCAGCGCGCCTGACGGGGTCTGGCGCTATGCCCGGGGTGACAGGAAGGCCTCTTGTTTTCGGGTGAAATTACACACAAGCCTTGGACGCCGTTGTTCAAGTCATTGACTGAAGGAGACTCCCCATGAATTTGTTTGAACTGAGCGGCAAAGTGGCCATCATCACCGGCTCATCTCGAGGCATTGGCCGGGCCATTGCCGAGCGCATGGCCCAGCATGGCGCCAAGGTAGTGATTTCGTCTCGCAAAAAAGAGGCTTGTGACGAAGTGGCCCATGCCATCCAAGCCCAATATGGCGCGAACAGCGCTATCGCCATACCTGCCAATATCTCGTCGAAAGACGAGTTGCAAAATCTGGTGGACCAGACGATGGCGCATTGGGGGCGGGTGGATGTGCTGGTGTGCAATGCCGCCAGCAACCCCTACTACGGTCCGCAAGCGGGCATTGACGATGCCCAGTTTCGCAAAATCCTGGACAACAACATCATTGCCAACCATTGGTTGATCAGCATGGCGGCGCCGCAGATGGTGGAGCGCAAAGAGGGCTCGATCATCATCGTTTCGTCGATTGGTGGCTTACGCGGCTCGGCCGTGATTGGCGCTTATTGCATCAGCAAGGCGGCCGATATGCAGATGGCGCGCAATTTGGCGGTGGAGTATGGACCGCACAACATCCGGGTGAACTGCATTGCGCCAGGCTTGATCAAGACGGACTTTGCGCGCGCGCTGTGGGAAGACGAGGCAATGTTGGCGCTGCGCACGGCCACCACGCCTTTGCGCAGGATTGGCGAGCCTGACGAAATTGCTGGGGCCGCAGTCTTTTTGGCTTCAGCCGCCGGCTCGTTCATGACCGGTCAGAGTTTGGTCGTGGATGGCGGTGTGACCATCTGAACGTGCACAGGCCTTGAAAAGGGCCTTTGGACCCCCGGTCTTTTAGCGTTGTGCGGCTTCAGCCTCACCAGGTTGCACCCGTCTGGCACCGGTGAAACGCTTGTTCCAGTAGGCTTCGCGCATATCGTCCACCCGCACCGTTGAACCTGTGTGCGGTGAGTGGATGAATTTGCCATCGCCCAGGTAGATGCCCACATGACTGAAGGTGCGGCGCATGGTGTTGAAAAAAACCAAGTCGCCGGGTTTCAATTCGTTGCGGTCGATGGACTGAGTGGCTTTGGCTTGTTCGTCGGCGCGACGGGGCAAGACCAAACCAATGGATTGCTCGTACAAGTGACGCACAAAGCCGCTGCAGTCAAAACCTGTATTTTCGCTGGCGCCACCGCGCCGGTAGGGCACGCCCAATAAGCCCATGGCTTGCACCACCAAATCAGAGGCTTTGCCGCTCATAGATTGGCGTGCTTGCGAGAAATGATCGCCCAGTTGAGCGACCAAGCCTTTCTCTAAGGCTTGCCGGTCTAATTCGTCATCGGT
>CAIWWN010000007.1 GCA_903916355.1 uncultured Burkholderiales bacterium | reverse complement strand
TTCAGGAGAAGAAGAAAAAGCCAATGTCATTCGAGATTTCTATCAAGAATATTTTGCGATCATGGATTTGTCAGCGCCTTTTTATTTGGAAACAGTTGAAAAAGTTTTTCAAAAACATTTGCTTCCAAAAGGAGAGCTTACTTACAAAGATCGTCTGGTCAATCCTGCTGCTATTCGCAAGATATTCCTGATGACTGTGGAAGGCGAGCGAGATGATATTTGCGGTATAGGTCAAACTTTGGCTGCGCAAGACCTGTGCAACAAATTACCTGCCTACAAAAAGACCCATCATTTGCAGGCAGGCGTAGGTCACTATGGCGTTTTCAGCGGGAGGCGCTGGGCATCGCAAATTTACCCCGTTGTGCGAAACCTTATCCAGAGTGTCACTTAAAGCTTTTGCCTGGTTATCTTTGTCAGTGTTCTCTTAAATGTATCCATATATCAAATCAGGGTGGAGATTGATCAAGCACCATACTCGAAGGGGGAGCCCATGCTGAAGCGGCTGCCAAATGTCTGGCTTGGATATGACAGGGTGGGAAAAGTCAGTGACGGCTCAAAATAGTCGGGGCAAAAATTCCCATCACACCCTTAGTCAGTGCAATGACGTCTCAACCGCGTGAAGCCCATCGTTGAGACAGCAATCCCCCCACCGCCAACTGCAAAGGGTGATAGAGCATGATCGGGATGAGTATCAAGCCCAAGACCGGGTAGGCTCCAAAAATCAAATGCGCCATGGGTACACCTGAAGCCAGCGTTTTTTTGGATCCACACAGCACAGCAGCAATCCGATCTTCCTCAGGTAAACCCATCACCCTTGATGCGCATTGGGTGAATTGATAGACCAGCCAGAACAACACAGCGCAAACCACCATGGTTTGAATCACCACGATGGGGCCATAGTTCGTCCAGATACCCTGCTGCACGGAATCACAAAATGAGGTGTAGACCAGGGTCAAAATAGTCACGCGGTCAACGATGTGAATTTGCGCCTTACGCCGCGCAGCCCATGTGGTCAGCCAAGGTCGGGACAACTGACCGACGAACAAAGGCCAAACAACCCACAGCAATAAATCCATCACCACCGGCGTCACGTCCAAACTGCGTCCTTCCTGACCCATGACCCAGGCCATCCACAATGGGGTCAGCAACACGCCGATCAGTGCCGACAAAGTAGCGTTGAACAAAGCCACCGGGACATTACCGCGTGCCGCCACCGTCAACGCAACAGAAGAAGACACAGTAGACGGCAGTGCACACAGGTAGAAAAAACCCAGCAGCAGATCGGGTGACATCCATCCCTGTCCGAGCTTGAGTAATCCCAGGCCTAGCAGAGGGAAAAGAACAAAAGTGCTGAACTGAATCAACAGATGCACCTGCCAACGCGAAGCACCTTGGCGCAAAGACTGCATCGACAGGCTCAATCCATTGAGGTAAAAAACCACAGCAATACCCAGCTTGTTCAACACCTCTGGATGCAAAAAGCCGCCATGTGCGCCAGGCTGCGGCCACAAGAAGGCCAGCACGACCGCGGCGACCATGCCTTTCATAAACCAATCGAATTTCACAGGTCTGACCGATTCACCAAGCCGCGACGCTGCCGTCGCTGCGCGGGTCTTCACCACCTTCGATCCAACCTGTGGGGTGCAGCACCAGGGCACCAGCGTGACCCATGCGCTCGTCAAAATCAGACACAACTTCTACGGGGTGTCCCAGTGCTTTGAGACCATCGATCACTTCCGCTGGATAACGCGACTCCAGCTTCAGCGACGTGCTTTGCTCAGCCCAGGTGCGGCCCAACAACCAACGGGGTGTAGCCACCGCTGAGCGCACGTTGTGCCCACCCCAGACATAGCGCGAAAATACCGCAGCTTGGGTTTGCGGTTGGCCTTCGCCACCCATGGTGCCGTAGACCAGTAAGCGACCATCGTCCAATTGGGCCATGGCCGGGTTCAGCGTATGAAACGGTTTGCGACCAGGTTCCAGGCTTCGCAATTTGCCGGGTTGCAGGTCAAAAGAGCAGCCACGGTTTTGCCACCAAAAGCCGCTCTCAGGCAAGACCACACCGCTGCCAAACTCAAAATAAATGCTCTGAATCATGCTCACTGCCCGGCCTTGCTCATCCACCACGCCCATCCAGGTGGTGTCACCGTCCGAGTTGGGCGCGGGCCAAGGGCTGGCATGGTCCAAGGGCACGGCAGTCGCCAGACGCTGGACCACCTCAGATGTAAGCAATGTGCCCGGTTCTACCGCCATATGTTCAGGGTCGGTGACAAAGCGATCGCGTACGATGAACGCTTGTTTGGTGGCTTCGACCAAGGCATGGATGCCCGCCACGTTGTCGGGATTCCAGCCCTGTTGGCGAATGCGATCGTATACGCCCAGGATCAATAAGGACGCCAAGCCCTGTGTGGGTGGCGCCATGTTGTACACCGTGGCGTCAGAAAGCCTAAGCGACAAAGGCGCTTTGACCACGGCTTGATGCTGGGCCAGGTCGGTCGCCGTGATGAGGCTGCCCACGGCGGCCAGATCCCGGGCAATTTGCTCGGCCAATGCACCACGGTAGAAGTCTTCAGTCCCTGCTGTAGCCAACTGCGTCAGCGTCGCCGCCAATTGTGGAAAATTGTGGCGATCACCGTACTTTGGAACTTGACCTTGCGCATTTAAAAACGCATTGGCAAATCCAGGCTGGTGTTGAAGCTCGTTCAATTTGTTACGCGTGTTGGCCTCTTGGCTGTGCGTCACCGGGAAGCCTTCACGCGCATAAAAGATAGCACTCTCCAGCAAACGTGCAAACGGCAGTTTGCCGCCCCAATTTGTTTGACTATAGGCGTAGGCAGAACCCCAGCCGGAGACTGTCCCGGCCACGGTGTTGGCTGCCAAGGGGCCTCGCCAAGGGATAGAAGCCAGATCGCCATACGCTTCACGCGTCACGCCGCTACCGGCAGCACCACAAGCGTCGATCGACTGCATGGCTTGGCCGGGTGCGTGCATCAACCAAAAGCCGTCGCCCCCAATGCCGGTCATGTGCGGATACACCACGGCCAAGGTGGAGGCCACGGCAATGGTGGCTTCGATGGCGTTGCCGCCCTCGCGCAAGATATCCAGGCCCGCTTGGGCGGCCAACGAATGAGGTGCGACGACCGCGCCGCGACGACCGAGAATGGGATTCATGTAGAGCTCCAAGTAGAGGACACGCGCGCAGCTGCGCTGCGGGCAGATAAAAGATGGGCGCGCATTTCGCGGTAACAGGTCACCACATCTCGCGCAAGCATGGCCTCGACGATCACCGAGTGTTCTTCAAACGAAGCGGACATGCGCTCTAGATTGCGAAACTGCGTGCGCCGGAAGGTGGATATTTTGTGACGAAGGCCTAAGGCCATATCGATCAAAACCGGGTTGTGAGAGCCATGGATGATGATCAAATGAAAATCATGGTTGATATGGTCATAGGCATCGGCGTCACCGTTTTGAATCGCGGTGCGGCTCAGCGCATGCAGCTCTGACAAGCGGTTACGCTCGGCCTCTGTCATGCGCACCACGGCATGGCGGGCACAGGTGGCCTCAATCTCACCCATGGCTTCAAACATCTGGTCTATCTGCAGCGGCGACAACTCAGCCACTATCGATCCGCGATTGGGCCGGTACGCCACCAGACCGGTGATCGCCAGTTGTTTCAAGGCTTCGCGCACGGGCGTTCGTGAGACCTGAAAACGGGCGGCCAAGGTGGCTTCGTCCAATCTTTCACCCGGCAAGAACACACCCAGGGCGATGTCGTCGGCCAGCTTGCGACTCACCTCATCGGTCAAGCCACCGCGACTGCGTGCAGGGGTCAGTGGTGAAGCCGGGGTGCCTGTGGATTCAGCCAAATTCATCACCACACCTGTCCTTCTGACACGGGTTGCCAACACGCCAGGGCAGATGCGTCGCGCAGCACCGTCGGCGGCACCTCGCGGTGGCACTGGGCCGTGGCATGTGCGCAACGCGGTGCAAAGCTGCAACCCGCAGGCAGATTGGCCAAGTTAGGGGGTGAGCCAGGCACGGCCTGCAAAGGCTGGCCACGGTTCTCTGCGCTGACGGTAGAGGCTAACAGGCCGCGTGTGTAGGGGTGCAATGGTTGCTGCACCACTTGGGCCACATCACCCATCTCCACCAAGCGACCCGCGTACATCACGGCCAAACGATCAGCCACCTCCACGGCGGCGCCGATGTCGTGCGTGACAAAAATCACTGACATGCCGGTTTCTTTTTGCAGCTCGCGCAACAGCAACAAGATTTGAATCTGCACCGTGGCATCCAGCGCAGTGGTGGGCTCGTCGGCCAGCAACAATTGAGGACGACACACCAGAGCCAGCGCAATCATGGCGCGTTGCCGCATACCACCAGACAATTCATGGGGGTAGGCATCCAGGCGCCTGCGCGCTTGAGGAATCTGCACGCGCTCCAACATCTGCAGCGCTTGCTGCTGGGCGGTGCGCATGTCCACACCGTCATGTGCACGTATCGCCTCCACCATTTGTTGGCCGATGGTGTAGACAGGGTCGAAGGCCAAACCCGGTTCTTGAAACACCATGGACGTGACTGCGCCGCGGTAGTGATTCAGCGCTTTGCCTTGCAGGCTCAGCACATCTTGGCCGGCCACTTGCACCGAGCCACTCACCTGTGTGGTGCGCTCCGGGTGCAGGCGCAGCAAGGTGCGCAAGGTCACGCTTTTGCCCGAGCCCGACTCGCCCAACAAGCCCAGCACCTCGCCGGGTGCCAGATCGAAACTCACTTGGCTCAGCGCCTGGGCTTTGCGGTTGCCGGTGAACTGAACGCTCAAGTCTTTGACAGAAACCAGTGGCTGCGTCATACCGTGGCCTCCAAACTGTTAAGTTGGGGCGAGTTCAGCGGCGCATGGCGGTAGCCCGACATCGGATCGTTCATATGGCAGGCAACGATGTGTTCCACATGCGGTCCTACCGCACGCAAGAGCGGCGTGCTGGCTGCGCACACTTCTTGCGCCAAACTGCAGCGGTCGCGAAAACGGCAACCGTTGGGCGGATTGATGGGGTTAGGTGGATCGCCCATCAGTGGCGAGTGCTGCGTGCGCTGAGCCGGATCCATAGAAGGAACGGCCGACAACAAGGCTCGCGTGTAGGGATGGGCAGCGTCGCTGTAAATACGCTCCACCGGGCCACGTTCGACCACTTGCCCCAGGTACATGACCATCACCTCGTCGCTGATGTAGTGCACCACATGCAGGTCGTGCGAGATGAACACATACGTCAGTTGGCGCTCGGCCTTGAGTTCTTGCAACAAGTTCAACACTTGCGCTTGCACCGATTTGTCCAACGCCGCCACGGCCTCGTCCAAGATCACCAGTCGTGGGTGAAAAGCCAAGGCACGCGCAATGTTCACCCGCTGACGCTGACCCCCCGAAAGTTCGTGCGGATAACGGGAGGCAAATTGATCCGCGTCCAAGCCCACACGGGCCAGAAGTGCGCGTCCTTCTTGAAGCGCTGTGGCTTTGTCCATACCATGCACCTGAGGGCCGTAGGCGATGGTTTCCAAAATGGTCAAGCGCGGATTGAGAGAGGCAAATGAATCTTGAAACACCATTTGCAAATTGCGCCGAAATTCTTTCAGTGCCATGCCGCCGTACTCGGCTACACCGTCACCGTCGAACACCATGCCGCCACTGTCGGGCGGCGTCAGGCGTGCGATCAGCCGTGCGGTAGTGGACTTGCCGCACCCCGACTCGCCCACGATGCCCAGCGTGGTGCCTTTGGCCACCGAGAAGCTCACGCCGTCGACAGCGTGCACAAATTGAGATTTGCGTTCCAACAAGCCGCTGCGCACCGGGAAATGTTTTTTTAGATCCTTGACCACCAACAAAGGTTGGGCAGGACCGCCACGGTCTTGCACCGCAAGCACATCAGAAACAGAGGGAGTGGTCATCGGCGAATGTCCATGGCAGAGCGAACCCCATCGGCCAGCAAATTGAAGGCAATGGAAGTGATGAAAATAAAGGCACCGGGCAAAGCAGCCTGCACGGGGCTGCTGTAAATCGCTGAGCGCAGCGTGTTGAGCATCAAGCCCCACTCGGCCTCGGGCGGTTTCACGCCAAGACCCAAGAACGACAAGCCCGAAGCCAGGATCATGCTCACGCTGAGCAAGCCGGTGGCGTAAACAAAAACCGGTCCCAGCACATTGCCCAGCACATGCACGCGGATGATGGAGAAAGAGCCAGCACCACTCATACGTGCCGCTTCGATGTAATCGAGCTTTCGCACCTGGGTGGTCACGCTTTCGGCCACCCGCACCACCTGCGGCACAAACACCAGAGTCAGCGCAATCAGACTGTTGCTCATGCCGGGACCCAAAGCCCCTGAAATCGCCACCGCCAACAGCACCGAGGGAAAGGCATAGAACACATCGAGCACACGCATGATGACCATGTTGACCCGCCCACCCACATAGCCGGCCAGCAGCCCAAGGCTGGTGCCAATGAAGAATGCCGCAAACACCGGCACCACGCCCATCAACAATGACAAACGGCCGCCATACATCAGGCGCGTCAGCATGTCGCGGCCCAGCTCGTCGGTGCCCAGTAAATACCCGGGGCTGCCCACCGGCAGCAAGCGCTTGAGCATGCTGGCTTTGAACGGATCGGCTGGCGCCAGCCAAGGGGCGAACAACGCCGCGCAAATGATCAAAAGCAGCAACACGGCACTGACCATGGCCACGGGTTCTTGGCGCAGCTGCCGAGCTACCACATGCCAGTAGCTGCGATTGGGAATGGTGTTTTGACTTGGCTGGGTTACAGCAGACAAATCGAGGGTCTGGGTCATGTTGTTTTTAACTTTCAGCTTCAACCACGGCCCATGCGGGGGTCAATCAAGGGCTGCACAATGTCGACCAACAAATTCAAACCGACAAAGAACATACACAGCACCAACAAAGTGCCTTGCAGCAACGGCATGTCGCGTTGAAAAATCGCGGTGTTGAGCAAGAAGCCCGTCCCGGGCCAAGCAAAGACGGTCTCCACCAAGATGGAGCCACCCAT
>CAIWWN010000006.1 GCA_903916355.1 uncultured Burkholderiales bacterium | reverse complement strand
CTTTTCCGGCAGCGACATGGTCACGCCCAGAGCGCGGCCACGCGGGATGATGGTGACCTTGTGCACCGGATCGCACTTGGGCAGCAACTTGCCAATCAAGGCATGCCCCGCCTCGTGGTAGGCCGTATTGCGGCGTTCTTCTTCCGGCATGACCATGCTCTTGCGCTCGGGTCCCATCAAGATTTTGTCTTTGGCTTTTTCAAAATCCTGCATTTCCACCACACGGGCGTTGCGACGGGCAGCCATCAAGGCGGCTTCGTTGCACAGGTTGGCCAAATCAGCGCCGCTCATGCCGGGCGTGCCGCGGGCAATCACGCCGGGATTCATGTCCTGACCGATCGGGATTTTGCGCATGTGCACAGCCAAAATCTGTTCACGGCCACGGATATCGGGCAGCGTGACATACACCTGGCGGTCGAAACGACCAGGTCGCAGCAAAGCCGCATCCAAGATGTCGGGACGGTTGGTGGCCGCAACCACGATCACGCCCACATTGGTTTCAAAGCCGTCCATCTCGACCAGCATCTGGTTGAGGGTTTGTTCGCGTTCGTCATTGCCGCCGCCCAAGCCCGCACCGCGCTGGCGACCCACCGCGTCGATTTCGTCGATGAAGATGATGCAAGGCGCATTTTTCTTGGCGTTGTCAAACATGTCGCGCACCCGAGACGCGCCGACACCGACAAACATTTCCACAAAATCCGAACCTGAAATGCTGAAGAACGGCACCTTGGCCTCGCCAGCAATGCTCTTGGCCAGCAAAGTTTTACCGGTGCCGGGCGGGCCGACCAACAGCAAGCCACGCGGAATACGACCACCGAGTTTTTGGAACTTGGAAGGGTCTTTCAAAAAGTCCACGACTTCTTTGACTTCTTCTTTGGCCTCATCGCAACCGGCCACGTCGGCGAAAGTCACCGGGTTGGTGTTTTCGTCCAGCAAACGTGCCTTGCTTTTGCCAAAGCTGAAGGCGCCGCCTTTGCCGCCGCCCTGCATTTGACGCATGAAATAAACCCACACGCCAATCAGCAGCAGCATGGGGCCCCAGCTGACCAGCAAGGTCATGAGCAAGGAGCCTTCTTCACGGGGTTTGACATCGAACTTCACGCCGTTGGCAATCAAGTCGCCCACCAAGCCGCGGTCCAAGTAGGTCGCAGTAGTGCGCAAGCGGAGATCGTCGTTGGTGGTCGCGACAATTTCGGTGCCGCCCTGTCCCTCTTGAATCGTCGCGCTCTTGATGTGATTCGCGCGAACCTCTTCCAAAAAGTCGGAGTAGCCCACGTAACCAGCCCCGGAGGCTGAGCGGGTGTCGAACTGTTTAAACACAGTGAAAAGCACCATGGCAATCACCAGCCAAACAGCAATCTTAGAAAACCACTGGTTATTCAAGCAGGACTCCAGTCACAAAAACGTCAAATTGATCTGTCATTTTAGGCGTCACACCCGCCAAACAGAACATAAATTGCGCTCTTATCCTTAAAAACGCAAGGAAATGGAAAAAAATCACACCCAAGCTTCACTGTGGCTCGCTCTGCTTGAGTTCAATGCCCACCAAAAAAGTCTCTGAGGACTTGTCGCGCGAGGCCTTGGGCTTGATCGGCTTGACCAGCTTGAAGGTTTCCTTGAACAACTGCACCAAGGGGCTGTAACTGCCGCCGTGGAACAGTTTGACCACCAAGGCGCCCTGCGGCTTCATGTGTACCTTGGAAAATTCCACCGCCAACTCCACCAAGTGGGTGATGCGGGCAGCGTCTGCCGAGGCGATGCCGGACAAATTGGGCGCCATGTCCGAAACCACCACATCGGCCTTTCGGCCCGCCATCAGGACTTCAAGCTGGTCCAGGACCTCGCCTTCGCGAAAGTCTCCCTGCAGAAATTGCACGCCTTCAATCGGGTCCATGGGCAACAAGTCCAGCGCAATGATGGTGCCATTCAAAGTGCCCGAGGCCGCGCCCTGCGGCGACAGCCGGCGGCGCACATACTGGCTCCAGGCCCCAGGGGTAGAGCCCAAATCGACCACCAGATGCCCCGGCTTGATCAAGCCCAATGTTTCATCGATCTCTTTGAGTTTGTAGGCTGCGCGAGCCCGAAAACCCTCCCGCTGCGCCAACTTCACGTAGGTGTCATTGACGTGGTCATTGAGCCACGATTTGTTGACTTTTTTACTTTTAGTTTTGACTTTCATATTCTCTCTTCCATGCGGGGATAATAGCGCTATGGCCCAAATTCAACTCACCATTGCCGAGCGCAAGGTTTATCGCGCTGATGCGCACCACTTATCCCCCGTCGTCATGATCGGAAACGGGGGCCTCACGGCCGCCGTGATCAAAGAAGCCGACGCGGCCTTGAATGCCCATGGCCTGATCAAAATCAGGGTCCTGGGCGACGACCGCGCCGCCCGCGAGGCCATGTACCTGGAGTTGGCCAACCAGCTCAGCGCGGCGCCGATTCAGCACATAGGCAAACTTTTTGTCTTGTGGCGGCCGCAACCCGAAAAGCTCAAAACCGTGGACGAGGACCGGATGTCCGGCCCGCGCGACTTCAAGGTTTTGAAATACAGCTCACGCGGCGGTCAGCGCCCCGAAGTGAAGACCTTGCGCGTTTTAGGCAACCAACGCCTGACTTCGGGCGGCCAAGTCAAACGTGCCAAAGTCAAACAAAAATCTGTGAAAAAACGCAACCAAGCCTCCTGACATGCAGGTCGCTGTATCGCCGCCCCAGCGCCACATCATGTGCATGAAGTGGGGAACCAAGTACGGTCCTGAGTATGTGAACCGGCTGTATGCGATGGTCAAACGTCATTTGACGGGCGACTTTCACATGGTCTGTTTGACGGACGATGCCCAAGGCATACGACCCGAAGTCAGCTGCCTGCCGATTCCCGCATTGGACTTGCCCCCCGGTATTCCCGAGCGTGGCTGGACCAAGCTGGTGAGCTTTGCCGGCGATCTGCACGGTCTCAAAGGCACAGCGCTGTTTTTGGACGTCGATGTGGTGATTGTCGGCAGCCTGGATGTGTTCTTTGAGCAGCCCGGTGAGTTCGTCATCATTCACGATTACAAACGCCCCTGGCGCATCACCGGCAATTCATCCGTCTACCGTTTTGAGTTGGGCGCTCACCCCGATGTTTTGGATTACTTTCGCACGCATGTGGAAGAGATTCGGCATCAGTTTCGCAATGAACAGGCGTATTTATCCGACTTTTTGCACCAGCAAGGCAAACTCAGTTACTGGGATGCAGCGTGGTGCCCCAGCTTCAAATACCACGGCATCCCGACCTGGCCAAGCAATTACTGGAAGGCGCCGTTCATTCCGAAAGATGCACGCATTGTGATTTTTCATGGCGAGTGCAACCCGCCCGATGCATTGGCCGGCAAGCGCAACCGGCGTTTTCGCTACATACAACCCGCCACTTGGGTGGCTGACCACTGGCACGAATAGCGCCAGCGACCACATTCGCTTATTCGTAGCGAATGGCCAAAATCTCGTAGCTCTTAGCGCCACCCGGCGCTTGGACCACCGCCATGTCGCCCTCTTCCTTGCCAATCAGGGCACGTGAAATCGGGCTGCTGATGTTGACCAAGCCCAACTTCAAGTCCGCCTCGTCTTCACCAACGATTTGGTAAGTGACTTTTTCACCCGAGCTTTGCTCTTCCAAGTCCACCGTGGCACCGAAAATCACCCGGCCGCCTGCGTCGACTGCGGCGGGGTCAATCACCTGGGCGGCAGACAACTTGCCTTCCACCTCTTGGATACGGCCTTCAATGAAGCCTTGACGGTCTTTGGCAGCCTCGTACTCGGCGTTTTCACTCAGGTCACCCTGCGCACGGGCTTCGGCAATGGCGCCAATCACCCAGGGGCGGTCTACCGTTTTCAGAAGGTGCAACTCCGCCTTGAGCAGTTCAGAACCACGCTTGGTGATTGGAATGGTAGCCATCGATATTTCTCCAAAAAACAAACCGCCGGGCGTCATGCCTCGGCGGTGAAAACACAAATTATCAAGCCACGGAACGTTCAAAAAACGTCCTGTGTTGATCAAGCCGTCAATTGCGCATGCATCTCTTGGATCGAAATCACATCCAACTGGTCCATGTACTTCATGCCCTCCACCGCCGCTTCAGCGCCGGCGATGGTGGTGAAGGTGGTGACCCGGTTCAGCAAGGCCGAAGTGCGAATATGACGTGAATCCGCAATCGCATTACGACGCTCTTCCACGGTGTTGATGACCAACACCACTTCATTGTTCTTGATCATGTCCACGATGTGCGGACGACCTTCGGTGACCTTGTTGACCGTGGCACAGGCCACGCCTGCGGCGTTGATGGCGCTGGCCGTGCCCTTGGTGGCCATCAGCGCAAAGCCTTGCGCCACCAGTTGACGTGCCACTTCAATGGCGCGCGGCTTGTCGTTGTTTTTCACCGAAATAAACACTTTCCCCGACGGCGTGCCGTCCGCCTTGGTGGGGCGCGGCAACTTGGTGCCAGCGCCCAATTGGCTCTTCACAAAGGCTTCGCCAAAGGTCTTGCCCACACCCATGACCTCACCGGTGGACTTCATCTCGGGGCCGAGGATGGTGTCGACACCAGGGAACTTCACAAACGGGAACACCGCTTCTTTCACGCTGAAATAAGGGGGCGTGACCTCTTTGGTGATGCCTTGTGAGGCCAAGCTTTGACCTGCCATACAACGCGCCGCCACTTTGGCCAATTGAATGCCCGTGGCTTTGGACACATAAGGCACCGTGCGCGAGGCGCGTGGATTGACTTCCAACACGTAGATGACGTCTTGACCATCCACATACTGAATAGCGAATTGCACGTTCATCAAACCGATCACGCTCAAGGCCCCGGCCATGGCGGCCGATTGGCGCTTGAGCTCGATGACGGTTTGCGCCGACAAGGAGTAAGGCGGCAAGGAGCAAGCCGAGTCACCGCTGTGCACGCCGGCTTGTTCGATGTGTTCCATCACGCCACCGATGAAGGTTTTGCCTTCAGAGTCGCGGATACAGTCCACATCGCACTCGATGGCATCGTTCAAGAAACGGTCCAGCAACACAGGTGAATCGTGCGACACCTTGACCGCTTCGCGCATGTAACGTTCCAAATCGCGTTGCTCGTGCACGATTTCCATGGCACGCCCGCCCAGCACGTAGCTGGGGCGCACCACCAAGGGATAGCCCAAGGCGGCGGCTTTTTCCAAAGCCTCAGGCTCGGTGCGCGCCGTGACATTGGGCGGCTGACGCAGGCCCAGTTCTTGCAGCAATTTTTGGAAACGCTCGCGGTCTTCCGCCGCATCGATCATGTCAGGGCTGGTGCCGATAATATTGATTCCAGCAGCTTCTAAACCTCGAGCCAGGTTAAGCGGTGTCTGACCACCGAACTGCACAATAACACCGTCTGGCTGCATCCGGTCGCAGATGTTAAGAACGTCTTCCGTCGTCAGCGGTTCGAAGAACAGCAGATCTGACGTATCGTAGTCAGTTGAGACCGTTTCCGGGTTCGAGTTG
>CAIWWN010000005.1 GCA_903916355.1 uncultured Burkholderiales bacterium | reverse complement strand
CTGTCGAACTGGTGGCTGCCCTCGTCGTTCAACACGCCGGGTTGCAACCGGGCGACCGCGTCCAGCAGGGCCATGGCGGCAATTTCGCCGCCGGACAAGACAAAGTCACCCAAGCTGATTTGGCGGTCCACATAGCGATCAATGAAGCGCTGATCCACCCCTTCGTAACGACCGCAGAGCAAAATCGCCCCGCTGCTGGCCGACCAGTCGCTCACGGCGGCGTGGTTCAGCAAGGTGCCCGTGGGCGTGAACATCACCAACGGGGCTTGAACTGCGGCCGCTTCGTTGCGGCTGGTGCGAATGGCGTCAAGGCATTGCTGCAAAGGTTCTGCCAACATGACCATGCCGGGTCCGCCGCCAAACGGGCGGTCGTCGACACGGCGGTAATTGCCCAGCGCGTAGTCACGGGGGTTCCACAATTTAACCTCGACCAAGCCGCCCTCATAGGCACGGCGGGTGATGCCGCTGGTCAGCAGCGGCGCAAACAGTTCGGGGAATAAAGTGATGACGTCAAAGCGCATGGGGTGGTGCTCTAGGATCACGCACAACGATGAGTGAACAGGCGTTCAGTAGTCGGCTTGCCAGTCGACCGTGATACGGCGCCCTGGCAGATCCACGGCGTCGACAAAGGCCGCCACAAAAGGAATCATGCGTTCGGCTTCTTTGGCCTCAGCATCCAAGTAGCCCAGCACCAACACGGTTTGTGGGCCTGTGGACAAAAGGTCTTTGACCTGCCCCATCGCCTCGCCTTCGCGGTTGACGACGTCCAGGCCGATCAAATCGACCCAGTAATATTCATTGTCGGCGGCGGTCGGAAAGCTCGAGCGCGGCACAAACACACGCGCACCGCGCAAGGCCTCGGCCGCATTGCGGTCTGGCACATCCACACTGGTGGCGACGACGGTGTCGGAGTGGTCTTTGGCTTCTTTGATTTTGAGCATCAAAGCGCCCGTCCAAGGCGTGACGCCCTTCATCGGCCGGTCGGGCGTCAAAAGGTACCAGCGTTTGGAAGAAAAAAGCGCCTCGGGGGAGGCGCTGTGGGGCAAGACTTTGAACCAGCCTTTGATGCCCCAGGCATCAGCGATGCGCCCGACTTCGATAGCGTCTGCCGGCAATTCGGCAGGATCAAGCGAAGGGAGCATGGCTGAGCTGCAGGCGATTAAGCGGCCTTGGCAGCGGCTTGGCGAACCAAACGCTCCACGGTAGGCGATGCTTGTGCGCCAACGCTGCGCCAGTAAGTCAAACGGTCTTGCACAATACGCAGACCTTCTTCTTGACCCGAAGCTGTAGGGTTGTAGAAACCGATACGCTCGAGGAAACGACCATCGCGGCGAACGCGCTTGTCAGCCACAACGATGTTGAAAAATGGACGGGCTTTAGAGCCGCCGCGGGAAAGACGAATGACAACCATGATTTATCCTAGGGTGGAACAGGCACTTGAAACTCAAGCATCTGTAAAATTCTCTCAGCGTTTGAGACACGCAACTGGCCACCCGGCCAGTGACACACTGAAAAGCCCCTGATTATAACCTCCAGATTGCCACGCATGCCACTGATTCGCCCCAGCACCGAGCAAGACATCGATGCCATCACCCAGATTTACCGCGAACACGTGCTGCATGGCACCGGCACTTTCGAGATCGAGCCCCCTACTGCCGCCGACATGACCACCCGCCGCGCCGACGTGCTGGCCAAAGGTTTGCCCTATTTGGTGGTCGAAGATGCCGGACGCGTGCTCGGTTTCGCTTACTGCACTTGGTTCAAACCACGGCCCGCCTTCCGCTTCTCGGCGGAGGACTCGATTTACATGGACAGCACGTCGCACCGCCAAGGCTTGGGGCGCGCCTTAATGGCCGAACTGTGCACCCAAGCCGAGCGCGCGGGCGTGCGCAAACTGATTGCGGTGATCGGTGACTCGGCCAATACGGCCTCGGTGGGTCTGCACCAGGCGCTGGGCTTTACGCCAGTGGGCACCATTGCCGCCTGTGGCTGGAAGTTTGAGCGCTGGCTGGACATTGTGCTGATGGAAAAGCCCTTGGGTTTGGCGCATACCCAAGCGCCCTCACTTGGAGCGGCCTCAAAGTCCTGAATAATCGGGACCTATGAAAAACAAAACACTGGCTGCATGGCTGACCTTTTTGGGCGGCCCTTTGGGTTTGCACCGTTTTTACTTGTTCGGCTTGAGTGATGTGTGGGGCTGGTTGCTGCCGCTGCCCACGGCGCTGGGTGTCTACGGCATGAATCGGGCGCTGACCTACGGTCAGGATGACTCGCTCAGCTGGGTGTTGATTCCGTTTTTGGGCTTCACGGTGGCCGGCTGCGCGCTGAACGCCATCATTTATGGCCTGAAGTCCCCCGAGCAATGGAATGCGCAGTTCAACCCCGAGGCGGACGACAATGCGGCAGCTGGCCAGACCCAGTGGCTGACCATTGGGGCCGTGGCCTTGTCGCTGTTACTTGGAACGACGGTGTTGATGTCGAGTATTGTCTTCAGCTTCCAGCGCTACTTCGAGTACCAGATCGAAGAGGCACGGCTGATCAGCCAGTAATCTTTAAAAAATGGATATCCGGATTTGGCTGTGAGCAACCACACGGTGGATTTAGTGCAGGGTTGGTTGGTGCAAGACACTGAACCGCTCTGCCAATGCTGACAGTCGCTTGTCCAAGGTCCATCATTCGACGCCGGGCGACATCAAGGTAGATGCGAGCAGCAGCAGATCGACAAGACCGCAGCCCAAGCCAAAAAGGCGTTCGTGATCGATAAAATCCAAAATTTCACGAATACTGGCCTGCTGGGTCTGTTGTAAACCTTGAAGATCAGAAAGTGTTTGAGTCCGATCTGGAGGTGTTCCGCAGGCTATTTCACCGATGACCAGGGGATGCGCCATGACCAAGTCGAGCTCAAGCAGGCTGACCAGTACCTCGTTATGCTGTCGGAAATGATCGACCCACACCGAAGTATGCCGCTGGTCCGGAATGATGTGTGGGCAAACACACTCAAATCCAGAGCCCCTAAAAGATCTGCAGGCTGATCCAGTAAGCGATCGAAGCGACGAAAGCGCTGGCCGGAATGGTCAGCACCCAGGCCCAGACGATGTTGCCCGCCACACCCCAGCGCACGGCACTGGCGCGCTGCGTGGAACCCACACCCACGATGGCGCCGGTGATGGTGTGCGTGGTGGACACCGGAATGCCCAAGCCGGTCGCCAAGAACAGGGTCAATGCGCCGCCGGTTTCTGCACAGAAGCCGCCCACAGGCTTGAGCTTGGTGATTCTTTGGCCCATGGTTTTCACAATGCGCCAGCCGCCAAACATGGTACCCATACCAATGGCCATGTAACAAGACACGATGGTCCAGGTCGGAGGCGAGGTGTCGGTGGCGGCCACATAACCGGTGGCGACCAACAGCATCCAAATGATGCCGATGGTTTTTTGTGCGTCATTGCCGCCGTGACCCAGGCTGTAAGCGCCAGCGGACACCAGTTGCAAGCGCCTAAACCACTTGTCCACCTTAGAAGGACGCGAGCGTTTAAACAGATTGGCCACCAGCACCATCATCAAAGAGCCGAGTAAAAAACCCAGCAGCGGTGAGACAAAAATAAAGACCACCGTCTTCATGATGCCTGCCGAGATCAGCGCACCCGCACCGGCCTTGGCCATGACCGCACCCACAATACCGCCAATCAGCGCATGCGAGGAACTGCTGGGAATGCCGTAATACCAGGTGATGACGTTCCAGCACACCGCGCCCACCAAGGCGCCGAACACCACGTGCGTGTCCACGATGCCGGGCTGCACAATGCCTTTGCCCACCGTAGCCGCCACGCTGAGGTGGAAGATAAAGATGGCGACCACATTGAAGAAGGCCGCAAACAACACCGCTTGCGCCGGTTTGAGCACTCCGGTCGAGACCACCGTGGCGATCGAGTTGGCCGCATCATGAAAACCATTCATGAAGTCAAAGGCCAAGGCCAACATCACCAGCAGGACCACCACCCACAACGCGGCTTGCATGTTTTGCATGTTCAAGCTCCGCTGGGATCAGGAGTTTTCGAGGACGATGCCCTCGATCTGATTGGCCACGTCTTCGCATTTGTCGGTGATGGTTTCGAGCAATTCGTAAATGGCCTTGAGCTTGATGACCTCGCGCACATCGGGTTCTTCGCGGAACAATTTGCTCATGGCGCTGCGCATGACGCGGTCGGCGTCGGACTCCAGGCGGTCGATCTCTTCGCAAGTTTTCAACGCCGCTTCGGCCACCGCCGGGTCGGCCACCTTGGCCAGCATTTTTACGGCCTCGCGCACGCGCTCGCAGCATTTAACCGACAGGTCCGTCAAACGTGTGATTTCAGGGGTCATGGCGCGCACGTCGTACAAGGCCATGGTTTCGGCCGAGTCTTGAATCAAATCAGCCACGTCGTCCATCAGGTTGATCAAGGTGTGAATTTGTTCACGGTCGATCGGCGTGATGAAGGTGGTGTGGATCAGGCGGTTGACTTCTTGTGTGACCCGATCGGCCGCGCGTTCGGCGTTGTCCACATCCTGGTTGTATTTTTCGCGCAAATGCTGATCGTTGTAATTGGCCACCAAATTAGAGAAGGCGCGGGCGGCATCCACTATGCGGTCGGCGTGTTGATTGAACAATTCAAAAAAATTGCCTTCTTTGGGCAACAACTTACCAAACAGCATGGGAGCTCCTGAATTTTCTAAATGTCATAAGAATGACATTGGCGTGACGTTTGTGTGACGCAGGCGAGTGTAACCGCTCGAGGCACAATCAAAGGCTTGCGCTCGCCCTCCATCTCTCCTGGGATTTATTTATGTTGTTCAGATTGTTCGGCCTGTCTGGCGCGCTGTTCGCGGGCTTGAGTGTGATCTTCAGCGCCGCATTTGCGCACCTGCCGCAGTTTGCTGCGGGTGTGCCCAGCATGGTCCAGACGGCTTTGACTCAGCAGCAATTTCATGCGCTGGGCTTGCTGGTGGTGGCACTGGCGATTCGGTCCGTGGGGCCCTCACGGTGGCTGCTGGCTGCAGGCGGGCTGATGCTGACCGGCATGGTGTTGTTCAGCTTGAGCATTTACGCCCGACACCTGCTGGGCTGGGAGGCTGGCCGTGCCCTGGTCCCTTGGGGCGGCGGCAGCTGGATTGCAGCTTGGCTGGCTCTGGCTATGGGACTGACGCACAAGGTTTCCAATCACGGCGATTGAAAGACTCAATCGGTCTTGCTCGTTTTCGGTCTTATGATCAAGGCTATTGAAAATAACAATTCAATAGCTTTTTTAAATAAATAATCGGAAACCCTATGTCACTGATCAACACGCAAGTCCAGCCTTTCAAAACCCAAGCTTTCCACAACGGCAAGTTCATTGAAGTCACCGAGCAAAGCCTCAAAGGCAAGTGGAACGTGCTGATTTTCATGCCTGCGGCCTTTACCTTCAACTGCCCGACCGAAATCGAAGACGCGGCTGACAACTACGCAGCTTTCCAAAAAGCCGGCGCCGAGGTCTACATCGTGACCACCGACACCCACTTTTCGCACAAAGTCTGGCACGAGACTTCGCCTGCTGTGGGCAAGGCCAAGTTCCCCTTGGTGGGCGACCCCACCCACACATTGACACGTGCTTTTGGCGTGCACATTGAAGAAGAAGGCCTGGCCTTGCGTGGCACCTTCATCATCAACCCCGAGTTGACCATCAAGACTTTGGAAATCCACTCCAACGAAATCGCCCGTGACGTGTCAGAAACTCTGCGCAAGCTGACCGCTGCCCAGTACACCGCCGCCAACCCAGGCCAAGTGTGCCCAGCCAAGTGGAAAGAAGGCGCCAAGACTTTGGCGCCTTCCATCGACCTAGTGGGCAAGATCTGATCCTGCCAGCTGTCTTCCTGTAGGAGCCAGCCCTGCTGGCGATTGAACCCTGATCGCTGATCCTGCCAGCTGTCTTCCTGTAGGAGCCAGCCCTGCTGGCGATTGAACCCTGATCGCTTGCAGGGCAAGCTCCTACAAAACCCCTGCTGTGCAGGGCGTTGAGCGCAGCGCAGACCGGTCACGAACCGCGCGTGCGCTGCCCTCAACGACTCCCCAATCCCTTTATCAACCGGCCCCGCCACAAGCGAAGGTCTGGTTCTGTGCACCCTGAAACTGGAAAAACCATGCTCGACGATACCCTCAAAGCCCAATTGCAACAGTACCTGGCCTTGCTGCGCCAGCCTATCCGCTTGATCGCTTCGCTGGACGACAGCGAGACCGGAACCGACATGAAGAGCTTGCTGGAGACCATCGTCAGCCTGTCCGACAAGGTCACGCTGGACACCTCGGGCAACGACAGCCGCAAGCCCTCGTTTGTGGTGGCCCGCGACGGGGAAACCCAGGGCGTGCGCTTTGCGGGCTTGCCTCTCGGCCACGAGTTCACCTCGCTGGTGTTGGCGCTGCTGTGGACCGGCGGTCACCCACCCAAGGTTGAGCAAGATGTGATCGATAGCATCAAAGCGCTGGAAGGCGACTTCAGCTTCGAGGTCTACATGTCCTTGTCTTGCCACAACTGCCCGGACGTGGTGCAGGCCCTGTCGCTGATGGCCATCTTCAACCCCAAGGTCAAGACCGTGGTGATTGAAGGCGGCGCGTTCCAGAAAGAAGTTGAAGAGCGTCAAATCATGGCCGTGCCCATGGTGTTCTTGAACGGCAAAGTTTTTGGCTCTGGCCGCATGAGCGTGGAAGAAATCGTGGCCAAGTTGGACACGGGGACGGCCGACCGCGAAGCCGCCAAGCTCAACGCCAAAGACCCCTATGAAGTGTTGATCGTCGGCGGCGGCCCAGCCGGTGCGGCAGCAGCCGTGTATGCGGCCCGCAAAGGCATCCGCGTGGGTGTGGCGGCTGAACGCTTTGGCGGCCAGACCAACGACACCATGGCCATCGAGAACTACATCTCAGTGCTGGAGACCGACGGCCCCAAGTTTGCCGCAGCCTTGGAAGCGCAAGTGCGTCAGTACGGGGTGGACATCATGAACCTGCAACGCGCTGACAAAATCGTGCCCGCCACCGAAGCGGGCGGCTTGGTGCAAGTGCACATGGAAAACGGCGGCACGCTGCAAGCCAAAACCGTGATCTTGTCGACCGGCGCGCGCTGGCGCAATGTGAATG
>CAIWWN010000004.1 GCA_903916355.1 uncultured Burkholderiales bacterium | reverse complement strand
AGTACCACGTTGGCAATTGTTCCGGTGGCGTGGAAGCTATGGTGGCGCATCAAACGATCCAAGCCAGCGCCACGCCTGTAAATTTGACTCAGGCCCCACGGAAAATCAAAGCCAACTTTTTCATGGACGCACCGGACTACGCGAACAGATTCAACCTAACGGGTTTGTTGATTGCGCGGGGCGATGAAATTTGGCACGAGCAATACCGCTTCAACCGAACCACTGACATGCGTTTTTTCGGCTGGTCCATGACCAAGAGTGTGGTCGGGTTGCTGGTGGGCATTGCGCTGGACGAGGGGAAATTCGCTTCTGTCGATGACCCGATCGAGAAGTACGTTCCCCCACTGCAGGGCCATCCATTCGCAGGCATCACCTTGCGCAACCTGTTGAACATGACCAGTGGCATCGATATTTGCGAAGCCTATTGCAGCCCCAGCACGGGTTTTGAACGGTATGGCTATTCACAAATTGGCTACTCGCCGCGCCGAGGCGTGGGCACCGATCAACGCCAAGGCATCCTTCAGTTCACATGGGGGCGCCATGAAGCTCAAGGCATGCGCTTTAACTACACCGACCTGTGCCCGGTGTTGATCGCCTGGGCACTGGAGTCAGCGTACCAACAAGGCCTGCCTGTGATAGCCCAAGACAAACTGTGGCAACCCCTGGGCGCTCAGGCCAAGGCCACATGGCTAACCGATTCGAAAGGCTTTACGTTCAGTGGGGCAGGCTTTTGTGCCACCTTGCGCGACTGGGCCCGACTGGGCCTGCTGGTGGCGCAACATGGGACTGTTCAAGGTCGACAGATTGTTCCAGCCGCTTGGCTGGAGGCGACTTCACGTCATACGTCATCGGAAGGTGCGGTCAGGTTCAATGTGGCACGCCCCGCACGTGGATACAAAAATTTCTTCTGGCATCACTCGGCCGACGGTCAGATGCTGCGCATGGCCGGCAACCATGCCCAAAACATCTTGATCGATCAAACAACCGGCACGGTCCTGGTTCAGACCGCAGCGGGGTATGAGAACGGGGCTGACGAGATGATGTTTGCGCTGTTTAAAGCAGCTTGTGATGCGTAAAAAATAAAACCCTTACAAATCATAGACTTGTAAGGGTTATTCGTTTTGGCGGAGTGGACGGGACTCGAACCCGCGACCCCCGGCGTGACAGGCCGGTATTCTAACCAACTGAACTACCACTCCTGGTAGATAGCTCTGCTTCAACTTGTGTTGAAGCCAAGTGCTACAAACTTGGCGACCCTACGGGGATTCGAACCCCGGTACTCACCGTGAAAGGGTGATGTCCTAGGCCTCTAGACGATAGGGTCATAACCTGGACAGATTCTTGCGAATCTTATTTTCTCAACACATTGGTGGAGGTAAACGGGATCGAACCGATGACCTCTTGCATGCCATGCAAGCGCTCTCCCAGCTGAGCTATACCCCCTTCGGTTTTAACGCTTACCCTGTCAGATAAAGCGCTATTCCTCGTTGGTGTCGAGACTCGAATTATAGACAGAAATTTACGCTTTTTGCAACAACGCCAAAATTTTTTCTCTGGAACTCAAGGCCAGTACCGCGTCCAGCGAGGGGGTTTGCGCCGTGCCCATGACCAGCACCCGCACCGGCATGGCCAGTTGCGGCATTTTCAAACCCCGGGCAGTGAGCACCTCTTTGAGCACGGCGGCAATGGCCGCTTTGTCCCAGGTACAAATCGACAATTTTTCTGCCAACAAGGCCAAGGCGGGGCGCACGGCATCTGTCACGTGCTGAGCCCGTTCATCGGGGTTGGGCGTGACCTCGGTATAGAACTTGGCCACCCAATCGGCCAACATCACCGTGGTGTCGCAACGGTCTTTGAGCAGACCGCACAGCGCCGTCAAGCGCTCGTCGGGCGTGATGCCGCGCTTTTGCAACTGAGCGCTGACCAACTCGGCCAACTCTGCATCGGCCATCACTTTCATGTGCTGGGCGTTGACCCAGCGCAGTTTGGCTTCGTCAAATTGCGCGGCGCTGCGACCCAGGTGATCGAGGTTGAACCACGACACAAACTGTTCGCGGCTGAAAATTTCATCGTCGCCGTGACTCCAGCCCAAGCGCGCCAAGTAATTCACCATGGCATCCGGCAGGTAGCCTTCGTCGCGGTATTGCGTCACGGCTTTGGCGCCGCTGCGCTTGCTCATTTTTTCGCCCTGCTCGTTCAGCACGGTGGGCAGGTGGGCATAGATCGGCGGCTCTTTGCCCAAGGCTTTGAAGATGTTGATTTGCCGGGGCGTGTTGTTCACATGGTCGTCACCCCGGATCACGTGGGTAATCTGCATGTCGAGGTCGTCCACCACCACGCAAAAGTTATAGGTGGGCGTGCCCACGGCTTCGCCGTTGTGGGCCGGCCTGGCAATCACCAGATCGTCCAACTCGTCATTGCTGATTTCAATCCGGCCTTTGACCTTGTCATCCCAAGCCACCACACCACCCTGCGGATTCTTGAAGCGCAAGACTGGCGCCACCCCTGCTGGAATCGCGGGCAAGGTTTTGCCCGGCTCTGGGCGCCAGGTGCCGTCGTAGCGGGGTTTTTCTTTATCGGCCATTTGCTGTTCACGCAAAGCGTCCAGCTCGGTCATGCTCATGTAGCAGGGGTAGACCTGGCCGGCATCGATTAACTCTTGCAGCACGACTTTGTAGCGGTCCATGCGCTGCATTTGATAGAAAGGGCCTTCGTCATGGTCCAGACCCAGCCAGGCCATGCCTTCCAAGATCACGTCGACCGATGCTTGGGTAGAACGCTCCAGATCGGTGTCTTCGATGCGCAAAATAAAGTCACCGCCCGTAGAGCGCGCAAAAGCCCAAGGGTACAAAGCCGAGCGGATATTGCCCAGATGGATAAAGCCTGTGGGCGACGGGGCGAAACGGGTACGTGTTTGAGTCATGCAGAAATCAAAATCAAAGAGTGTCCAGGCCGCGCAGCAGGTCGGCCTTCATATCGCCCACATGCTCCAGGCCCACTGCCAAACGGATCAGGCCTTGGCCAATGCCCGCGGCTTGGCGTTGGTCTTCGGATAATTTGCCGTGCGAGGTGCTGGCCGGATGGGTCAGCAAGGTTTTGGTATCGCCTAAATTGGTACACAGCGACAACACGCGCAAACTGTCGAGCACGTGGAAGGCTCGGCTGCGTGCCGTTTCTGGGTCAGGTGCCTTGACGTCAAAAGACAGCACCGCACCGCCCAAGTTCGACATTTGTTTCATCGCCAGCGCGTGCTGCGGGTGACTGGCCAGGCCGGGATAGTGGACGCGTGACACCAAAGGGTGCTGCTCCAACCACACGGCCATTTCATGCGCGCGTGCGCTTTGCGCGCGCATGCGAATGTCCAAAGTTTCCAAGCCTTTGAGCACCACCCAGGCATTGAAGGGTGACAACACCATGCCGCCGTTTTTCATGACGGGCAGACATTTGCCGGTGATCAAGGCTTCACTGGCGCACAGCGCGCCGGCCATGACGCGGCCTTGCCCGTCCAAATACTTGGTGCCGGAATGTGTGACGATGTCAGCCCCCATGGCCATGGGCCGCTGCAACACAGGCGTAGCGAAACAATTGTCAACAGCCAGCAAAGCGCCTGCATTGTGAGCCATGTCAGCCAACGCCTGAATATCACACACTTCGGTCAAAGGGTTGGTCGGTGTTTCGGCAAACAGCAACTGGGTGTTCGGGCGAATCGCTGCTTTCCAGGCTGTCAAATCGGTTTGCGACACGATGGTGGACTCCACGCCAAAGCGGGCAAATTCAGAGCCGATCAGTTTGAGGGTGGAGCCAAACATGGACTGCGAGTACACCACGTGGTCGCCCGACTTGAGCAAGCTGAACAGCATCAGCATCACCGCCGACATGCCCGACGATGTGGCCAAAGCTGCTTCGGTACCTTCCATGGCGGCCAGGCGCATTTCAAAACTGCTGACCGTGGGGTTGCCGGAGCGGCCATAGGTGTAGCCCTCTTCTTCGCCGGCAAAGCGGCGGGCCGAGGCCTCGGCAGACGGTTGCACATAACCACTGGTCAGGTACAGCGCTTCAGAGTTTTCTCCGTACTGGCTGCGGTCTACCGCTGTGCGCAGGGCCAGCGTGTCAATGTGCAAATTCTCAGGTAAGGGGTGTTGGCTCATACAGTCACTCCAAGGGTCACTCTGATGCGTTGGGCAAAGCCAAACGCGAGTTGTCTTCAGCACCTTCATCTTGGCCGACGCGCTTGGCATTCAGGCGCTCAATGTCTTTGGACGAAATATCGCCCGTCACATACACGCCGTCAAAACAAGACGCGTCAAAACCTGTCAGTGGTGGCGCATTCGGCGCCAGCGCGCTCATCACGGCTTGCTTCATCGCGTCCACGTCTTGGTAAATGAGGGCGTCGCAACCGATCAATTCACGCACTTGCTCGGTGGTGCGGTCGTGCGCCACCAACTCTTCGGGTGTGGGCATGTCGATGCCGTAGACGTTGGGAAAGCGCACCGGCGGCGCCGCGCTGGCCATGTAGACCTTGCGCGCACCGGCATCACGGGCCATCTGCACGATCTCGCGGCTGGTGGTGCCGCGCACGATAGAGTCGTCCACCAGCAGCACATTGCGGCCTTTGAATTCGCTGGCGATCACGTTGAGTTTTTGGCGCACCGATTTTTTACGCACCGACTGACCCGGCATGATGAAGGTGCGGCCCACGTAACGGTTTTTGACAAACCCTTCGCGGTAAGGCAAGCCCAGCAACTGCGCCAGTTGCGCAGCGCTCGGGCGACTGGATTCAGGGATCGGAATCACCACATCAATCTCGCTCGGCGGCACGGTGGAGATGACGCGTTTGGCTAAAGTTTCACCCAAATTCAAACGCGCTTGGTAAACAGAAATGCCGTCCATGGTCGAATCTGGGCGGGCCAGATACACATACTCAAAAATGCAGGGGCTCAGCTGGGACGCAGCAGCGCATTGCTGCGCATGCAACTGGCCTTCTAAGTCGATATAGATGGCTTCGCCGGGCTGCACGTCCCGCACATAGTGGTGCGACGTGCCTTCCAAAGCCACGGATTCACTGGCCAGCATCCAGGTGCCATCTTGGCTTTGGCCAATGCACATCGGGCGAATGCCAAAGGGGTCGCGAAAAGCCAGTAAACCGTGCCCGGCCACCATGGCGATCACCGCATAAGAGCCTCGCACGCGGCGGTGCACACCTTGCACTGCGGCAAACACATCGCGGGAGGCCAGAGGCAAACCGCGCGTGGTTTTTTCCAACTCATGCGCCAGCACGTTGAGCAACACTTCGGAGTCGCTTTCGGTGTTGATGTGGCGGTGGTCGGTGGAAAACAACTCGGCCTTCAAGGCGTGGGCATTGGTCAAATTGCCGTTGTGTACCAGCACCAAACCAAAAGGCGCGTTCACGTAAAAAGGCTGGGCTTCTTCTTCGCTGAAAGCGTTGCCTGCCGTGGGGTACCGCACCTGACCCAGGCCGCAGTTGCCTGGCAAAGCCCGCATATCACGCGTGCGAAACACGTCTCGCACCATGCCCTTGGCCTTGTGCATGTAAAACTTGCGCTCCAACTGCGTGACGATGCCCGCCGCGTCCTGGCCGCGGTGCTGCAACAAGAGCAAAGCGTCATAGATCAGTTGATTGACCGGTGCGCTACTGACGACACCCACGATTCCACACATACATTCATCCAGTTAAAGGAAATTCAATCGGGCAAATACGCCCCAAAATGAGCCGGCAAGATGGGCTTGAGCCCTTTGAGCAGCGCCGACAACACGGGCCCGCCTTGCGAGTTTTGCCACCAGTCGCTTTGCGCCATGGACGTCAAATGCAAAACCACCGTCAAAGCCAGCAACAAAATCACACCCCGAAACAGGCCAAAGCCCGCCCCCAACAACCGGTCCACGGGCCGCAGACCGATCACCGAAATCAGCTTGCGCAGCAGCGCAGAAATCAAACCGGCGGCGAAGACACTGGCCACAAACACAATCACAAACCCGGCGGCATAGCGCAATGACTCGCCGGCACTTTGCATGGGCAAATGAACGGCCACCTCTGCGGCAAACCATTGCGCCAGCACAAACGCGGCCAGCCAACCGATCACCGACATGACCTCGTACACCAAGCCGCGCCAAGCGCCCATCACCAATGAAGCCAGCAAAACAGCTGACAAAATCCAATCGGTGGCGGTGAAGTTGGCCATGACCTCAGAGTTTCAAAATCGCGGCATCTAACTGCAGTTTGCGAATTTTTTGGGCGTTCTTGTCGGCCTCGGCTTTGCTGTCAAAAGGCCCCACCCGCACACGGGTGCGTTTGCCGTCTTTGCTGTCGATCACCTGGGTGTAGGTTTTAAAGCCAGCGGCCTCCAGTTTTTGCCGGGCTTCGCGGATTTTGGCGGCATCGGTGTAGGCGCCAACTTGAATCACCAAGCGCTCATCGCTGGGCTTGGCTGCTTTGGCGGGGTCTTTGCCCTCCAGCAAGGCGCGCGCTTTGGTCGCCTCGTCATTCGCTTTGTCGTTTGCTTTTTCGGCCACGGCGGCGACTTTGGGTTCTGCTTTGGGCTCGGGCTTGGGTTCCATCAGGGGCTTGGCGGCGGCCTGGGTTTTGTTTTCTGACTTGGCCTCTAAGACAGGGGCTGCGGCGCCACCCGTTTTGCCAAAGTCCACTTTGAAACCACCCGCGTTAGGCGCAGGTGCTACAGCGTCGACTGGGCGAGGCGCCGGTGGACGGGGGGTCGAGGCCACCACCTCCTCGTTGGCATCCAACACACCAGCTGGGGGCAAGGGGCCAACTGCGGGCGCGCTCGCCGGAGCAGGGCTGACTGTGCCAGCCACCGAAGTCACCGGTGCAGGCGCAGGAACGGGTACCACGGCTGGAGCAGCATTGCGCTCCGGAATCACGATGGGCGTGTCCACCGACATCGGCCGGGGTTGTGTGTCAAACAACAAGGGGAAACCAATCACGGCCGCCAACACCAAGACGACAGAACCGATCAAACGGTGGCGGGCGCGTTTGCGCAGCACCTCCAAGCTCTCGGCCGGGGTGGTGTAAAGCCCCTCAGAAGCGGAGGCTGGTGCGGTTTGACCTGGAAGTCGGAAATTGAAAAAAGCCATGAAGCGGGTACTCACGTGCTCAGGTGTTTGGCATGCAAACGGGGAATCCCGTCCTTCAAAACCCCGCCCACCGTGTAAAACGATCCGAAGACCACGATTCTATCAGCGGGGTTGGCGGCGGCGATGGCCGCTTGCAGGGCCGCCTCAGGGCTGGCGTGGGTCGAACTGAGGGCGTCGGATCGGCGATTCTGGGCCTGCCATTGTTGCTGCAACTGCGCAGCCGTGGCCGCACGCGGCACAGGCAGATCGGTGAAATACCAGTTGTCAATCACCGAGCCCACCCGCTCCATCATCACCAGCAAATCTTTGTCCGCCATGGCGCCGAACACCGCATGGGTGGTCGGGTAAAAACCCATGGCATCCAGATTCAGCGCCAAAGCCGCGACCGAGTGCGGGTTGTGCGCCACATCCAGCACCAGCACCGGCTCACCCGGCACGATTTGAAAGCGCCCAGGCAACTCCACCATGGCCAGACCGTTGCGCACGGCCTGCGCCGTGACCGGAATGCGCGGGCGCAACACCTCCAAGGCCGCCAACACGCCTGAGGCATTGACCAATTGATTGGCCCCGCGCAGCGCCGGGTAGGCCATGCCGCTGTAACGCCGACCACGCCCCGCCCAAGCCCACTGCAGCTTGTCGCCAGAGAAATTGAAGTCTTGTCCAAATCGCCATAAATCCGCGCCCAGGGCGGCGGCATGGGCGATCACGCTGTCCGGCGGCACCGGGTCACTGACCACCACGGGCTTGCCGGCGCGCATGATGCCGGCCTTCTCGAAGCCAATTTGCTCGCGGTCGGTGCCTAAAAAACTGGTGTGATCGATGTCGATGCTGGTGATCACCGCACAGTCGGGGTCGATGATGTTGACCGCGTCCAGGCGCCCGCCCAGACCGACTTCCAAAATCGCCACATCCAAGCCGGCTTGCGACAGCAGCTTCAAGATGGCCAGGGTGCTGAATTCAAAATAGGTCAGAGACACATCGCCCCGCGCGGCTTCGACCAGGGCAAAGGCCTGCGCCAAGGCGTCTGCTGAGACCGATTGCCCGTGGATGCGGCAGCGTTCCTCAAAATGCACCAAGTGCGGCGAGGTGTAGGCCCCCGTGCGGTAACCCGACTCCAGCAAAATCGCTTCCAACATGGCGCAGGTCGAGCCCTTGCCATTGGTGCCGGCCACGGTGATCACCGGGCAATCGAAGCGCAGCGCCATGCGATCGGCCACGGCCTGCACGCGGCCCAAACCCATGTCGATCGCTTGAGGATGCAGTTGCTCGCAGTGCGCGAGCCAGTCTTGTAAATTTTTCATTCGACCCCGATTGTCGCCGAGGGCCGATTGCGCGATGATCCAGCCCCATGAATACACCCACCCCCAACCCCACTTGCGTCCAGGTTTATGGCATTCCCAACTGCGACACGGTAAAAAAAGCCCGCGCCTGGCTCACCGAGCATGGCATTGCCTTTGAATTCCATGACTTCAAAAAACAAGGCGTGCCACCCGCCGCCGTGGACCACTGGCTGCATACCTTGGGCTGGGAAACTGTGCTCAACCGCAAAGGCACGACCTGGCGCAAGTTGGACGCAGCCACGCAAGCCGCCGTGCAAGATGCCGCCAGCGCCAAAGCCGTGATGCTGGCGCATGCCAGCGTGATCAAGCGGCCGGTGGTGGAGTGGCCGAGTGCCCAAGGTGAGGCCCAGGTGTCCGTGGGTTTCATTGCCCCAATCTGGGCGAAAGGAAGGCTGTGAGTGCAACCCACCACCCGAACGCGGGCCCTGGGAACACCCGGTTACCGAATCTTTACCTGCCCAGGTGGCTTTGCAGGTCGTAAATGCCTAAAATTGGCACATTGATGAATTTTCATTTCGGAGTGAAGACATGAAAAAAATGGCCCTTGCTATCGCCTGCACCGCCTTCAGCGCCCTGAGTCCTGCGCAAAACAACAACCCGGGCGCTGTGCCCAGCGGTGAAATCAGCCCCGCCATTTACGGACAAGTGATTTCGCGTATGGCCTTGTTCCAGCAAGTGGCCGTTCCAAGCCAAACTTGTGCCAACACCCCAGTGCTGGTTCAAGGGCCCAAGTCAGGTGCGGGCGCCATGATGGGCGCCATTGCCGGCGCCGCGGTGGGCAGTCAAATTGGCGGAGGTCAAGGCCAGGCACTGGCCACCATGGCCGGCATTGTGGGCGGCGCCATTTTGGGTGACAACATTGAAAAACCTGCACCGGCACAAGCCTACAACCAAACCACCTGCACCACCCAATCGGCCTATGAAAACCGTTTGGTGGGCTACCAGGTGGTTTACGAATACGCGGGCAAGCAATACACCGTGCAATTGCCCCAAGACCCAGGCCCTACCATTGCGCTGCAAGTCTCCCCCGCCATGGTGGCCGCTCCCCCTGTGGCGCAAGCCCCCATGGTGGTGAACCCACCCATGGTGAGCCAACCCCAGGTGATCTATGCCCCACCGCCCACCGTGGTCTACGGCTCGCCCTACTACTACGGCAACCCCTACCCCTTCTCCACCTCGATCAATTTGGGTTGGGGCTACCGCGGCGGCTACGGCGGCCACCGCCACTGGCGTTAACGCCATTTAGGCCTGAATCAGCCTGACGCCGATAGCAGGCGGTTCAGAGTCGCCTAAAATCCAGGGTTTATTCCACCTTCTACGCTATTTGGCGTGCAACAGCTGCGCTTGATGCGGCCAGGAAATTCAAACCCATGACCACCGAAAAAATCGACGGCGCGAGCGTCACCACCCAAGCCAATGTGTACTTTGACGGCAAGTGCGTGAGCCACGGCCTGACCTTGACCGACGGCACCAAGCTGTCGGTGGGCGTGATCTTGCCTGCCAGCCTGACCTTCAACACCGGCGCGCCTGAAATCATGGAATGCGTAGGCGGCTTTTGCGAATACAAGCTCGACGGCAGCAGCGACTGGGTCAGGTCCAGCAAGGGCGAAAAATTCAGCATCCCCGGCAACTCCAAATTCGAGATCCGCGTGACGGAGCCCTACCACTACATCTGCCACTTCGGTTGAACCGAGGGCACCACGAAAACCCATGAGCACCATCCTGCAACACCTGCCCAAAGGGCAAAAAGTCGGCATCGCCTTTTCTGGCGGCCTGGACACCTCTGCCGCCCTCTTGTGGATGAAACAAAAGGGCGCCCTGCCCTATGCCTACACTGCCAATCTGGGCCAGCCTGACGAAGCCGACTACAACGAGATTCCGCGCAAGGCGATGGAATACGGCGCCGAAAAAGCCCGCTTGGTCGACTGCCGCACCCAGCTGGCGCATGAAGGCATTGCCGCCATCCAGTGCGGCGCTTTCCACATCAGCACCGGCGGCATCACCTACTTCAACACCACCCCGCTGGGCCGCGCCGTGACCGGCACCATGCTGGTGGCCGCGATGAAGCAAGACGACGTCAACATCTGGGGCGATGGCAGCACCTTCAAGGGCAACGACATCGAGCGCTTTTACCGCTACGGTTTGCTCACCAACCCGAGCCTGAAGATCTACAAGCCCTGGCTGGACCAGCTGTTCATTGACGAGCTGGGTGGTCGCACCGAAATGTCGGCCTTCATGACCGCCAACGGCTTTGGCTACAAAATGAGCGCCGAAAAAGCCTATTCGACCGACAGCAATATGCTGGGCGCCACCCACGAAGCCAAAGACCTGGAAAGCCTGGGCAGCAGCATGAAGATCGTCAACCCCATCATGGGTGTGGCGTTCTGGAAGCCAGAAGTTTCAGTTTTGGCTGAAGAGGTCAGCGTGCGCTTTGAAGAAGGCATGCCCGTGGCCCTGAACGGCGTGGAATACGCCGATCCGGTTGAGCTGTTCCTCAAAGCCAACGAAATCGGCGGTCGCCACGGTCTGGGCATGAGCGACCAGATCGAAAACCGCATCATCGAAGCCAAGAGCCGCGGCATCTATGAAGCCCCCGGCATGGCGCTGCTGCACATCGCTTACGAGCGCTTGGTGACCGGCATCCACAACGAAGACACCATCGAGCAGTACCGCATCAACGGCCTTCGCCTGGGCCGTTTGTTGTACCAAGGTCGCTGGTTCGATCCGCAGTCCATCATGCTGCGCGAAACCGCCCAGCGCTGGGTGGCCCGCGCCGTGACCGGCACTGTCACGTTGGAGCTGCGCCGCGGCAACGACTACAGCCTGCTGAACACCGAAAGCCCCAATCTGACTTACGCGCCCGAGCGCCTGTCGATGGAAAAAGTGGAAGACGCGCCATTCAGCCCCCTGGACCGCATCGGACAACTGACCATGCGCAACCTGGACATCACCGACACACGCGCCAAACTGGGCATCTACGCCCACACCGGTTTGCTGTCGACCGGTGACGGCCCGCACATCTACAAGCTGGAAGGCAGCGGAAAGAAGTGATGCTTGCGATGGCTTTGACCAGTACCAAAGGCTGACTGGACGGTCAAAGGGCAATCGAGTAGGATTTAATCTT
>CAIWWN010000003.1 GCA_903916355.1 uncultured Burkholderiales bacterium | reverse complement strand
CAGCCAAATAGATTGTGCCGTACGTCACAAGAACAAGGGCCACTGGCGCAAAACAAGGACCCAGCTTGCACAACGCATGGGTTATCCCCTATAATCGAGGGCTGCGCTTTGCGTATGTCTGTTTTGTAACCTGGGTGTAATGCTTCGTGATCAAAATCAAGCCTCTGGAAGAAACAGATGAGCTGCAAGAGGCAGGCACGTTCCAGCCATTGACTGCGCAAGAGGTGCAGCAGTTGAGACAAAAAATGCCGCTGCTCTCCGTTTGGCGGGTGGTCGGTGTGCAAATTTCAGTAGGTGCCGTAGCGGCTTTGCTGGCGGGGTGGGCCACAGATTCTGTGGTGGCCCTGTCGGTGGGTTACGGTGCTTTGTCGGTGGTGATCCCCGCGGCTTTGTTTGCCAGGGGGATGACAAGCCCAGCGTCCTCGGTGAATGTGGGGGCGGCCGTGTTTGGTTTCCTGTTGTGGGAAATCGTCAAAATTGGACTGACCTTGGCCATGTTGTTGGTGGCGCCAAGGGTGGTCTCGCAAGTCAGTTGGCCTGCCATGTTGGTGGGCTTGGTTTTAACAATGAAGGTTTATTGGATAGCACTGGGTGTTCGCTCGGTGTTTTATCCAAAAGTCAATTTCAATACAGAGCACAAGAATGTCCGCTGAAACTGCTCCTACTGCAGGTGAATACATTGGTCACCACTTGACCCATTGGCAAAACAAGCCGATGGCGGGTGTGATCGATTTCTCCGTCTTCAATATTGACTCGATGATCTGGTCGGTCGTGTTGGGTTTGGTGGGCAGCTTGCTCTTGTGGAAAGCGGCACGCAGCGTTACTTCGGGTGTGCCGGGTCGTTTCCAGGCCGCCATCGAGTTGTTGGTCGAAATGGTCGACAACCAGGCCAAGGGCATCGTGCACAACGCCGAAAGCCGCAAGCTGGTCGCCCCTTTGGCGTTGACGGTGTTCGTGTGGATCTTCTTGCTCAACTCCATGGACTTTTTGCCCGTGGACTTGTTCCATAAAATCTTTGAGTGGACTGGCGTGGATCACAGCATCCATTACTTCCGCGTGGTGCCTACGGCCGATTTGTCGACCACGCTTGGCATGTCGACTTCGGTGCTGCTGATTTGTGTGTTCTACAACATCAAGATCAAAGGCATTGGCGGTTGGTTCCATGAGTTGACCACAGCACCCTTCGGCGCACATCCTATTTTGTGGCCCTTCAATTTCGTTTTTCAGATGATTGAATTTGTCGCCAAAACCGTATCGCACGGCATGCGACTGTTTGGCAACATGTATGCCGGCGAACTGATTTTCATGTTGATCGCCTTAATGGGCGGCACTGCAGCCATGTCATTGACAGGCGTTTTGTTGCCTATCGGTCACGTGATTGCCGGGTCTATCTGGGCTATCTTCCACATCATGATCGTGGCTTTGCAGGCCTTTATTTTCATGATGTTGACGCTGGTCTACATCGGCCAAGCGCACGACGCTCACTGATTTCCTTTTTCCTTTCCCAACCTTTCCATCAACATCCATAGGAGCAACAAAATGGAACACGTCCTCGGTTATGTAGCACTCGCAGCTGGTCTGATTATTGGTCTGGGCGCCATCGGCGCTTGCATCGGTATCGGCATCATGGGCAGCAAGTACCTTGAATCTGCCGCTCGTCAGCCTGAGCTGATGAACGAATTGCAGACCAAAATGTTCTTGTTGGCTGGTTTGATCGACGCGGCTTTCCTGATTGGCGTCGGTATCGCCATGATGTTCGCCTTCGCGAACCCGTTTGTTCTGAAGTAATTCCTGCAACGACCAAAAGAAAGGTGTTGCCGTGAGTATCAATGCAACCCTGTTTTTCCAAGCTGTAGTTTTCGCAATCTTGGTGTGGTTCACGATGAAATTCGTGTGGCCGCCCATTGCAAACGCCTTGGATGAACGCGCACACAAAATCGCCGGCGGCCTTGCAGCAGCAGAAAAAGCCAAAACCGAACTCGCCACGGCTTACCACCGTGTTGAGGCCGAGTTAAGCCAATCGCGCTCTGAAACGGCCACACGTTTGGCTGACGCCGAACGACGTGCCATGGTCATCGTTGAAGATGCCAAAGCACGTGCCACTGAAGAAGGTAACAAGATCATTGCAGCTGCCAAGGTGGAAGCCGAGCAGCAAGTGGTGAAAGCCCGTGAGGCATTGCGTGAGCAAGTCGCGGTCTTGGCTGTCAAAGGCGCTGAGCAGATTCTCCGCAAAGAAGTCAACGCTGGCGTTCACACAGAACTCTTGAGCCGTCTGAAGACCGAGCTGTAATCACACCGCCAGAGAAGACCATGGCTGAACTTGCAACCATCGCCCGTCCTTACGCCGAAGCGCTTTTCAAAGCCCAGGCCGCTGACCTCTCAGGCGCAGCATCTTGGCTTGACGAACTCGCCGCCATTGCGCAAAACACGCAATTGCTCGAGTTTGCCGAGAGCCCCAAGGTGTCCGATGCGCAATTGTTTGATCTGATCTCGGGTGTGGTGAAAACCGCGCTGCCTGAGGAAGGACAAAACTACCTGCGACTGGTGATTGAGAATCGCCGACTTGTCGCAGTGCCCGAAATTGCCCAGCAATTCCGTGCCCTGAAAAATGCACAGAGCGGCACTGCAGACGCCACCGTGTTCAGCGCCTTTCCGATTGATGCAACTGCATTGGCGGATCTGTCCTCTACGCTGGAAAAACGCTTTGCCCGCAAACTCCATCTGCGTGTGGAGATCGATGCGTCACTCATCGGTGGCATTCGTGTGGTCGTGGGTGATGAGGTGCTCGACACTTCCGTCAAGACCCGTCTGGAACAAATGAAAGCGGCTCTGACCGCGTAAAGCGGCCAGAGACCGGACCTATTTAAAGAAAGAAGGAAAGAGTCATGCAACTCAATCCCGCAGAAATTTCTGAACTGATCAAGAGCCGAATTCAAGGCTTGTCTGCCGACGCAGACATTCGCAATCAAGGCACCGTGGTGTCGGTGACAGACGGTATCGTGCGCGTGCACGGTCTGTCGGATGTGATGCAAGGCGAGATGTTGGAGTTTCCAGCCACCGCTGAAGGCGTTCCCACTTTCGGTCTCGCGTTGAACTTGGAGCGTGACTCCGTGGGCTCCGTGATCTTGGGTGAGTACGAGCACATTTCAGAAGGCGACATTGTCAAGTGCACAGGCCGTATTTTGGAAGTGCCCGTGGGCCCGGAATTGATTGGCCGCGTGGTCAACGCCCTGGGTCAACCGATCGACGGCAAAGGCCCTATCAACGCCAAAATGACCGACGTGATCGAAAAAGTCGCCCCTGGCGTGATCGCACGTAAATCAGTCGATCAGCCGATGCAAACCGGCCTGAAGTCAATTGACTCCATGGTGCCCGTGGGCCGTGGTCAACGCGAATTGATCATTGGTGACCGTCAGACCGGCAAGACCGCTGTGGCCATCGACGCGATCATCAACCAAAAAGGTCAGAACATGACCTGCGTTTATGTCGCGATTGGCCAAAAAGCCTCTTCGATCAAAAACGTGGTGCGCGCTTTGGAACAAGCTGGCGCCATGGATTACACCATTGTCGTGGCCGCTTCCGCTTCTGAATCTGCAGCGATGCAGTACGTGTCAGCCTACTCTGGCTGCACCATGGGCGAATACTTCCGTGACCGCGGCGAAGACGCATTGATCGTGTATGACGATCTGTCTAAGCAAGCCGTGGCTTACCGTCAGGTGTCTTTGCTGTTGCGTCGCCCACCAGGCCGCGAAGCGTACCCTGGCGACGTGTTCTATCTCCACAGCCGTTTGCTCGAACGTGCAGCTCGCGTGAATGCCGACTATGTCGAACATTTCACCAAAGGCGCCGTCAAAGGCAAGACCGGTTCTTTGACCGCACTGCCGATCATTGAAACCCAAGCCGGCGACGTGTCTGCCTTCGTGCCCACCAACGTGATTTCGATCACCGACGGTCAGATTTTCTTGGAAACCTCGTTGTTCAACGCCGGTATCCGCCCTGCGATCAACGCCGGTATTTCGGTGTCTCGCGTGGGTAGCTCGGCTCAGACCAAGATCATCAAAGGCCAGTCTGGCGGTATCCGTACCGACTTGGCTCAGTACCGTGAATTGGCCGCGTTTGCGCAGTTCGCTTCGGATCTGGACGAGTCCACCCGTAAGCAACTGGACCGCGGTGCCCGCGTGACTGAATTGCTCAAGCAAGCCCAGTACAGCCCTTTGCCCATCAGTTTGATGGGTGCCTCACTGTTCGCAGTGAACAAGGGCTTCATGGACGACATCGAAGTCAAACAAGTTTTGGCTTTTGAGCACGGCTTGCACGCTTACCTCAAAGACAAGTGCGTGGCTTTGTTGGCCAAACTGGAAAGCACACAAGCATTGGACAAGGAAGCCGAGGCTGAATTGACCACCGCTGTGGCCGCTTTCAAGAAAAGCTTTGCTTAATTTCTACCTGACCAAAAGGAGCCTCTGATGGCATCGGGCAAGGAACTACGCACCAAGATCAAATCGGTGGAAAACACCAAGAAGATCACCAAGGCCATGGAGATGATTTCCGTCTCCAAAATGCGCAAGGCGCAGGAGCGTATGCGCGCGGCTCGTCCGTACAGCGAAAAAATTCGCAATATCGCGAGCAACCTTGGTCAAGCCAACCCGGAGTATGTGCATCCTTATATGCAACATGTCGACGGCAAGGCTGTGGGCTTTATTGTGGTCACCACAGACAAAGGTTTGTGCGGCGGTTTGAACACCAACTTGTTGCGTGCTGTCACCGGTAAGCTGCGTGAACTTCAAGCTGCTGGCAAGTCGGCGCAAGCCGTGGCCATTGGCGGCAAAGGGTTGGGCTTTTTGAACCGTGCCAATGCCAAAGTGGTGGCTCATGTCACTCATTTGGGCGACAAGCCTCACCTGGAAAAATTGATTGGCCCTGTCAAGGTGCTGCTCGATGCTTATGCCAATGGCGAGTTGAGTGCGGTGTACCTGTGCTACAACAAGTTTGTCAGCACCATGGCGCAAGTTTCGACGCTGGACCAGTTGCTGCCTTTGTCTGCCGACAAAATGGACGCAGACACCAAAGCCAGTGGCACGACCCACGGTTGGGACTACATCTACGAACCAGATGCCCACTCGGTGATCGACGATCTGTTGGTGCGTTATGCCGAAGCCTTGGTGTACCAGGCTGTGGCTGAGAACATGGCTTCTGAGCATGCTGCGCGCATGGTGGCCATGAAGGCCGCAACTGACAATGCCGGAAATGTGATTGGTGAGCTCAAGCTCATTTACAACAAAACCCGTCAAGCAGCGATTACCAAAGAACTGTCTGAAATCGTGTCCGGCGCAGCCGCGATCAGCGGTTGATCCCCAGTTCAGCAAATTCAAATTATTTGGAGCGAAAAATGCAAGCCCAAGGAAAAATTGTTCAGTGTATTGGCGCCGTGGTTGACGTGGAATTTCCGCGTCACCAGATGCCTAAAATTTATGACGCCCTCAAGATGGACGGCTCTGCCCTGACACTTGAAGTGCAGCAGCAACTCGGTGACGGTGTGGTGCGTACCATTGCGCTCGGTTCTTCCGACGGTTTGCGCCGCGGCTTGATCGTGTCCAACACCGGCAAAGCCATCACGGTGCCGGTGGGCAAAGCCACATTGGGTCGCATCATGGACGTGTTGGGTGCGCCCATCGACGAACGTGGTCCTGTGAGCCAAGATCTGACAGCCCCCATTCACCGCAAAGCCCCTGCGTATGACGAACTGAGCCCTTCACAAGAGCTGCTGGAAACCGGCATCAAAGTGATCGACTTGGTCTGCCCGTTCGCCAAAGGCGGCAAGGTCGGCTTGTTCGGTGGTGCCGGTGTGGGCAAGACCGTGAACATGATGGAACTCATCAACAACATCGCCAAGGCACACAGCGGCTTATCCGTGTTTGCCGGTGTGGGTGAGCGTACCCGTGAAGGTAACGACTTCTATCACGAGATGGCCGATTCCGGCGTGGTGAACCTCGAGAACCTGCCAGAGTCCAAAGTGGCCATGGTGTACGGTCAGATGAACGAGCCACCAGGCAACCGTTTGCGCGTCGCCTTGACTGGTTTGACCATTGCTGAATCCTTCCGTGACGAAGGCAAAGACGTTTTGTTCTTCGTGGACAACATCTACCGCTACACCTTGGCCGGTACCGAAGTGTCCGCTTTGTTGGGCCGTATGCCTTCCGCTGTGGGCTACCAGCCTACATTGGCCGAAGAAATGGGCCGTTTGCAAGAACGTATCACGTCGACCAAAGTCGGCTCGATCACTTCCATCCAAGCCGTTTACGTGCCTGCCGATGACTTGACCGACCCATCTCCTGCCACGACCTTTGCGCACTTGGACTCCACCGTGGTGTTGTCTCGTGACATCGCTTCTTTGGGTATCTACCCGGCTGTGGATCCTTTGGATTCGACCAGCCGTCAGTTGGACCCCTTGGTGGTGGGTGCTGATCACTACGAAACCGCTCGCGCCGTGCAAGGCACCTTGCAGCGTTACCGTGAACTGCGCGACATCATCGCCATCATGGGCATGGACGACTTGGCTCCTGAAGACAAGTTGGCTGTGGCACGCGCTCGTAAGATTCAGCGTTTCCTGTCGCAGCCTTTCCATGTGGCCGAAGTGTTCACGGGCTCTCCAGGCAAATACGTGACTTTGGCTGAAACCATCCGTGGCTTCAAAATGATTGTGGCTGGCGAATGTGATCACTTGCCTGAGCAAGCGTTCTACATGGTCGGTACGATCGACGAAGCCTTCGAAAAGGCCAAGAAAATGGCGTAAAGCCCATCGGGCTGTGCGCGAGAGCGAGCAGCCCTTTGGCTTCACATTCACCATTTTTCAGGAGTTGATATGAACACCATCCACGTCAATGTGGTCAGTGCCGAAGAATCCATCTTCTCGGGTGAAGCCCGTTTTGTGGCACTTCCCGGCGAGTCTGGCGAATTGGGGATCTACCCCCGCCACACACCGTTGATCACCCGAATCAAACCCGGTTCGGTGCGCATCCAAACGGCCGACGGCGCTGAAGAGTTCATCTTCGTGGCCGGTGGCATTCTGGAAGTTCAACCCGACTGTGTCACCGTCTTGTCAGACACCGCGATTCGCGGCAAAGACCTGGACGAAGAAAAGGCCAATGCCGCCAAGGCCCAGGCTGAAGAGTCATTGCGCAATGCCAAAGACGATTTTGATATGGCACGCGCCCAATCAGAACTCGCTGTGCTCGCTGCGCAACTGTCTGCTCTGCGCCGATTCCGTGGCAGCAAATAAGCGCAAGCTTGTGACCCGCAAGTACCCAGCCTCGGCTGGGTATTTTTTTGCCTGCACAATAGGCACTTGCTCCGCTCAGACTGATGTTTTATGACTCAAGCCAAACTTCGCGCTGCCACGCTGGGTGGCCGTGCAGATGATATTGAAATTGCTTTTTATGAAGCCTTGCGGCATGCCAACATCGATCAATTGATGGCGTGCTGGGCCGACGAAGAAGACATTGTCTGCGTGCACCCGGGCGGACCGCGCATGATTGGCGCAGGAGCGATTCGTGCTGCGTTTGAGGCCATGTTTGCCAATGGCAATATCCAGGCCTTTCCAGAGCGGATTCACAAAATCGAGTCGCTTGCGAGCGCGGTGCACCATCTGGTGGAGCGCGTGGAGGTGATGACACCACAGGGGCCCCACAAAGCCTGGGTCATCGCCACCAACGTCTTTCACAAAACGGCGCAAGGTTGGCGCCTGGTGGCGCACCACACCAGTCCAGGTACTGCCAACGATGCCAACGATGTGGGGGTGGCGCCGGTGGTGTTGCATTGACCGCCTATCGGGCGCCTTGGTGGTTACCGGGCGGCCACATGCAAACCATTTGGCCTGCCCTGTCTGCGCGGACCTCGCCAGCGCCAGCACAAGCGCCGCAATTTCAGCGAGAGCGGTGGACCACGCCGGACGGGGACTTCATTGACGTGGACTTCTTGAAACAGGCCCCAGACACAGAACAAAGCCGGCCGATGTTGGCGCTGTTCCATGGTCTTGAGGGCTCTTCAGCCAGTCACTATGCGCAAGCCTTTGCCCATTGGGCTTTACAAAACAAGTTCGAATTGGCGATTCCCCACTTTAGGGGCTGCAGCGGCGAGTTGAACCTGGCGCCGCGCGCCTACCATTCAGGCGATCATGTTGAGATCGATTGGATACTCAAGCGCTTGGCGCAAAAGAACGCTGCGCTACCCTTGGTGGGGGCCGGTGTTTCATTGGGCGGCAATGCCTTGATGCGCTGGGCCGGAGAGCACGGCGCGGCGGCGGCGCACACGGTCAAGGCGGTGGCCTCGATTTGCTCGCCACTGGATTTGGCCGCGAGTGGTCTGGCCATTGGCCAAGGCTTTAATCGGCAGGTCTATACCCGTATGTTTTTACGCAGCATGAAGCCCAAGGCCATGGCCAAATGGCGGCAGTACCCGGGCCTGTTTGATGCCGAGCGCCTGAGCGCAGCCACAGACCTGTATGAGTTTGACAATGTGTTCACCGCGCCGCTGCACGGCTTTGTCGATACCCCAGATTATTGGGCCAAGGCTTCGGCCTTGCCGCATATGCAGCATATTCAAATCCCGGCCTTGGCCTTGAATGCGCGCAACGACCCTTTTATTCCGGCCCGCAGTTTGCCTGCGCCCGACCAGGTCAGCCACCATGTGACACTGTGGCAACCGGCGCAAGGCGGGCATGTGGGCTTCCCCTTGGGTTTGCCGCCTGGTCATTTGGCTCACATGCCACAGGCGGTCGGCGGTTGGTTGATGGAGAAACTGCAGCATGGATGACATCGTCAAACAGGCCATGGCCAAATGGCCGAATGTGCCCGACTGCTTTGGTTGGCTGGGCTTGGATGAGCGCGGCCAGTGGTTCATGCGCGATGACGCGGCCCAAGCGCAAGGCACGTTCACCAGTGGCCGGGTTGAGGCTAAAGGCTCACTGCTCACGCACAGTAAATTGATCGACTTCATTGCCCGCAATTACGAAGCCGATGCGCAAGGCCGCTGGTATTTTCAAAACGGTCCGCAAAGGGTTTTCATTGAGTTGCAGGCTGCCCCTTGGGTCTGGCGTTTGGCTGCTGACGGCAGCATCACCTCGCACACGGGGCGAGCCGCGAACTACCTTCAATGTTTGTTGGATGAAACCGGGCGCGTTTACCTGAGCACGGACCTGGGCTTGGGACTGGTGCACAGCATGGACGTGAACACTGTCGCGCAGCGCGTCGAGGCTGGTGACTGGTCACCCCAAGAGGCCCTGGCGGCTGAGTTGCCACAGCGCTTTTCGTTTGTGCGCAGTCCGCAAGGGCTGTGACAAGCGTCGTGTAGGGACCTGTCATCAAAAAACCGACCCGCAGGTCGGTTTGATCTGATGCGCTAAGCGCTTTATTTGGCTTCGGCGGGAGCGGCCGGTGCCTTAGGTTCTTCAAATTTCGCACCAGCGGCGTTGGCCATGAAGGCTGCTGCACGACCGACTTCGATGTCAGAGAAATCGCCGCCGCCTTGCGCGCCCATGGCGCCCTTGCCTTTGAGGGCCGAATTCATCAAGGCATCCAAACCGGTCTTGATACGTGGGCCCCAAGCCGCCGCGTCACCAAACTTAGGCGAGCCTGCAGCGCCTGTGGCGTGGCAAGCAGAACACTGGGCTTTGTAAACTTCTTCGCCTGACTTGAGAGGGCGGTTGGCATCACGCACTTCGACCGTGCCCACCTTTTGGATGCGCATGGCCACACCTCTTTCAGAGTCGTCAGCGCCAGGCGCTTCTTTGTTGGCCGAGGTCACATAAAAGACCAAGCCAATGATCAAGAAAATGGGAACCACGAATGAAAAGAAGCTCAGCAGCAGCATTTGCATCGGTGTCTTCACAGGACCCGTATGGTCTTCGTGTGCTTGATCGTGGTGGTTGTCGCTCATAGCGTCCTCTAAGGGGGTCAGGATATCAAACGAAAAAGCATGACGTTTGACAAGATTCAGCCTTCAATTATAGCCAATCAACTTGTGCTGACCTTGCAGCGGCAAGCGCATATTGCAGAAAGCGGGTATCTCACCCCCATGGCATGGAGCGTTCAGGACGTCGCGTGAGATAATTCCGGCTTCCTTGATGCGGCTGTAGCTCAGTGGATAGAGTATTGGCCTCCGAAGCCAAGGGTCGTGGGTTCGATCCCCGCCAGCCGCACCACACGCAACTTCGCCACCCTTCGCGGTGGCGTGTTTGTTTTTTTGGGAAAAGCTGGAGCAACAAGGGTTTGGGAGCTTTATGATTTCGCGGTAATTTCCGATCCCGATCAATCTGGCAGCAAATTCGAATGGGGTAATCATCGGGAAAATAGGGGTAATATGGTTGATAAATACCCCGATACGCATCAATATTACCCCCATTACTCAAGCCTTCTAAGAGCCATGCACTCACTGATGCCGGACTACCTAGCCAAACTGCGGTTTGACACGCAGCAACTGGCAACGCTGCGCGCGCTGGGCGAGTACCGGGGCAAACAGCTTTTATATGTTGCGCAATCGCCTGAGGTGCTGAGCGACCTGCGGCAAGTGGCAGTTGTCGAATCGACGGAGTCCTCCAACCGACTCGAAGGTGTTGTCGTTGCAGCCCACCGACTCAAGTCACTGGTACTCAAAAACGCCACGCCCAAGAGCCGCTCCGAACAAAAAGTCGCTGGCTACCGCGATGCCTTAGGGCTGATTCATGAAAGCGGAGAACAAATGCCCTTCTCAGAGTGCATGGTCCTGCAGCTGCATAGCATCTTGTACCGCTATATGCCGCAGCCGGGTGGTCACTGGAAAGCCACCAACAACGACATCATTGAGCGCCACCCCGATGGCAGTTCGCGCATTCGATTTCGCCCCGTAGCGGCCCACCTCACGCCCATGGCGATGACGGACACCGTTGCGCGCTACCTGTCAGCGCTAGATCAGCACCTGGCTGACCCACTGGTGCTGGTGCCGCTGGTCATCCTTGATTTCTTATGCGTGCATCCATTCCCTGATGGCAACGGCCGCATGGCTCGGCTGCTCACCTTGCAACTGCTCTACCACGCCGACTACACCGTGGGCCGCTTCATCAGTCTGGAGCGAATCTTCGAGGAATCGAAGGAGAGCTACTACGAGACGCTAGAGGCCAGCTCGCAGGGTTGGCACGAGGGTACACAAAATATCGCCCCATGGCTCGACTACTTTTGGGGTGCATTGCTGCGCGCTTATGAGGAATTCGAAGCACTAGTCGGTACCATTGAGCGTGGACGTGGTGCTAAGGGCGACCGGGTGCGGGCAGAAATACGCAAGCGCAATTTACCTTTTTCTATTTCTGAAATTGAAGAAGCCTGCCCCGGCATCAGCCGCGACATGGTGCGGCTGGTATTGCGAACCATGAAAGCCGAAGGCCTGATTGCTCCGACAGGCAAGGGGCGCGGGGCCAAGTGGGTCGGACTGACAAACACAAAACAAGTACAGGGAGAAGTGATCTGATGATTTTTAGCGAAGACTCACGCGTCAAGATTCCTTGCATTCAGGTCACGGTGGCGTGAAGGAAGCAAGCATGAGCGATCAACCTTTTTCCCTCGCGCCCACCGATTACGCCGCATTGCTGGGCGACATCAAGCAGCGTGTGCGCCATGCGCAAACGCGGGCGATGTTGGCTGCCAATGCCGAGCTCATTCGCCTGTATTGGGATATCGGCGCCCTGATCCACACCCGCCAACAGCAAGAAGGCTGGGGTGCAGCGGTGATTCCACGCCTGGCGCGCGATCTGCATAACGAACTGCCGGAAGAAAAGGGCTTTTCCGAGCGCAATATCAAACGCATGCTGGCTTTTTCTCGCGAATACGCCGATCTGGAATTTGTGCCACAGGCTGTGGCACAAATAGATACGGGCGCATCTTTGGCGCAACCCACCCCACAAAAAGTGCCACAGGCTGCGGCACTTTTTGCGGTGGAACTCATCCTTGCCCTGCCTTGCCGGAAACCCTGCAAACCAGTTTGCCCAGTATCGAGCAGATTGAGAGCGAGTTGGGGGACTTTGCAAAATGAATAAGCGCCCCCCCAAGAAAAGCGAAGTCTCCCTCGTCCGATCCTCAGCGGCCGAATACCTGACCTTTGTGGCTGCCACTGGCAAGGCGCAAAGCAGCGTGGAAATGCGCTACGAGGATGAAAACCTCTGGCTCACGCAGAAGATGATGGCCACGCTCTACGATGTGTCGGTGCCAGCCATCAGTCAACATCTGAAGCGCATCTATGCCGACAACGAGCTGGAGCGCGAGGCAACTGTTAAGCCGTACTTAATGGTTCAAACCGAAGGCGAGCGTGAAGTTCAGCGCAAGGTGGATCACTACAGCCTGCAGGCCATCATCGCCGTGGGTTTCAAGATTGAAAACGAACGCGCCGTTCAGTTCCGCAAGTGGGCCAACCAGATCGTCAAGGATTACACGATTCAAGGCTGGGTCATGGATTCGGAGCGCTTGAAGAGCGGCGGCAGCGTTCTAACGGATGAATTCTTCGAGCGGCAGCTGGAAAAAGTTCGGGAAATCCGCGCATCCGAGCGCAAGTTCTACCAAAAGATCACCGACATCTACGCGACCTCGCTCGACTACGACACATCGGCTGCGGCGACCAAGCGCTTTTTTGCGGCGGTTCAGAACAAGCTGCATTACGCCATTCACGGCCAGACAGCGGCAGAAGTGATTGTGGACCGGGCTGATCACAGACAAGAAAACATGGGCCTGACCAGTTGGGAGGGCGCGCCCCAAGGGAAGGTTCACAAATACGACGTTGCCATTGCCAAGAACTACCTGTCGGAGTTCGAGATGGCGCAGATGCAGCGAATTGTCTCGGCCTATCTCGACATGGCAGAACTTCAAGCCATGCGCCGCATGCCCATGACCATGGCGGATTGGGAGGAGCGCCTTAGCGGCTTCCTGAAACTGTGGGACCGGGAGGTGCTGCAGGACGCAGGCAAGGTGACGGCAGAAATTGCCAAGGCACACGCCGAAAGTGAATTCGAAAAATACCGCATCGTGCAAGACCGGTTGTTTGAGAGCGATTTTGATCGGGTGATCAAGCATATTGAATCCGGCCGCCAACCCGATGCCGCCGAGGAATAGCGGCTATGGCCACGAAGACGAACACGCCCAGCTGGAGCAACGTCAAGACGAAACTCTTGGATTTCGACCGCGCTGGTTTGCTCGGACTGCTGCAAGACCTCTACGCGGCCAACAAGGACAACCAAGCATTCTTCCACGCTCGCCTGAGTCTTGGCGACGACGTGCTCAAGCCGTACAAGGTCACCATCGACCGCTGGCTTTGGCCCGACATGTTCAAGAATCAAGACACCTCTGTTGCCAAAGCTAAAAAGCCTATCGCCGATTACAAAAAAGCCATTGGCCAAGCGGAAGGTCTGGCCGAACTGATGGTGTTTTACTGCGAACGGGCAGCAGGGTTCAGTCATGAAGTTGGGCTGCAGGATGAAGGCTACTTCGACGCGCTGGTGCGGATGTTCGAGCAGGCCTTAAAAACCATCGCCAGTTTGGCTGATGCGCAACGCCAGCCCTTATGGGACAGGTTGGATGCCGTGCGCAGCACCTGTCACAACTTCGGCTATGGCGTCGGTGACGATATGGACGACTTGCTTGCCGAGTACGGGGCCGATGATTGATCGCGATCAGTTGACCTCTCTGCAAAGCGAGAATGCCCGCCTCATTGCGCTGCTGGACGGTCATGGAGTCGAATGGAGATTGCCGCAACAACCGACCCCGCCTGAACATGCGCCGCCTGTCCCGGAGCCAGAACCAGCGCCATCGCGTCTTTCCACCGCTGAAAAGGTAGCGCTGTTTCGTCGGTTGTTTCGTGGCCGCACCGATGTCTACCCAATCCGCTGGGAAAGCAAAACCACCGGCAACTCAGGCTATGCACCTGCATGTGGCAATGAGTGGCTGGCCGGTGTTTGCGAAAAGCCGCGTATCAAGTGTGGCGAGTGCAATAACCGTCTGCTGATTCCCTTGTCGGATCAGGTGATCTTCGAGCACCTTGCTGGAAAACGCACCGTTGGGGTCTATCCGCTGCTGACCGACGACACCTGCCATTTTCTCGCCGCTGATTTCGATGAAGCGCAATGGCGCGAGGATGCCAAAGCGTTTTACCAGTCCTGTATCGAACTGGGGGTGCCCGTCGCTCTTGAAATATCACGTTCCGGCAATGGTGCGCATGCCTGGATTTTCTTCACCGGCAGCGTGTCGGCTCGGGACGCACGCCGACTTGGTACGGCCATCATCAGCCACACCTGCGCCCGTACTCGCCAACTCAAACTCGAATCCTACGACCGCTTGTTTCCCAATCAGGATTCAATGCCCAAAGGCGGTTTCGGCAATCTGATCGCGCTGCCACTGCAGAAGCATCCGCGTGAGAACGGATGCAGTGTATTTGTGGATGCTGACTTCCGGCCTTACCAAGATCAGTGGGCCTTCCTAGCAGCCATTGTGCCAATGCCTGCGCACGACATCGAGCCCACCATCCTTCGCGCGACGGGGAGCACTCACCCACTCGATGTGACTTTCATTGACGAGGAAGACCAGAAAGAGCCTTGGAAAAAATCCACATCCGTCAGCAAGAAGCTGGTCGGACCGATGCCGAAGTCGCTTACGGTGACGCTGGCCAACCTGATCTATTTTGAAAAGACTCAGCTCCCGCAGTCACTGGCCAACCGACTGATTCGTTTGGCAGCATTCCAGAATCCCGAGTTTTACAAAAAGCAGGCGATGCGCTTTTCGGTGTGGGATGAACCGCGTGTGATTGGTTGCGCCGAAAACCACCCCAACCATATTGCGTTGCCGCGCGGTTGCCTAGATGCCGCGCTGTCGCTACTTCGTGACAACTCAATTGACTGCGAGATGGTCGACGAGCGATACGTGGGCTTGCCACTGGACGTCGAGTTTGCGGGTACTTTGCGGCCAGATCAAGAGTTCGCCGTGGCCGCCATGCTGCATCACGATGCGGGCGTCCTGTGCGCGCCGACGGCCTTTGGCAAAACGGTGACGGCCGCTGCGATGATTGCTCGCCGTGGCGTCAACACGCTGGTGCTGGTGCATCGAACCGAACTGCTCAAACAATGGCAGGAGCGCCTGCAATCATTCTTGGGCGTTGGCAAGGGTGTGGTCGGCACCATCGGCGGCGGCAAGGCGAAACCAACCGGAAAAATCGACATTGCGGTGATGCAATCGCTGTCGCGCCAGGGCGAAGTGAATCCGCTGGTCGAAAACTACGGCCACGTGATCGTGGACGAATGCCATCACGTCGGCGCGGCATCGTTCGATGCGATTTTGAAGCAGGCCAAAGCCAAATACGTGCTCGGGCTGACGGCCACACCGATCCGCCGTGATGGTCAGCAGCCGATTATTTTCATGCAATGCGGGCCAACTCGCCACACCGCAGCCAAGCCCACAGGTGCGCCGCACGATCTGGCGGTCACGCCCTGCATGTTGCACTCGCCGATAGATTTGCCGCAGGAGGCGGGGATTCAGGATGTATTCCGGCACCTTGCCATTGATCAAGCCCGAACGGACGCGATTGCTGCCGAGGTCATCAACGCTTACGGCCAGGGCCGCAAGGTGCTGGTGCTGACCGAGCGCACCGAACATCTCGATGCCATACAAACTGCCTTGGGCGACAAGGTGCCATCCTTGTTTGTCTTGCACGGGCGGATAGCTAAGAAGCAGCGCGCCGCACTGATCGCGGAACTGGGCGCGTTGCCACCTGATGCGCCGCGTGTCCTGCTGGCGACCGGCAAGTTGGTTGGAGAAGGGTTCGATCATCCCCCGCTGGATACCTTGGTGCTGGCCATGCCGGTGTCGTGGAAGGGGACGTTGCAGCAATACGCAGGCCGACTGCACCGCGAGCACGCGACCAAGACCGATGTGCGCATCATCGACTTTGTCGATACCGGCCACCCAGCGCTGCTGCGTATGTGGGATAAGCGGCAGCGTGGTTATCGGGCAATGGGGTATCGGCTGGGCACCAAAGGCTAAACTGGTGATTTGTATGTTTAAGCCAACAGACGGATGGTCGACTTTAAAATGACAGCATGTCCCCTGGTTTGTATGAATGAAATCCTTTCCCGATGGGATTCAGAATTTATGGAAACGCAGAAGCCGTCAACACATTATGTGGTGTGGGTCAGGGCCAAAGTGCAAGCAAGCCTAGACGATCCGCGCCCCAGCATTCCGCATGATCAGGTGATGGCTGAAATGAACGCGATCATTGCAGAGGCCGATAGGCGCGACAGTACTCTGGAGTGATTTCAAGGGGGCGCTGACTTATGATCCCCGTCAGCGCAATAAACTCAACTTCGCCTCAACTTGCTTGGTGGAGTTTTTCTTCAAATACCCCCAGCTTCAGCTCGCGCTGCAGCTTCCAAGATCCCATGACCTCTACTGCATCCCTAACCGCCTGCCCACAATGCGGCCAAGAGAACACCTACCCCGATGGCAACAACCTGGTGTGTGCCGATTGTGGTTTTGAGTGGCCCGCTGAAGGCGGTCAAGCCACTGATGACGAAGCCCCTGCGGGCGATGGCGTGATCCGGGATGCCAACGGCAATCCCTTGGCCGATGGTGATGCGGTGATTTTGGTCAAAGACTTGAAGGTCAAAGGCTCATCGACCGTATTGAAAAAAGGCACCAAGGTGAAAAGCATTCGCCTGGTGGACGGTGACCATGAGGTGGATTGCAAGATGGACGGCGGCAACTTCATGCTCAAAGCCGCTTTTTTAAAGAAGGCTTGAAATTGGCGATCTTTGAGTCTGCACTCTAAAGTGGCCGAAAACCCGGGTTTTCCCTTGCCTTGACTTTGCTGCGGTGCAACAATCGACTCACTGTAACAACTTCTCTTAAGGAAAACACCATGACTACTTTCAATGCTGACCAACTGATCGCTGCTCAAAAAGCCAACTTGGCTGCGGCCACTGACATGTCCAAAACCGTGATGGCCGGTTTCGAGCGCGTGGTTGAACTGAATATGGCCGCTTCTAAAGCCGCTTTCAGCGAGTCTTTCTCCGGTCTGGAAACCCTGTTGGCTGTGAAAACACCTCAGGACCTGGCTGCCGTTCAAGCCAGCTTGGGCCAGCCCGTGTACGAAAAGTCGGCTGCTTACGGCCGTCATTTGGTCGACATCGCCACCAGCACCAGCGCTCAATTGGCCAAGGCCACCGAAGGCAAAATGGCTGAAGCGCAAAAAGCTTTCACCACCGTGCTGGAAACCAGCCTGAAAAACGCGCCTGCTGGTTCTGACGCTGCTGTGGCCGCCATCAAGTCCGCCATCGAAGCTGGCAACACGGCCATGGAAAACGCACAAAAAGCCGCTAAACAAGCTGCTCAAACTGCTGAATCCAGCTTCAAAGCCGCTACCAACCAAGCTGAAGCCGCTGTGAAGTCCGCTTTGACCAAAGTGAAAGCCAAGGCTTAATTCTCGAGTTCACCCTCGGGTTCACCCCTTCACCCTGTGAAGGGATGAAACGCAAAGCGGCGCCTTCGGGCGCCGTTTTGCATGGCGCTTGCTTTGCCGCCCAGGCCTTCAAGTTGGTGAGCGAGCGGGGCGCTGCATCGCGTAAGCGCTGCCCATGGACGCCAGCATGATCAAACCCATGGCGCTCAGTTGCTGCGCGCTGAGCGGCTCCGACAACACCAGCCAACCGGCCAAAGCGCCAACCGCTGGCTCCAAGCTGAGCAGCAGGCTGAACGTGTGTTTGGGCAAATGCTGCAGGGCGTACATCTCCAGCGTGTAGGGAATGGCGCTGGACAGCAAGGCCACGGCCAGACCGGCCAAAAGCAAATGGGGATTGAACAAAGCCGGCCCCGCCACGCTCCAGCCCACCGGCGTGACCACCAAGGCGGCGAACAGCATGCCCATGGGCGTGGCCAAAGCGCCGTAGCGTCCCGCCACCCGTTGGCCAATGACGATGTACAAAGCCCAGCAGCCGCCGGCGGCGAGGGCAAAGCCCATACCCAAGGGGTTCAACGCGTCTGTGGCACCGGGCCAGGGCAAGATCAAGCCCAGTCCGGCCATGGCCAGCAGCACCCACAGGTAATCCAGCGGTTTGCGTGAGGTGTACACGGCCACTGCCAGGGGGCCGGTGAACTCGATGGCCACCGCCAAACCAAAAGGAATGGTCTCCAGCGCCCGGTAAAACAGCAGGTTCATCACCCCCAAGTTGACGCCGTACAGCGCCAGTGGCGGCAGATCGGCCCAAGTCCAGCTTCTGCGCCAGGGCCGCCAAAAGAGCATCAGCATCGCCATGGCAAACACCAGGCGGTAGGTGGTGGTGCCTTCAGCGCCCACGGCAGGGAACAGGTGTTTGGCGAACGAGGTGCCGATGCACAAAGACACCAGGCTGCCCATCAGGGCGGTTATCGGCAAAACGGGCAGACGTACAGGAGTCATTCGGTCAATCGCTTGAAAGTGCAAGGACTTTGGCGCACATCATAGCCCCGCATACAATCGCAGGCTGACCTGTTCGGGCGGCGTTGGGCTGGCTGTGGCGGGGTTTTTTTGATTAATTGGAGTTCGGTGATGTTTTCATCCGCTTTTGCACAAACCGCCCCTGCCGTGGCCGCCGCCACGGGTACCGACATTCAGTCCTCTTTGATGAGCATGCTGCCCTTGCTCTTGATGTTTGGCGTGCTTTACTTTGTGATGATCCGTCCACAAATGAAAAAGCAAAAAGAGCACAAAACCATGATCGAGGCTTTGGCCAAGGGCGACGAAATCATCACCGCCGGCGGCTTGTTGGGCAAAGTCAGCAAAATGGGCGAAGGTTATTTGAGCGTGGAAATCGCCAATGGCGTGGAAGTGCAAATGCAGCGCTCAGCCGTGGTGCAAGTCTTGCCTAAAGGCACCGTCAAATAAGTCACTGATTCTTTAACCGTTTACCCCCGCGATCATCATGAACCGTTACCCGGTATGGAAGTACGCGATCATCGTGATCGCGCTGTTGTTGGGGGTGATCTACACCTTGCCCAATTTCTTTGGTGAGGCGCCCGCCGTACAGGTGTCCTCGAGCAAGGTCATGTTCAAGGTGGACACCAGCACCCTGTCCAAGGTCGAAGAGGCTTTGAAGGTGGGTGGCGTACCCGCGAGTTTGATTGCGTTAGAAGGAACCTCGATTCGTGCGCGTTTCGAGACCACCGACGCCCAGCTCAAAGCCAAGGACCTGATTCAAAAAGCCCTGGTGCCTGACGCCGCCGACCCGGCCTATGTGGTGGCGTTGAATTTGATTTCGCGCTCGCCCAACTGGCTCACCGCTTTGCATTCCGCGCCCATGTATTTGGGCCTGGACTTGCGCGGTGGCGTGCACTTCATGTTGCAAGTGGACATGAAAGCGGCCTTGACGCAAAAAATGGAAGCGCTTGCCGGCGACATTCGCGTCACCCTGCGTGAAAAGGATGTGCGCCACGGTGGCATCAGCCGCAATGGCCAATCGATTGAAATTCGCTTGCGCGACTCCGCACAGGTGGATGCCGCCAAAGGCGTGCTGTCGGGCCAATTTCCCGATCTGTTGACCGTGGAAAGCACCGAAGGCACCGAGTTCAAACTCGCGTTGACCATCAAGCCCGAAGCCGCGCGCAAGGTGCAAGAGCAGGCCTTGAAGCAAAACATCACCACGCTGCACAACCGGATCAACGAACTCGGCGTGGCCGAGCCGGTGATCCAGCAGCAAGGGTTGGACCGCATCGTGGTGCAGTTGCCGGGCGTGCAAGACACGGCCAAGGCCAAGGACATTCTGGGCCGCACCGCTACGCTGGAAGTGCGGATGGTCGACGAAAGCACCGAAGCGCGCACCGCGGAGGTGGGCTCGGGTCCCGTGCCGTTTGGCGCTGAGCGTTATTTGGAGCGCACCGGTCAACCGGTGGTGGTGAAGAAACAAGTCATCTTGACCGGCGACAACCTGACCGATGCGCAGCCTGGCTTTGACAGCCAGACCCAAGAGCCGGTGGTCAACCTGTCGCTGGACGCCAAAGGCGCACGCATTTTCAAAGACGTGACCCGCGAAAACGTGGGCAAGCGCATGGCCATTTTGCTGTTTGAAAAAGGCAAGGGCGAAGTCGTGACCGCACCGGTGATCCGGTCTGAGATCGGTGGCGGGCGTGTGCAAATCTCGGGCCGCATGAGCTCGCAGGAAGCCAACGACACGGCCTTGTTGCTGCGCGCCGGCTCGCTGGCCGCGCCGATGGAAATCATCGAAGAACGCACCATTGGCCCCAGCTTGGGCGCCGAGAACATTGCCAAGGGCTTTCACAGCGTGACCTGGGGTTTCTTGGTGATCGTGGCTTTCATGTGCGTTTACTACATGGTGTTTGGCTTGGTGTCGGGCATTGCCTTGGCGGTGAACTTGCTGCTGCTGGTGGCCGTGCTGTCCATGTTGCAAGCCACCTTGACTTTGCCCGGTATGGCGGCGATGGCGTTGGCACTGGGCATGGCGATTGACTCGAACGTGCTGATCAACGAGCGCGTGCGCGAAGAGTTACGCAGTGGCATCAGCCCGCAAGCGGCCATCCATGCGGGTTACGACCGCGCGTGGGCGACCATTTTGGACTCCAACATCACCACCTTGATCGCCGGCGTGGCCTTGCTGGCCTTTGGCTCTGGCCCTGTGCGCGGTTTTGCCGTAGTGCATTGCATCGGCATTTTGACCAGCATGTTCTCTGCCGTGTTCTTCTCGCGCGGCTTGGTCAACCTCTGGTATGGCCGCCAAAAGAAATTGCAGTCGGTGCGCATAGGTACGGTGTGGCGCCCTGAGTCCTCGGCCGTGGCCACCACTGACAAAGCATAAGCGGGAGCGCCATCATGGAATTTTTCAAGATCAAAAAAAACATCCCGTTCATGAAGAACGCGTTGGTGTTCAACGCGATTTCCTTAGTGACCTTCTTGCTCGCGGTGTTCTTCCTGTTCTCGCGCGGCCTGCATTTGTCGGTTGAGTTCACTGGCGGCACCGTCATGGAAGTGAGCTACACCCAGGCGGCGGATGTGGGCAAGGTGCGTGGCATTGTGGCGGGCCTGGGCTTTAATGATGTGCAGGTGCAAAACTTTGGCAGCTCCCGTGATGTGATGATTCGCTTGCCCGCGCAAGCCGGCGTTAGCTCGGCGGAGCAAAGCGATCGCGTCATGGCGGCGCTCAAAACCGACAACGCACAAGCCACCATGCGCCGCACCGAATTTGTCGGGCCGCAAGTGGGCGAAGAGTTGGCCACCGACGGTCTCAAGGCCTTGGCCTTTGTGGTGGTCGGCATCATGCTGTATTTGGCCGTTCGCTTTGAATGGAAATTTGCGGTGGCCGCGGTGATTGCCAACCTGCATGACGTGATCATCATCCTGGGCTTTTTTGCTTTCTTCCAGTGGGAGTTTTCGCTGGCGGTGTTGGCGGCGGTGCTGGCGGTGCTGGGTTACTCGGTCAACGAATCGGTGGTGATTTTTGACCGGATTCGAGAGAACTTTCGCCGCTTTCGCAAGCTCAACACGGTGGAGATCATCGACAACGCGATCACCTCCACCATCAGCCGCACCATCATCACCCACGGTTGCACCCAGATCATGGTCTTGTCCATGCTGCTGTTTGGCGGCGAGACACTGCATTACTTCGCCATGGCCTTGACCATTGGTATTTGCTTCGGTATTTACTCGTCGGTGTTTGTGGCTGCCGCCATTGCCATGTGGCTGGGTATCCAGCGCGAAGACCTGATCAAAGCCCCGGTAAAAAAAGACGGTGACCAAGACGGCGAAAACGCAGGGGCTGTGGTCTAAGCCACCCGCGCAGATTGGCATGTCATGCCCGCACAAGCTCAGGCTGGTGCGGGCATTTTCTTTGGGGGCTCAGCCGCGCGCCAGGCGTTGAAACAAGCCGCCGGGTAAACGCGCCACCTGGCCGTTCAGCTCCAGAATCATCAGTTGAGTTTGCAGGCTGGCCGTGTCCAGGCCGCAGCGCGCTTGCAGTGCATCCAGGTGCACCGGGTCAAAGCCCAAGTGAACCAGCAAGCCCTGGTCCTCGGGCGTCTCCTCGTCGGGTCCTGAAGCGTCTGTCACGGCCAAGGTCGCGGCTTTGAATGGATCGGGGCGCAGTTCTTCGAGCACATCTTGCGCCGACTCGACCAGCTTGGCGCCTTGTTTGATCAGCGCGTGACAGCCTTTGGCCTGCGTGGAATGTATCGAGCCTGGAATCGCCAGCACTTCTTTGCCCTGCTCCACGGCTTGTTTGGCGGTGATCAGCGAGCCGGACTTGAGCGCCGCCTCGACCACCAAAGTGGCTTGCGACAAACCGGCAATGATGCGGTTGCGCTTGGGGAAGTTGGCGTTCAGTGGCGGCGTGCCCAAGGGGTATTCGCTCAAAATCAAACCATGCTGGGCAATGCGGTGTGCCAGGGCCAGATGGTGTTTCGGGTAGACCCGGTCCAAGCCTGTGCCCACCACGGCGATGGTGGCCAAGGCCTCGGGTGAGGCGCCCCTCAAAGCCCCTTCATGCGCTGCGCCGTCAATGCCCAGCGCCAAACCCGAAACCACGGTCAGCCCTGCTGCGCTCAAAGACTGCGCAAAGGCCTGCGCGTTTTGCGTGCCCTGTGGCGTGGGGTTGCGGCTGCCGACCATGGCGATGCAGGACGACGCAGTGAGTTTTTCCAGTCCAGCGGTTTGTCCCAGCGCATACAAAATCATCGGCGGGTCAGGTATGTCCAACAGCGCACGGGGGTAGTCGCTGTCCCCCCAGGTCACGATGGCGCGCTGCACTCCGGGCATGCCGGGCGCCTGCAGCCAGGTCCATGTGTCGTCAAGTAAAGCTTGCCAGCCCTCGGGCTGTTGCTGCAGTGCCCGGGCTTGCCGGGTCGAGACGACTTGTCGCAAACCAGTTTCGCTTTGGCCGAACAAGGCGGCTGGCAATCCGAAGGCGGCGAGCAAACGCCGTATTGCATCGTTGCCGACACCTTTGCTCAAACTCAGACGCAACCAAGCGCCCAACTCGTCTTGTGACGAGATCATGACCCTCTCCCTGTGCCTTTTGGAGATGATTGTGGCGGCAAGGGCTTGGCCTTGTCAAAAGCGCGGCGAGACGGGTGCATGGCCCCCGGTTTTGGGGCCGCATCTGGAAAAAGCAAGGCGATTTAGGCGCAAGGGCAACGCAGGGGCTTTAAATTGACGAAAATACGAGCTTACCCAGATACTTTTTGCTTGCCATGGCTCTGCTCACGATTCTTCGATACCCCGACCCCAAGTTGCACACGGTGGCCAAACCCGTGGCCGCGGTGGACGCGCGCATTCTCGCCTTGATTGCCGACATGCTGGAAACCATGTACGACGCCAGTGGCATCGGCCTGGCCGCGACGCAAATCGATGTGCATGTGCGCCTGGTGGTGATCGACACGTCGGAGGACCGCGATCAGCCGCTGGTGCTGATCAACCCCGAAATCACTTGGTTGGGTGACGAGCGCGTCAAAGGCGAAGAAGGCTGTTTGTCGGTGCCCGGTATTTACGACGGCGTGGAGCGCGCCACCCAGGTCAAGGTCAAAGCCATGGACGCCGACGGCCAAGTGCGCACCATCGAGGCCGAGGGCTTGCTGGCGGTGTGCATTCAGCACGAGCTCGATCACCTGATGGGCAAAGTGTTTGTCGAGTACCTCTCGCCTTTGAAGCGCAACCGCATCAAAACCAAGTTACTCAAAGCCCTGCGCGACGACGAAGAAGAAGACTGAAAAGCCCCAACCATGCGTGTGATTTTTGCGGGCACCCCCGAATTTGCCAGCGTCGCGCTGGCGCAGCTGCATGCCGCTGGGCACGAGATCGTCTTGGTCATGTCACAGCCCGACCGCCCTGCCGGTCGCGGCATGAAGTTGCAGGCCTCAGCCGTCAAACAGTTCGCCTTGGCGCACCAGATTCCGGTCGCGCAACCGCGCAGCCTGCGCCTCGACGGCAAATTTCCCGACGACGCGCAAGCCGCCCAAGCGGCCATTGCGCAGGCGCAGGCCGATGTGATGATCGTCGCCGCCTACGGTTTGATCTTGCCCCAATGGGTGCTGGACGCACCGCGCCACGGTTGCTTGAACATCCATGCCTCGTTGCTGCCGCGCTGGCGCGGTGCGGCGCCGATTCACCGGGCGATTGAAGCTGGCGATGCACGCACCGGCGTGACCATCATGCAAATGGACGCTGGGCTGGACACCGGCGACATGCTGCTGTGCCAAGACCTGGCGATTGAGCCTGCCGACACCACCGCCGCGCTGCACGACAAATTGGCCGATTTAGGTGGCCGCATGATCGTGCAGGCGCTCACGCAAGTGGGTCAGTTTCAGCCGCAGGTGCAACCGAGCGAAGGCGTGACCTACGCCCACAAAATTGAAAAGGCCGAGTCCAGCGTGGACTGGACCCTGCCCGCTGCGGTGCTGGAGCGGCGCGTGCGCGCCTTCGACCCGTTCCCCGGCGTGTCTTGCGTGATGCACAGCGAGGCCATCACAGAGACCGTCAAACTCTGGCGCGCCCAAGTGGTGCTCGGCCCTCCTGGCGACGCCCCCGGCACCGTGCTCAGCGCGGATGCGCAAGGCCTGTGTGTGGCCTGTGGCGAAGGCGCGCTGCGCATCACGCAGTTGCAGCGGCCTGGCGGCAAGCGCGTCAGCGCGGCTGTTTTTTTGCTCGGCTTTGCGCTGCAGCCCGGTCAGCCACTGACCGGGGCGGTTTGAAGCCGATCGCCTTCTGTGTTGTTTTTGCCCTCGCTTTACCGCCATCCTGAGTTTCGCCGCGGCATGCGCGATTTGGCCCCGCAGGCTTTGGGCATTGCCGCCTGGGGGCTGATGACGGGGGTGGCCATGGTCAAGTCGGGCATGAGCCCTTTGGAGTCTGTGATCATGACGTTGCTGGTGTTTGCCGGCAGCTCGCAACTGGCCGCCATTCCCTTGATCGTGGCCGGCGCGCCCGCCTGGGTGATTTTGGCCACCGGGTTTTGCGTGAACTTGCGCTTTGTGGTCTTCAGCCTGCATCTGCGCCCCTTTTTGATTCATCTGCCACTGTGGCGTCGCTTGGGTCACGGCTACATGACGGCCGATGTGAGCTATGTCTTGTTCACCAAGCGATTCAAGCAACCGGGCGAAACGCCTGAGGCGCGGCTGGCGCAAGAGGCCTATCTGGCGGGCAACGATGGTTTGAATTGGTTCAGCTGGGTGACCTCCAGTTTGATCGGGGTGACCCTGGCCAACGGCATTCCACCCGCTTGGGGCTTAGGTTTTGCAGGCATTTTGTGTTTGCTCGGCATTCAGTGCTCCTTGGCCAGTTCGCGCATGCGCGTCTTGTCGTCCTTGGTTGCTGGAACGGCGGCGGTGGCGGCCTACGCCCTGCCTTTGAAGCTGAACATCGTGGTGGCGATCGCCGCCGCGGTGATCTTGTGTTTGACGGTGGAACGCGTGCGAGGCGTCAAATGAGTGAACTCTGGAACGGCACCGATGCGTGGACCTTGGCGGTGATCTTCGGCCTGGCGGCCGTCACGGTGATCACCCGCAGCTTTTTCTTTTTATCTGACGCGTCATGGCATTTGCCGCATTGGGCGCAACGCGGCTTGCAGTACGCGCCCATTGCCGCGCTGTCGGCGGTGGTGGTTCCTGAGATTGTGATGCAGCAGGGCCAGTTGATTCACACGCTGCAAGATGCACGGCTGTACGCCGCCGCCGTGGGGGCTGCGGTGTATTTTTGGCGCCGCGATGTGTTGATCACCATCGTGCTGGGCATGGCGGTGTATTTGCCCTTGCATTTGGGCTGGGGCTGGTAACTCGGGCCGGTAACAAGGCCAGAACGAACCCTGCGCGTCAGTGTTTGTCAGTGCAGGCTCTTAAAATGGCGGCAGTTATCACCATCCGGTCAGATCCTCATGAACGTCATCCGCTTTTCTGATTTGTGCGCCAACGGCTCTGCCCAGGGCCAACGCGTTTTCATCCGCGCCGACCTGAACGTGCCGCAGGGCGTTGACGGCCACATCACCGAAGACACGCGCATTCGCGCCTCGGTGCCTTGCATTCAAATGGCGCTGGACGCCGGCGCCGCGGTGATGGTGACCAGCCACTTGGGCCGCCCCACCGAAGGTGATTTCCAAGCCGCAGATTCTCTGGCCCCCGTGGCCAAGCGCCTGGGCGAATTGCTGGGACGCGATGTCCCACTGATCGCCAACTGGGTCGACGGCGTCAGCGTCGCGCCGGGCCAGTTGGTGATGCTGGAGAACTGCCGCGTGAACAAAGGCGAGAAGAAAAACGCCCCCGAACTGGCGCACAAGCTCGCCGCCCTGTGCGATATTTTTGTGCACGATGCGTTTGGCACCGCGCACCGCGCCGAAGGCACGACCTATGGCATTGCCCAGTTCGCGCCCATTGCCTGTGCCGGCCCGTTGCTGGCCGCTGAGATTGACGCCATCAGCAAAGCCCTGGCCAACCCGAAGCGACCGCTGGCCGCCATTGTGGCGGGCAGCAAGGTCTCGACCAAGCTGACCATTTTGAAAAGTCTGGCCAACAACGTGGACCAACTGATTGTGGGCGGCGGCATTGCCAACACCTTCATGCTGGCGGCGGGCTTGAACATTGGCAAGAGCTTGGCCGAGCCGGATTTGCTGGACCAAGCCAGAGCCGTGATCGAGATCATGAAAGCGCGTGGCGCAGAAGTGCCGATCCCCACCGACGTGGTGACCGCCAAAACCTTTGCCGCCGACGCGGTGGCCACGGTCAAAAAAGCCACCGAGGTGGCTGACGACGATTTGATTTTGGACATTGGCCCAGAGACCGCTGCCAAGCTGGCCGCGCAGCTCAAAGTCGCAGGCACCATCGTGTGGAACGGTCCGGTCGGCGTGTTTGAATTTGCGGCATTTGAAAACGGCACCAAAGTGATTGCACAGGCCATTGCCGAGTCCAGTGCCTTCAGCATTGCGGGCGGTGGCGACACCTTGGCCGCCATTGCCAAGTACGGCATTGAAAAGCAGATGGGCTACATCTCTACCGGCGGCGGTGCGTTTTTGGAAGTGCTGGAAGGCAAGACCTTGCCCGCCTTTGAAATCTTGATGAAGCGGGCAGCCGGTTAACGCCTAAGCGATTTAGGCCGCAACCACCGGTGGCAGATTGCCTCGCACCGGACTGGTTTTTTTGCCGGTGAAGTCGGTCCAGCATTCGCGTGTGAAGTCATACAGCTTGCAGTCATGCGCAGTCTGGAAGTACCAGCGCCACGAGAAAGGCTGAACGATGATGCGACCGGGCAACATTTCTTCCAGTTTGGTTTGCGCCTGCTTGAGTTTGTACAGCGGAATGCTCATGTCCACATGGTGGGCGGTGTGCTCCATGATGTGGTGCAGCATGGCGCCGATGTTGAAGTTGAAGGTCAGGTGCACCGTGGTGGACACGAAGGGCTGGGCCTTCATCCAGGCGCTTTTTTCATTGTGCCAAGACACCTTTACATGGGTGTGGTGCACGTACACCACAAAGCCGATCATCGAGTTCCAGAAGAAAAACGGCACCGCCACGCTGAGCAGCAAGCTCAAGGCCACGGATTGCTCGGTGGCTAAAGCAGCGGCCGAGATGACGGCCACCCACAGGGCGCCGAAAATGGTGACCAGCATGCTGTCTTTAAAGAAGATCGGGCGGCGCGTGGGCATGTGGGTCTTGTTCGGGAAGAACTCGCGCTTCCACCAAATCTCAATCATGTAATACAAGCCCGGCGCCCAGCCACTGCGGTAAGCACGCTCGAGCAGGCGCTGCATGAACGGGAGCGCGGCAAATTCTTCGGTGGTCAACGGCGTCCAGACAAAGTCCACGCCTTTGAGGTTGGTGTAGCCATGGTGCACCACGTTGTGGCCGGTGTCCCACAGGCTGTAGGGTGTTAGGGAGGGCAAAAAGGCGATGCGCCCCAAGACCTTGTTCAGCTCGCGGTTGGGCGTGAGGCTTTGGTGGCAGGCGTCATGCCCGATGATGAACAAGCGGCCAATCACAAAACCAGCGGCCAAACCACAGGCCAACTTGGCCCAGACGGCAGCGAACATCACCGTGCCGGTGATCAGCGCGAAAAACAGCGCGTAGTCCATGATCAACAAGAAAAAGGCGCTGAAATAAGTACGGCCCGACAAGGGGATCAACCATTCGCGCAATACCTTGCGGTGGGGTACGGGTTGATCCAGGGGGATGGGCTGAGAAGAAGTCGTCAAAGGAGTGGTCATAGCGCAGAAGCAAGCCTTAAGATTTCAAAGTGTAGGTGCGGCATGGTTAACCGGAGATGACTTAGATCAATCGAAGCCTCAGGTCCAAATGTCACTTGCCCCTATTTTAAAGGAGCGAGTGCAAGATCAGTCGCCTTCGCGGCCCAAGCCCTTGGATTTTGCAGAACTTTAAGCCCAAAAGACCTCACAATAGCAACTTCAAGATAAGAATGGAGACACGAAATGGCCTTGACGCGGAGCCTTTTTAACGAAGAACACGAGCAGTACCGGGATGCCTTGCGGCGTTTTCTGGACAAAGAAGTTGTGCCGCATCACGCGCGTTGGGAGGATCAGCAATATGTGGACCGCGAGGCCTGGCTGAAGGCCGCGCAAGCGGGCTATTTGTGCGGCACGATGCCCGAAGAATTCGGCGGTGCTGGCGGCGACAAATTGTTCTCGGTGGTGTTGATGGAGGAAATTGCCCGCATCAATGCCACGGGCTTGGGTTGGAGTTTGCACTCCGAGATCGTGGCGCCATATTTGCTCCATTACGGCACTGAGGCGATCAAGGCCAAGTACCTGCCTGCCATGGCGCGTGGCGAGATGATCGGTGCCATTGCCATGACCGAACCTTCTGCGGGCTCTGATTTGCAAGGTATACGCACAACGGCCGTTTTAGAAGGCGACCATTACCGTTTGAACGGCTCCAAGACCTTCATCACCAATGGCTATTTGTCTGACTTTGTGATTGTGGTGGCCAAAACCAAGCCCGATGCGGGTGCCAAGGGTACGAGCTTGCTGCTGGTGGACGCCCATTTGGCGGGTTTTACCAAAGGCAAGCCTTTGAAAAAGGCCGGCTTGAAAGCCCAAGACACCTGCGAGTTGTTCTTTGACAATGTGATGGTGCCTGCGGGCAATTTGTTGGGCGGTGAGAACCAGGGCTTCATCTACCTGATGCAAGAGTTGCCTTGGGAACGCTTGCAGATTGCCATTTCTGGCCTGGCCTGCGCAGAAGCTGCGTTGGCCCACACGGTGACCTATGCCCATGACCGGCATGCGTTCGGCCAGGAAATTGCCAAGTTCCAGAACATCAAGTTCCAACTGGCCGACATGAAGACTGAAATCCAAGTGGGCCGCGTGTTTGTCGACCGCTGCATAGAGTCTTTAATGAAAGGTGAGCTCGACGCAGTGACCGCCTCTATGGCCAAAGCCTGGTGCACCGACATGCAATGCAAGGTGCTGGATACATGCGTGCAAATTCATGGCGGCTACGGTTATATGTGGGAGACCTTTGTCACCCGGGCCTGGGCCGACGCCCGCGTGCAGCGCATTTACGGCGGCACCAATGAAATCATGAAAGAGCTTATCGGTCGAAGTTTATAACGCACACCCTAAAATTGGTTGAGATGCGTTCCACCACACTGACTTCCAAAACTGCCAGCACTTCTTCGGCTGTGGCGCAAATTCGTCAGCGACGGCAGCGCACCCTGACATCCATCGTGCGCGAAGAAATTGCCCACCTGATTGGCTCGGGGCAACTCAAAGCCGGTGAGCGGATCAATGAAAGCGAGTTGGCCTTGCGACTTGATGTCAGTCGCGGTCCTGTGCGCGAGGCTTGTCGCAGCCTCGAAGAAGCGGGCTTGCTGGTCAGCGTGGTCAATCTGGGTGTTTTCGTGCGTGAGATGTCGCTCAATGATGCTCGCCAGTTGTACGAGGTGCGTGGCGCGTTGTCAGGCCTGATTGGACGTCTGGCCGCACAACGCATCACGGACCTGCAACTGAAGGCGCTGGACGCTCAGTTGGTCGCCATGGAAGAGGCCGCCGAGCGGTAGGACATGCCCAAGTACTACCAGGTTAATTTGGCGTTTCATGATCAGTTGATGCACATTGCTGACAATGCCATGCTGGCCACCATGTACATGGCTACTGTGAATCAAGCGCACTTGTTTCGCCAGCGGGGCTTGGTGCAAGAGGGCAGCTTGAAAATATCCAACCAAGAGCATCGTGCCATTCTGGATGCCTTGGTGCTTCGTGATACCAAGCGGGCTGAACAAGCCTTGGCAGAGCACGTGGCCCACGGCTGGGACCGATTGGCGGCGACTGTTCAAATTGGTAATAAAAAATAATTGTGGGCTGCATGTGCATCATGCCTTCTGGCCCTTACCCTTGTGATGGAATAAATTGAGCCGCAAATTTGCCTGATTTGTCTTCAATCTCTGTGACATGGGGAGCGCCAAAGTGCGTCGGAAAAAGTTTGGCACCGGTCTCTGCGCAATAGCACAGCATGCGACGACGAGTGGCACGGGCTTGCTCAGGACTTTGACAAAACTGGGTGTTCCAATCAGGCGCGTAAATTTGGAGGGGATGGTGAATGACGTCGCCACAAAAAACGCCACTCCCTTGGGTGTCGTTTAACTTGAGCAAGATGTGACCTGGTGTGTGGCCCGGTGCGGGTTCGACCAAAAGGTTGTCGTCAATCTGATGGACGCCTTCCACCAGCTGTGCTTGGCCTGCATCAATGACTGGCAATACGCTGTCCACATAAGCAATACGACGCGCAGGGTCATCAACAAGGCTTGGGTTTTTCGATGGATCCCAGTAGTCGTTTTCAATGCGTGAAAAAAGGTACTTCGCATTTGGGAAGGTTGGCACCCATCGTCCGTTTTGCAGGCAAGTGTTCCATCCTATGTGGTCTGCATGCAAATGCGTGCACAACACCATGCTGATGTCGGTTGGTTGCACACCAGCTTCGGCAAGTCGCTCTAAAAAGGGTGTATTGAGTTGGTGAAATCGTGGCCACCAGTGGCGATCCTTATGGTTGCCCGAGCAACTGTCGAGAAGGATGGTGTGATGAGGTGTTTGAATGAGCCAAGAATGCACACTGGTGATGAGTGCGTCTTGCGAGGGAATGTAGTGGTGTGGCACCAGCCAATCCAAGTTCTGGTTCAGGACTTCGCGGTCGAAACCTGTGAAGTACTGCTCTGGAGGAAAGCTACCTGCGCCGAGTTGCTCTTCGATGCGCGTCACCGTGGTGTTGCCGATGGTCCATTTTTGCATAAGCACCTCTAGGTTTTGGCGTTGCGGTGGTACCAATGCAGAACGCTGTGTTCTACAGACAAAATCAGTCGATTGAGAAAGTAGCCCGTGGCCGCCAACAAGAAAATGGAGGCGTACATGTCGCTCGCTCGCATGGCGTACTGCATCGTCAGGATGTAATAACCAATACCGGCCGAACCAGCGATCATTTCAGCCACAACCGTGACGATCAGTGCGAGCGCCAAACTCACTCTCATGCCCGCCAAAATGTAGGGCAGGCTGGCAGGCACGATGACTTTCAAAACAACTGCGATACGACTGTGTTTGAATGTTCGGGCCACGGCCAGTGCGGTGGGTTCCACTGATCGAACGCCCGCAATGGTATTGATCAACACCGGGAAGAATGCAGAAAAAGCCACCACAAAAATCTTCATTGCATCGTCAACGCCCAAGATAAGGATCAGGGGGGGCACGATAGCCGGGATAGGGATGGGGCGAAGAAATTCGAGCATAGGCTCGAGTGACGCGCGAACCCAGCGCACTGTTGCCATACACAGTCCCAAGGCCACCGCTACAGCGACTCCACCAGCGTAGCCCAACAACATACGATAGAGGCTGGACCCAAATACTTCGGGTAGTTCACCAGAGCGCATGCCAGCGATTAAGGCTTTTGCAATCTCACTGACTGGGGGCCAGTTGGTACTTTGCACCCAGTACAGTGAGGACAATTGCCACAATAACAACAAGCCTGCGACCAGCGCAAAGCCAGATGCTCGGGACAGCCACTTTTTAATCACCATGCACCCACACTCCACCAACAGCCGTGCCTAATACCTGTGCGTCTCGTAATGCATCAGGATCACAGTCCACAGGATTGACCGAGAGCACAGTGAAGTCGGCCAAGAGTCCTGTTTTGATCATGCCGCGCTCATGTTCTGAAAAACACAGATAAGCCGCATCGCGGGTGTAAAGCGCTAAGGCTTCTTCACCGCTGATGGCCTGCAGACGGCCTATAGGCTCTTCGCTGCCAGCAATGCTGCGGCTGCGCGCTTGCCACAATCCCAGCAGAGGCTCAAAAGGGGTCACTGGAGAGTCTGAACCTCCACCAACCTTCACGCCACCATCCAGCCAACTGCGAACAGGCGTGGCCAAGGCCATCATGGCGGCACCAAAGCGCTGAACCAAGATGGGACCAAAGGTGTATTGCATGGAGCATTGCGTTGCAACTGTGACCCCCATTTTGGCGGCCTGTTGAATGTTGCGGGCCTCTGGCCAAAGGTAAGCGTGTATCAACGAAAAACGCAAATCATGCAGGGGGATTTCTTCGTTGATTTCGGAAAAAACATCCAGTGCAATATCGATTGCTTGACCTCCAACAACATGGACCCCCATGGACCAGCCTTGTTCAGCGCATCGCTTGGCAATCAGGCGAAAGGTTTCGGTTGGCGTGACTTGAATGCCACAGTTGCAGCGTTCGTCCGGGTAGGGTTCTCGCATCAACGCTGTACCTAACGATGCGCCGCCATCTAAAAACAGCTTGACGCCACCCAACTTCAGGAAGGCATCGCCAAAACCGGTACGCATGGCACTTGATGAAATTCGAGCCAGAGTTTCTTCGACTGGGCGGCTTGAATCTGCCAGGGGCATGAGCACCGAGCGGACTGTGAGCTCGCCACGTGACCACAGGGACTGGTAGATTCGCATCATCTCAGGCGTGACGCCTGGGTCCATGACGCCCGTCAATCCGGCCGCATGGTAGCGCTTTTGAATTTTGCGCAATGCTTGCTCTTGGTCTTTAATCGAGGTAGGGGGCACCAATCGCGCAACGGGTTCAAATGCGGGTGGCTCCATCAAAATACCGTTGGGCACGCCCTGACTGTCACGCAGTATTTTTCCACCCTCGGGGTCGGGTGTGTGTAAATGAATACCCGCAAGATCGAGCGCCATGGTGTTGGCCACAGCTGCATGGCCAACACGTGGCAGGTACACAGGTCGATCGGGGCAAGCGGCGTCAAGCTCTTGCCGTGTGGGGTAGCGCTGCTCTTGAAGATTCACCACATGCCAACCGCTACCGCTGCTGATCCAGGTCTCGTTGGGGTAGGCCTGGGCATAAGCGCGAATGGCTGACTGAATGTCGGCTATGCAACGCGATTGCGAGAGGTCAACCAACCGGCTCTGCATCCCGGTCCAGTGCATATGATTGTGCGTGTCAATGAGACCTGGAACGAGGGTGCCTTTGATTCTGCGTGTTTCACTCACGGCCCCCAATCTGGCGCGTACATCGGCTTCGCTACCCACAGCCACGATCTTGCCGGCCACGATGCCGATGGCCTCAGCGCGAGGCTGAGCCGGGTCCATGGTGACGATGTCGCCCAGCAGTAACTGTGTGTGGCTTGGCATGGTGCGCCTTATTTGACCGCCGTACGGTAAAGCAATGCTTTGCTGTCGAAGGGGCCTTCGATCATTTTGTTCTTGCGCATTTGCTCGACAACCATGTCTATGCTTGCAGGGTCGACGGTCTTCTCATAAGCAGGTAGGCTCAATGAACGGATCTGTTCTGGTGCCAAACGTGTATAGGCCGAGATGATTTTGGTCCACTCTTCGGAGCCTTGATTTTGGTTGGTCCAATCCACTGCCTTGTTGTAAGCACGAACCCAGCGATCGATCACGCCGGGGTTTTGAGCGATGAATGTTTTGGTCGCCGCATATTGACTCACGGGGATGCGTTTTTGCACTGCGTTATAGGGCCAACCCACAATACTGACAGCATCAGAAGATACCCCTGCACTCAAGAAAGGTTCGACCACAAAAGCGGCATCCACGCGATCCCCCTTGACTGCATCAACCATTTGCGGGAACGGTACTTCGAGGTAGGTCACAGCATCGGGGTTGCCGCCTGTGGCCTGCACCCAGGCGCGAGCGTAGAGCCAAATGATGTTGTTGCGTGTGTTGACCGCAACGCGTTTACCTTCAAGGTCTTTGCCCGTCTTGATGGTGCTTCCTTTCTTGGCAATCAGGGCTGCAAGATCCGGTGTTTTGTCCCCCGTGTTGCTCCCTGCCGCTATGATTTCAAATCCAAGACCCTGCTTGGCACCCAATACCACTGAGATGATATTGCTGAAGGTAATCTGTACCTGGCCTGCCGCCAGTGCAGGCAAACCCATTGCGCCGCCTGCAGTCGGCGTGGTGTCAACCTCCAAACCTTCGGCAGCAAAAAATCCCTTGGCAATACCAACTTGCAAGGGGGCTGTATCGATAATCGGGATGGTGCTGACCCGAATTTTTGTTGGTTGCGCTTGTGCGCCAGGCGTCAAGGCCAGCAGCCCACTGATCGCTAAAGTGGCGATCTGCAGCAGTCGCTTGAGTGAAGATGCATTCATGTCAGACTCTCCTAATAAAGGTGGGTAAGTGAGGGTGATAACTCAGGTTGAACTGGGAATGGCCCAAGGGATGGCTTTGCGCTCAAACTGCAAAAACAAGTAATTCAGCGCAAAACCAAGAACTGCCAAAATCAAAATCCATGCATACATATTGGCGACTTGGAAACTGCGTTGCATGTCGATGATGAGGTAGCCGACACCGCCTGTGCCAGCAAGCATCTCGGCGATAACGACCAGAATCAGGCCTAAGCCGAGACTGACACGAAGACCTGCAAAAATCATCGGCAATGCGCTGGGCAAAACCACGGAAACAAGTGCACTGGCGCGTGAGTGGCCCAAGGTGCGAGCTACATCGAGTTGGACCGGATCCGTCCCACGCACACCTTGTATGGTGTTGACCAGCACTGGAAAAAAAACGCCCATTCCGACCACGGTGAGTTTCATCGCATCGCCCAATCCGAGAAACAGAATGAGTGGCGGTAAGAGCGCTGGTTTTGGAAGGGGTCTTAAAAATTCAATGAGAGGTTCAAACAAGTCATACAGTGGTTGAAAGCGACCCATCAGGAGTCCGAAACCAATCGCCAAAAAAGAGCCCAACAGATAAGCAGTAAAGAGCAAATACAAAGTACTTCTAAGCGGCTCCCATAAGCTGCCAGCAGCAATAATTCCAGCAGTTTTTGCAAGCACGACCGATGGCGAAGGTGTTAAAGCGACGTTAACGTAACCGATACGCACAGCAATCTCGAGCGCGGCCAGAATCGCGACAATGGTCATCGCACCCAAAGCTTTTTCGATGGTCGATGGCTTCATGCCGATCGTCCCAGTAGCATGGACAGAATTTCATGTCGGAGTGACAAAAACCGGTCGGACTCGCTGGTGCTGATGCTGTCACGGGGACGAGGCAATCCCGTTTCAATGACCTTACTCACTTTAGAGGGACGGGAAGACAGCACCACAATGCGGTCAGCAAGAAAAACGGCTTCGTCGACATCATGCGTGACAAGCACGGCGGTGAAGCGGTGCCGAGTCCACAGGTCTAAGATCAGGGCGTGCAGTTCCAAGCGAGTCAGTGCGTCAACCGAGCTGAAGGGCTCATCCATCAACAAAATGCGGGGTTCAGCCGCAAGTGCACGGGCTATGGTTACGCGCTGTTGCATGCCGCCAGACAGTTGCCAAGGATAGCGATGGGCGAAATCTGCCAGCCCGACCATCTCCAGATAACGAAGACTGTGAGCGCGAGCCAGTGCGCGTGTCATGCCGGGCTTGTGTTCTACAGCAAAAGCCACGTTTGCAAGCACAGTACGCCAAGGGAACAGCGAGTTGCCATACTGCTGAAACAAGTACACGATGCCCGATGGTGGTTCGTTGACCGGCAAGCCATTGAACTGCACGGTGCCCGCAGATGCGGGTGTCAAACCGGCGGCAATCTGAAGCAGTGTAGATTTGCCGCAACCTGACGGGCCGACAATCGCTAAAAATTCTCCTTCCACAACGCGCAGGTCGATATGACCCAGTGCGTGGGTCTGCAACAGGCCAGTGCCAAATGTTTTCTGGATGCCGCTTAATTCAAGATAAGGCTGAACCATGTTGGACATTCAGTACTGGGTGGCTGGGAGTGCGACCGTCAAACCGTCTAGGGCTTGGGTCAGTTGTATCTGGCAACTCAGGCGGCTGTTTTTATTGTGCGGTACCGCAGTGAAGTCGAGCATGGCTTGCTCGTCGGTACTCGCTGGTGGCAATTGTTCTAACCAACCTTCGTTCACTATGACATGGCACGTGGCGCAGGTCAACAAGCCACCACAGTCTGCAGCAATGCCTTCAATGCCTGCATCGCTGGCGGCGTCCATCAGGCTGTGGCCTGGCAGGGTTTGCACAGACGTTTGATGGCGAGCGCCATCGTTTGCAATCGATACAAAGTGAACGGTGATCATTCAAATCCTGCCAAAATATTCACGCCGATGGAACTCGGTTTTGTCCTCGGCCTGCTCAAAACGCAGAGCTTCTGCGCTTTTGATTTGCGTGTAATAAGCGACAAAGTCAGCGCCAAAGGCCTTGACCAAGCTGGCGTCTTGGCCGAGTGCTTCAAGCGCTTCACCCAGATTGGAGGGCAACTTGTGGGCTTGGTTGTTGTAGGGGTCATTGGTGGCTGGCGGTGCACGCAGTTGGCGTTCGATGCCGTCCATGCCCGCATGGATTTGCGAGGCCATGTACAAATAGGGATTGGCGCCTGACTCGCCGAGCCGATTTTCAATGCGGGTGCTGCGGTCACCACACTCGCCAATCACGCGCAGCATCGCACCGCGGTTGTCACGGCCCCACAGGACCGACTGCGGTGCCAATGCATTCGGCTTGAAACGTCCGAACCCGTTGGCTGTCGGTGTACAAAAAACGGTCATGCCGGGGGCATGGGCCAGCAGGCCGGCCAGGTAGTGTTCACCCAAATCGGACAGGCTGTAGCCCGCATCCAGTGAGGTACTGCCTTGCGCGGGTGTCTCGCGCTGAAATACATTGTGGCCGGTCGATGCGTCGACCAGCGATTGGTGCAGGTGCCAGCCGCTGGACATGATGTTGGGAAAGGGTGGCCTGCACATGAACGTGGCATGGTAGCCGGCGCGTCGCAAGGCCTGTTTGACGGCATTGCGAAACAGCACCATGTTGTCGGCGGCGGTCAGGGCATCAGAAACATCGAACACAGCTTCGACTTGGCTGGGACCCATCTCGGCTTCGAGTGACAAAAGGGGGAGACCGAGCGCCTGCGCGGTCCGTTGCACGATGCGCATGGCCGGCTCGGCCATGTCAAACCAGGACTCGGTCAGTAAGTTGTAGCCCGGGTGGATCATGCTCACGTGCGGTGCATCGCCGGGCCAGGCGGCCAGCTCGGGGTCCATTTGTGCGTCGGTGTTCTCTATCTTGTAGATGTGGAACTCGACTTCCAGACCGCAGCGCATCGCCAGGCCCGCTGAATGGAGCCGCTCAAGCGCGCGTTGCAATACCCGTCGTGTATCGATCTCGACGGGACGTCCGTCCGGGAACCAGGGCTGGGCGCGCAGCCAGCCGGTCGACTCGGTCCAAGGCAGCAACTGAAAGCTTTCAGGGTCGGGCAACAAAACTAAATTATTGGCTTGCCCAAAGCCTGGCAAAGAGTCGGTGCCACCTGGCTCGAACACTTTGAAGGCCGTGCGGTCTGAGGTGTCTTTGAGCATCAGCGTGCTGACCATGCCCACGCCTTCTTCTAAAGCGCGCTGGAGAGCAGAGGCGACCAAGGTCTTGCCGCGGACCACACCGTGCAAGTCGCACCAGCCCACACGCACCAACTCCAGGCCACTGGCTTGTACGAGTTCAAGCAAGCGTTCTACGGCCTTTGCACGTGCCGTGTCCCGCATGCCGCAAGAGCTTGCGAATGCTGTCACGCCGGCACTTTGTCTTTGTGATGCTGAGTCCACGGCGCCCCATCGCGCTTGGCCTGAACTCTGGCTTTCCACCAGGTGTTCCAAGTGCCTGCAGGTGCAATGCCATCAACGGTGTCGGGTCCTTGTTGGTGTGCGGACTCTGCAGGGTTGGCCATGAAAGGCGCAGACCCACCCGCCTGAACCGTGGCAATGGCCTGCAGCAAAATGCGGCGGTTGGCCATGATCACTTTGTCTGTGGTGCCCAGGTGTTCGCGGGTGCGGTCCTGAATAGCGCCCATGCTCTCTACCGCCCATTGGTCGTGGACATTGATATCGTCTTCACCCATGCCAAGATAGGTCGACTCGCGTTGCTCTTGCGGGTTAAAACCCCAGTCGTTGTGGCGTCCCGATTGGGGGATGTACAGGGGCGGCGGTATGTACTGTGTGCGTTGGTTACGCATGGCTTGTTTGTCCACAGGGCCGGCAAAACTGGTGAAGAACGAGTACCAGTAGGTGTGCGTGTCATCGATCGGCACATGCATCTGGGTGATGGTGAGTGTCTCCGAAAGCGGGATCACAAAAGTCTGCGGAAAAATTTCATGCGTCACCCGCACATGCGTCAAGTCCTCGGTCATGGGCCGCAAGGTGGTGAGTTGCAAGCCCCATGGTTTTTGCTCAAAGCTGATCTCGGGCTGGCAGAACTCGCGCATGATGCGCGTCATGGGCCAGCGCTCGCCGTTGAACTCGCCCGCACTGGCACTGCGAAATTGTTTGCCGCCCGGGTTGTCGCCGATGCCTTCCAGTGATTCGTCGTTCAAAAAGCGGTGTAAAAAAGAGGTGTGCGACGGATCGATGCCGACCTCGAAGGCCTGCAGCCAATTGCATTGCCACATGCCCTTAAAAGCAAATACATGGCTAGCTGGCGCAGCAAAACAATCAAACTTTGGAAACGGTGGCGCTTTGCCTTCTTCGCCCATCCAGGCAAACAGCACCCCGCTTTGCTCCATCACCGGGTAACTGCGTTGCTTGACGCGTTCACACAGTTTGCTGCCCACGGGCTCGCCCGGCGTTTCCAGGCATTGGCCTGACACGTCGAATTTCCAGCCATGAAAGGGGCAGCGAACGCCATCGCCTTCATGCCGGCCAAAAGCCAAGTCGGCGCCGCGGTGCGGACAGTCGCGGTCTATCAAACCCCAGCGGCTCTGTTCGTCTTTGAAAAGCACCAGGTCTTGTCCCATCAGGCGGACGGCCTTCATGGGGCGTTCCGCCATGCGCGGCTCCAAGAGGGGGTCAAACTCGTCCAGCAAGGCCACAGGTTGCCAGTACTGCCGCAACAAGGCGCCACATGGTGTGCCGGGCCCAATGCGGGTCAACAGTTCGTTTTGCTCTGCTTTCATGGGGATGCCCTCTGAATTTCAAAAACGGTATACCGAAATTTTGATTCAGTGTACAGTCAGGGGCATGAGTTTGCAAGAAACCGTTTTACTGCAGTTGCGCGAATGCATTTTGCGTGGTGAGTTCGAGCCTGGACGCCGTTTGGCAGAGCAGCAAATTGCCGAGCTTCTGGGTTCATCGCGCACGCCCGTTCGCGCCGCGCTGGTCACCTTGGAGCAAGAGGGCCTTGTGCAAGCCAATGACACGGGCGGCTTTGTGGTGCGCCAGTTTTCGGTGCGCGAGGTGACAGATGCGATTGCCGTGCGCGGTTTGCTCGAGGGCATGGCGGCCAGGTTGGTGGCCGAGCACGGTTTATCGCGGCAAGTGGCCATGGACTTGCAATCTTGCCTTGACGAAGGTGACCTGGCGTTGGCCTCCAGCACCTTGTCCCTCCAAGACTATGCGCGCTACGTCAGCATGAACGATCGCTTTCACGCCCTGATCCTTGAAGCCAGTGGCAACCGGGCACTGCAACGCGCCATCGCAATGAACGACAAACTGCCTTTCGCGCCGGCCTCGGCCATGTTGCCCATGCAAGGCGCGATGGTCAAGGACCGCGACTGGATGATGTATGCGCACCGACAACACCACATGCTGCTCGATGCCTTGCGCCGCGGCGAGGGCGCGCGCGCCCAAGCCTTGGCAGAAGAACACACCGAAGTCGCGCAAATGAACATGCGCCAAGCGCTGGAGCGGCGCAGCGAAGCCGAGCAAGTCATGCCCGCGATGCGCTTGGTGGTGGGGCGTTAACGAAGCGCTCAACGAGCGAGAAATACGCCTGCCAACTGTTGACAGTTGGCAATCGTTTTATGATGCGCCCTTGTTTTCATTTCTCGCAAGGGTTCCCCTCCAATGACCGCACGCAACACTACCGTCACAGCAGACGCCCATGCCCCCGCTGTGACGGCGCTCTTGGCCCACTTCGTTGCCACCCATCCTTCCAAAGGCTGGAGCGACGAGGTCGAGCAGCAAGCGCACCGCACCTTTGCCAACTGGGCCGGTTGCGCGGTGGGTCCGAGCACCCATGAAACCGTGCAAGCCGCCTTGGCCGCTGTGCAAGAGCTGGAGCCCGCACCGCAAGCCGCTTTGCTGGGCCGCAGCGAACGGGTCGACATGGCCAACGCCGCCTTGATCAACGGCATCAGCTCGCACACTTTTGACTTTGACGACACGCACCTGAAAACCATCATCCACCCCGCAGGCCCTGTGGCTTCGGCGGTGCTGGCGCTGGGCGAGCACATTGGCGCCTCTGGCCGTCAGGTGATTGACGCCTTGGTGTTGGGCGTGGAAGTGTCTTGCCGCGTGGGCAACGCGGTGTACCCGCACCACTACGACCGCGGCTGGCACATCACCGGCTCGACCGGCATGTTGGGCAGCGCTGCAGCGTGCTCGCGTTTGCTCGGCCTGGACGCGGCGCACACGCAAATGGCGCTGGGCATTGCGGCTTCGCAGCCGGTCGGTTTGCGCGAGCAGTTTGGCACCATGACCAAACCTTTCCACCCCGGCGCCGCGGCCAAAGCCGGCCTGATGTCGGCCTTGATGGCGCGTCACGGCTTCACCGCCTCGCACCGCGCGCTGGAAGCGCCGCGCGGCCTGATGCAAGTGTTCTCTGACAAAACCGACTGGGCTGAAATCACCGAGAACCTGGGCCAGACCTGGGAAATCGCGCTCAACACCTACAAGCCTTTTGCTTGCGGCATCGTGATTCACCCCGCCATCGACGCCTGCGTGCAACTGCGCAACCAGCACGGTTTGACGGCCGATCAAATCACCCGCATCACCGTGCGCGCCCACCCGCTGGTGCAAGAGCTGACCGGCAAGAAAACCCCGCAAACCGGTTTGGAGAGCAAGTTCAGCGTGTTCCATTCTTGCGCGGTGGCCATCCTCAAAGGCCAAGCGGGCGAGCATGAATATTCTGACGAGATGGTCTTGTCACCCACCACCATCGCCTTGCGCGACCGCGTGGAGCTGATCGTCGACCGCGCGATCCACGAAGCCTCGGTGGACGTGACGATAGAGACCACCGATGGCCGCAGACTGCACATCTTCATCGAGCGCGCCATCGGCAGCTTGGAAAAGCCCATGACCGGTGAACTGCTCAAAGCCAAGTTTGTCGACCAAAGCGCACCCATCATCGGCCTGGCGCAGTCCAACCAAGCCTGGGACTTGTGCATGAACTTGGCCGCGCAACCCGACCTGAAAGCCGTGCTGCAGAGCTTGACGCGAGCCGCATAAATCGCGCCGCTAGGCAGGGCGTCTGAGCGCAGAGCCCCGCGCCGAGGCGGTATGATGAAAGTCAAAATCCTCACACCATGGACGCCTCGGCTTCAACTTCTCTTTGGGTCACCTTGGGCTTGCTCACCGCGCTGGGCTTTCGCCATGGGTTGGACCCGGACCACATTGCCGCTGTGGACGGCTTGACGCGCATGCGCTACCGCACGAACTCCAAGCTCCAACCCCCAGCCTTTGGCGTGGCGCGTTTGGCCGGTTTTCAATTCGCTTGCGGTCACAGCCTGAATATCTTTTTGGTCACCCTGGTTTTCTACTGGCAAGACGTTGAACTGCCGCAGTGGCTGGAGTCGACCGGCTTGTGGCTGTCCACCGCCTTTTTGCTGTGGCTGGCCTTTGCCAACCTGCGCCAATGCTGGCTCGGCCACCCGCACACGCACGGCACCAGCCCTGCGCAGCGCCTGATCATGCGGGTTCTGGGCCCGTTGGCTCACCCTTTGGGCGTGGGTTTTGCCTTTGCCATTTCTTTTGACGCCTTGGCCCAAGCCGGCCTGATGGCGGCCAAGGGCCATGAGCTTGGCGGCTTTGGCGTGGTGCTGCTGCTGGCGGTGGGTTTTGGTGTTGGCATGGTCTTGGCCGACACCGCCAATGGCTGGCTCACGCACACGCTGGTGCAGCGCAGCGAGTACCTGGCGCTTCAGGTTGGGCGCTGGATGAGCGGCGTGGTCGGCGCCTTGGCCTTGGTCGTGGTGCTGGTCAGCCACGGCAGCCAGCATCTGCCCCTTTTGGCCACCTTGTTGGAGGAGTGGGGCGCCTGGATGGGGCTGAGTGTGACGGCTACGCTGTTGGTGCTGTATGGCGTGAGCCGCTGGGTTGTGCAGCGGCCGCTCAGGGCCTGAGGGGTCAACGGCGATGCAGAAACACATTGCATTTGTTCACACGTCGCCAGTTCATGTCGAGACATTTGAAGGGCTGATCAACGCAATTCATCCTGGTTTGAAGGTTGAGCACTTTGTAGAAGAAGATCTGTTGGTCGATGCACAGCGAATGGGTGCAGATCATCCGGCTTTAGTCACGCGCGTACAAGAAGCGATGGCAAGAGCCGCTTCAACAGGCGCTTCCATCGTTGTCTGCACTTGCTCAACCATTGGTGGGGCAGCAGAGAGAACTCCGACCAATGGCCTATTCGTTCCAGTTCGGATTGACCGCGCTATGGCTGATGAGGCGGTCAGGCAGGGTCCCAAAATACTGCTCGTCGCAGCGCTTGAAAGTACGCTTGGCCCTACAAAAAGACTTCTCGACGAGTCTGCCTTCGCATTGGGCGCTGAGATCGAAGTTGAGTATCTTGTCACCGAAGGTGCTTGGGCTCATTTCTTGAGGGGCGATCGCACCGCCTATATCGAAGCAGTTTCTGCCGCCATCAGCGCTGCGGCGCCGCACACGGCCCATGTGATCGTGTTGGCCCAGGCTTCTATGGCGCCAGCCGCACAGCGCCTGAATGATTTGGAAATCCCAATTTTTTCAAGCCCAATTCTGGGCGTTCAGAGTGTGGTCGCGCAATTGAATAAGTGACGTTCCGGAGTTGATTTTTGTAATCATTCGATTACAAATTCGACATGACCTACAAGGTGAAATAACTCGATGAGTTTTCAACTTGGCTCAAGAGCCTGAAGGACAGTTTGACGCGTCAGCGTCTCATCAAACGGTTGCGCAAGGCCCAGCTTGGCAATTTGGGTGACGTGGAAAAAGCAGGCGAAGGTGTGTTTGAGATGCGTGAACATTTTGGGCCAGGCTGGCGCATGTACTACATCCAGCATGGTGAGCTGTTGATCGTGATGCTGGGCGGTGGCTACAAGTCCACTCAGCAGGCCGACATTCGGCGAGCCATTGCGCTGGTCAAGACATTGGAAGATTGACTATGAGCAAAAAATTGAAGTTGTCCGAACTCCAAGAGTTTGATGCAGCCGAATACTTGAGCACGGAAGAGGAGGTGGCCGCCTATCTGACCAACGTGCTGGAAGAGAACGATCCGGCGCTATTGGCCGCTGCGATAGGTGACATTGCGCGTGCGCGCGGAATGACACAGGTAGCGAAGGATTCCGGTATCGCAAGGGAGGCGCTGTACAAAGCGCTTCGCCCTGGGAGCAAACCGCGCTTCGAGACGATCAGTCGCGTTTGCGCTGCGTTGGGCGTGCGTTTGGTGGCGCAGCCGATCCATCTGGCGCCTTGACGCGTGCACTCAGCTCTTAGGTCCTGAGCGCCCAGTTCTCAACAACGAGCCCCGGGTAGTCTTTGAAGTCTGCCTCATTGTTGGTCACCAGCATCACGCCTGAATTCACGGCATGCGCTGCGATCAACCAGTCCATGGCATTGCGGCTTCTGTCGCGAACAGCCGCTCTCAGCACGCCAAAGCTTTCGGCATCAGATTGCGTGAATGGCAACACGGGAATTCGGCTGACCAAAAGCAACAGGGCGCGTTCGTCCTGCGCCCTGTTCAGGGATTGCATTTCCAGGCCTGCGCGCAGCTCAGCGTAGGTCACCACCGACATCACGGCATCACCCTGGTTCAGGGCTTCCAGCCGGCGCAACACCTGGGGCGGATGGTTTTTGATGAGGTAAATGCAGATGTTGGTGTCGAGCATGTAGCGCATGGTCAGCCTTGCCCGGTTGTTGCCATCGGTGCGGGCGTTGCATGCCAATCACGCTCCTGCTCTTCATGGAACTCACGCCCCTCGGCCATGAACTCCGGGCTGAACATTCCAAAGACGCTCCCAATGTCGGCCAAGGTCTCCTGAGCCACCAGACGCAGGACCAAGGTGTTACCGACGCGCTCGACCTCCACATCTTGGGCCGCGTCGACAAACCCCAATTCTTTGGGGATGCGCACGGCCAGCGAGTTGCCGCTCTTGAATACGCGTGTCAGCATGAGTGCTCCTTGAATTCAAAGTATATACAGTATATACAAAAATTGATGCGCATGTGCTTTTTACGGTCTCGGATTCAGGCCGGCAAAGTACATTTCGCAGGCTCGCTCGCTGGGATATGAAAGTAAAAAACCACCTCAAAGGAGCGCTCCATGATTTCGATTTTCGTGAAAGCGGTTGGCCGCGTGGATCATTGAAACTGAGTCAATTCTCACAGCCGGTCAAAGCCATATGTGGGTCGTGACCAGCAGACTCTGTGTGCAGCATTCTCAGGCTTGTTGGCCGTATGGGGAAAATTAAAGATATAACCCAGGAAAAATGAAATAATTAATATTATTATTTTCAACTTTCTAGAAACACATTGCCAATGAATTTAGTGCGCCATCACGGTCTCCCGCAATTCCCGGTCTGGCCATCCTCGAGAAAATTTCTCACTGTGATGGGCGTCGTATTGCTGCACATCACCGCGGCGTGGTTGTTGATGCAAATGCCCCATTCGCAACAGCGACAGACTGCGACTCGCAAGGCCGTCACAGTGTTTCTAATGCAAGACACAGTTGACCCTGCAAAGCTCAGCACACGCCTAGACGTGCAACGACAGCCCGAACGTGAGTCGACTCTTGCCGCATCTATCAAGCCATCGCCTGTGAGCCCGGCGCTGGCTGCGGCCCCCTTGGTTGTGGAGCTACCCCGAGAGGCTGTCGGTGCCGCTATCAGTGCGGAATCTTCTGCGCCATTGAACTTGCAGTTGCCCAAGGGTTGGGAGTCTCAGAGCGCAACGCGTCACCCAGCCATAGAGGCAGGCGCCGGGCGCCGTCAACCGCTGACGGTGGAAAGCCGTATTGCCAATGCGTTGGGCGGCGGCAGTTGGATCGAAGAGCGTCTGGGTGATGGGCGATTGCGACTGCGCAACGGCAACAAGTGCATTTATATGGAACGCAATCGAGCGGACGATCTCAACCCGTTCAACGCCTTGCCCACACCTGGGCTGGTGCGAATGGAGGCTTGTTGAATGCTTGGGTAGACCGCCAGTTCAAAGCGCGTTGAGTGGAAACTTCAAGTAGCTCACACCATTGGCTTCAGGCGGCGGCAGGGCACCGGCGCGGATGTTGAGCTGGATCGCAGGCAAGATCAGCAGGGGCATCTCCAGCGTGGCGTCGCGCTGGGTGCGCTGCTCCCCGCTGGGGTTTCAAACGCGATGATGCGAGTGTTTTTGGGCGGCTGGTCGTGGCCCTTGGAAGCCGAGTCCTATGACCGTATGGCAGATGAATCCATCTATGGAGTGTGCGCATGGTGTGTGGCAGTATCGTTTAGCGGTACCCAAAAAATAGTCGTCGAAAGAGCAGCATGCACCGCAACGGTCAGCTGACTGTGTACACACCATCCAGGAAGATTTCATCATGATCAAAAAAGTTGACAGCATTGACCGCGTGGCGCGTATTTAGGTGGGCATCACTCTGATGGCCTTGGCGGCCACCGAGCAAGTCGGGCTGTGGGGTTGGATCGTGGGGGCGGTGGTCTTGGCAACCGCTTTTTCAGCTTTTGCGCCCCGTACACCCTTATGGGTTTCAACACCTGTTTGATCCCCGGCGCAACCAAGTCTTTGGAATAAACGGGTCGTAGTGATGCGCCAAAGCTGTAGGGTTCCATAATTAGCGCCAGTGCGTAGCTAAAAAACAAAGAGATTGACACTAACTTGTGCCGCGGCCGCTTGTGCGTTGAGCGGCAGAGAGCCGGCGTTCTGGCGCTGAGCGTCCAGTGCGCAACGAAGAGCCCTCGGTCATCCTTGAAGTCTGCCTCGTCGCCAAAGCCGACGTTCCCGCCGAGCGAGAAAACAGGGTTGCTCACCCAGCGCACTCATTGCGTTACGTAGCGGTTAGAACCGGCCTAGCTGCGGCTTGCCGGATAGCGTTGAGATTCGGCTGATAGGCCCCAGTTCTGCCGTGGCCGCCAATATGGCTGTGGCAAGTTCTTGCATGCGTGCAGGCGTGAGCCTTTGGCGTGGACCGGCAATGCTGACCACACCAACAGTCTCTTGACCCCTTACCACTGGCGCAGCCATCGCGGTCATGCCCGGCGCAAACACCTCGTCGATCATCGCGAAACCCCGTTTGCGAGCAGCATGCAACATGTCTAAAAGTGACAGCACCGTGGTGGGGGCCTTCGGGCCGTAGTCTTTGGGTTGGCCAAAGCCCTGCCGACTGACCAATTCAAGTGCGCGTTCGTCACTCAGAGTCAGAAGCCATGCGTGGCCAGAGGCGGTACACGACAAGCGGGCGTCCATCCCCATGTCGGGGTCATACCGCATTCCCATGCGTGTCCCTTGCGACTTCGCGATCCAGACCAGCCGGTCGTCATCCACGATCGACAACCTGACCAATTCGCCCGATTGCTTGGCCAATCGCTCGAGTACGGGCTCAGCGATGTCGACGATGCCCTTGCTGCTCAGGAGTTCCAGCCCCATTGACGCTATCTTTGCTGTGAGCAGGTATTCACCTTGGTTGCGCACCTGGCGCACATAGCCGCGCCTTTGCAATTCAGTGAGAAGGCGGTGGCAGGCGCTGCGAGGAATATCCAATTCATCTGCCAATGCCGTCAAAGGCATGCCTTCGGGCTGTCCGCACAGTTGCTCAAGAAGGGAGAGGCCTCGGTCGAGGGCGAGAGTCATGGTGCAGTTCTTTCTCAAATGGTCTCGAGCTCAGTCACTTTAGATATTGCCTATTTTTTATTATATAAAATACGTTTCCAAAATGGAATGCAGGCATCGCAAACTCTACACAATCAATAAAACCAACACAAACCACCACCATGCCGCATCCCCTTTTCATTCTGAATGGCTCCAACCTGAACATGCTCGGCACACGAGAGCCGGGCCTGTATGGCACGACGACACTGGCCGAAATCGAAGCCTCCTCACGCCAACTGGCCGAGTCGCTCGGCCTGCACTGCGACTTTCGCCAGACCAACCACGAAGGGGTTCTGGTGGACTGGATCCAGGAGGCAGCCCAGAAGGATGCTGCCGTGATCATCAACCCGGCCGGCTTCTCGTTCGGATGTGTGCCAGTGCTGGACGCCTTGAAGCTGCTGCGCAAGCCGCTCATCGAAGTCCACCTCACCAACATTCACCAGCGACCCGCGCCCTACACACATTCCCTCGTTTCCCAGGTCGCTAACGGCGTCATCTGTGGACTCGGCCCCGCCGGCTATCTGCTCGCCGTGCGCGCGGTGGCAGAACGACTCGCCTGAGGACCACCATGTCAATGCTTGGAAAGGCCGCACTGGCCATGTGGTGGGATGTATCGGACGATGTGCGACCAGAGTGGGAGCACTGGCATGCCCACGAGCACGTCCCTGAGCGCCTGTCGATTGCGGGATTCTTGCGGGCGACGCGCTGGACCCATGTCTCGGGCGGCGAAGGCTTCTTTGTGATGTACGAACTGCAAGACCATGCCGTGCTGGCATCAGCCCCCTATGTCGCAAGGCTCAATGCGCCCACGCCTTGGTCGACGAAAATGATGCCCTTGCACCGCAACATGGTGCGCACCCAGTGCCAGGTGGTTCACAGCCATGGCGGTGTGACGGCGCGGCACGCGCTGACGGTCCGTTGTTCACCCGCCGAGGGACAGGCCGAAGCACTGCAAGGCCAGCTCGCAGCGCTGGCTGAATCCGTTTCACAACGCCCGGGGATTGTCGGCCTGCACGTGCTGCGTCACGAAGCGCCCGCGATGGCTGCGACCACCGAACAAAAAATCCGCGGCAACGCCGATCGCGCTGCCGACTGGATCATCGTGGTTAGTGGCTATGACCTTGACGCAATGCGAAAGCTGGAGGGCGAAGAACTCTCCGAAGCCAGCCTGCGTGCATCCGGTGCATTGCCTGAATCCTGCCAACTCTTTTCTCTGGCCTACACCGCCATACCGCCAGATGTTCGCTGACCACCCCAACAGGTCCATGGCTCATGGACCGCAATCAATTAATTACCACTGGAGATGACATGAAAACGAAACTGAAAAAACTCGCCGCCATTCTCGGCCTCCTGGCCGTCAACACCGCAGTGTTGGCCCAGGACATTCAAGAACGCACGATCAAATTTGGCCACTTGAACAACACCGATCACCCGACCAGCATGGGCGTCAAAAAGTTTGCCGAACTCGTCGCTGCCAAAAGCGGCGGAAAAATCAAGGTGAACGAATTCGCCAGCAGCCAACTTGGCAACGAGTTGCAGCAACAGTCGGCGATGATGGGGGGCATACAGGAAATGTTGGTGGCATCGACCACCTCTTTGGCCGGTGTGGTCAAGGAATTCGGTCTGCTCGATTTCCCTTTCCTCTTCAGCAACCCACGTCAGGCCGACGCGATGGTGGACGGCCCGCTGGGCAAGATGCTCAATGCCCGACTGAACGACAAGGGCATCGTGGTGTTGGGGTTCTTTGACTTGGGCTTTCGCAATGTCACCAACAGCAAGCGCCCCATCACCAAAGGCGAGGATCTGGACGGCCTCAAGCTGCGAGTGATTCCGAACCCGGTGTTCATCGAAACCTTCAAGACATTCAAGGCAAATCCGGTTCCCATGCCTTTCGCCGAGCTCTATGGCGCGCTTGAAAACAAAGCCGTCGACGGTCAAGAAAATCCTTACGCCGTGATTCTGTCGAGCAAGTTCTACGAAGTGAACAAGTACGTGAGCGAAACGAACCACGTGTACGCGACCAACCCGATTCAAATCAGCAAACGCTTTTGGGAAAAGCTTTCAGCTGCCGAACAGAAACTGATTCAGGACGCTGCAACTGAGGCGCAAAATTATCAACGCGTGGCGAGCCGCGAAGTGTCCAGCAAAGCCGTGGTGGAACTGAAGGCCAAGGGCATGGTGTTCAACACCATCGCTGCGTCAGAGCAGGCACGCATGCGTTCTGCAGTCAAAGCGGTTCACGAGAAATTTGCCGCGTCTTATGACCCGGCAGTGGTCAAGCTCTTCACGAGCGAACTGGAGCGCGTGTCTAAACTTTGAACGTCACGAACTGCGGGGTTTCCAAAGCGCTGGGCATAAAGTAGCGCTTTGGGGCTCCCCTTTTCAGCCGCCTCTCCAAAGGTGCTTGACCTTATTGCGCATTTCCCATTCAACGCCATCCTGCATGGCGCACGCCGATGCAGGCGATGACTGTGTGAATTCAAAGCGCGTTCAGCGGAATCTTCAAGTAACTCACGCCATTGGCTTCAGGCGGCGGCAGGGCACCGGCGCGGATGTTGAGCTGGATCGCAGGCAAGATCAGCAGGGGCATCTCCAGCGTGGCGTCGCGCTGGGTGCGCATGGCGACGAAGGCGGCTTCGTCGATGCCGTCATGCACGTGCACGTTGTGTGCGCGCTGGGCGGCCACCGTGGTTTCAAACGCCACGGGGCGTGCGTTGTCGGGCGGGTAGTCGTGGCACATGAAGAGGCGCGTCTCGCTAGGCAAACGCAAAATGCGTTGCACCGAGGCATACAAAGCCCGGGCGTCGCCCCCCGGAAAATCACAGCGCGCCGTGCCCACATCGGGCATGAACAGCGTGTCACCGACAAACACCGCATCGCCAAATTGGTAGGCCACGCAAGCGGGCGTGTGGCCCGGCACCAATAGCACCTGCGCTTGCAGCGCGCCGACTTGGATGTGCTCGCCTTGCTTGAGCAAGCGGTCAAATTGCGAACCGTCCACCGGAAACTCGGACTCCAGGTTGAAGACCCCTTTGAACACGCTTTGCACCTGGGTGATGTGCGCGCCAATGGCGATCTGGCCGCCCAGCTGCGCTTTCAGGTATTGCGCGGCCGACAGGTGGTCGGCATGGGCATGGGTTTCCAAAATCCACGCCACTTGCAGTTGCTGCGCCTTCACAAAGGCAATCACCTGATCGGCGCTGTGGTGCCGGGTGCGGCCGGACTTGGGGTCGTAGTCGAGCACCGAGTCGATGATGGCGCAGGCCGAGCCCGGCTTTTCGTACACCACATAGGTGACGGTCCAAGTCTGCGGATCAAAGATCCCGTGCACCAAGGGAGATGGGACAGTGGGCGAAGAGGCAGTCAGAGTCATTGCAGCCGCAATCAGTGAAGGAGATGCTTGAATTTAACCGGCTTCAGTCAAAAGACGGTGGCTGGGGTTTCACCACCGACTGGCCTGCGGCCACCCACGCGTCGTAGCCGCCCGCAATGGAGCTGACATGGCGGTAGCCCATCTCGTGCATCACCTGAGCGGCCAGGGCGGCGCGGCCACTGGTTTTGCAGTACAGCACCACGCGCAGATCGCGGTTGGACAAGTCGGGGCTGGCGCTGAGTTTGAATTCCAGCAAGCCGCGCGAGGTGTGGATCGCACCGGGCAAATGCCCTGCAGCAAACTCGTCGGCTTCGCGCACGTCCAGCAACACATCGGCATCGCGGATCGCTTGCGAGGCGGCGTGGACGGAAATTTCGTGGGTGGCGGCTTTGGCTTCGGTGACCAGGTCGTGGGCAGTTTTCATGGGGTTTTTGCTTTCAAAAAATTCAGTCTTTCAACGCGTGCGAAAGTGGCGGCTTCGTGTGTATCAGCAGCCGCGCTGCACACCGAATTTGCGCAGAATCGATTCCATCATGCACCACTGGGTGAGCGCACTTTGCAGCAAGTTGGCGCCGACAAAAGCGGTGAACGCCAGCCACCAAGGGTTGACAAAAATGGGACTGCCTTCGATGCCCATGGCCAATGATGCCAAGATGAACGTACCTGCGACCAAGCGCACAATTTGCCAAGATTTCATGATTCAAACTCCTGAGGATGATGAAAAAATTCAGACTTCGTAGGTGCGGCGATAGGCCACGTAATACAAAGTCGGGATGACCACCAGCGTGAGCACGGTGGAGACGGAAATACCAAAGATGAGCGAAATGGCCAGGCCATTGAAGATCGGGTCATCGAGGATAAAGAAGGCGCCCATCATGGCGGCCAGGCCGGTCAGCATGATGGGTTGCGCCCGGGTGATGGCCGATTGCACGATCGCTTGCTTAAAGGGCATGCCCTGCCCAATTTGCAGGTTGATGAAGTCCACCAGTAAGATCGAGTTGCGCACAATGATGCCGGCCAGCGCAATCATGCCGATCATGCTGGTGGCGGTGTACTGCGCCCCCAGCAAGGCGTGGCCCGGCATCACGCCAATGATCGTCAAAGGAATCGGCGCCATGATGATCAGTGGCGTCAAGTACGAGCCAAACTGCGCCACCACCAACAGGTAAATCAAGATCAGCCCCACGCCGTAGGCGGCGCCCATGTCGCGGAAGGTTTCGTAGGTCATTTGCGACTCGCCGTCCCACTTCAGGCTGTAGCCGCGCCAGGCGTCGTCGGGTTGGTGAATGAAATATTCTTCCAAGCCGTGTCCGTCCGGCGTGGCCACGGCTTTCACCGCGCTGCGCATTTTGAACATGCCGTACAAAGGGCTGTCCACTTTGCCCGCCATGTCGGCGGTGACAAAGTTCACCGGCAACAGGTCTTTGTGGATCACGGGTTGTTCGCGCTCGCTGTCGCTGAGCGTGACCAGTTCGCGGATCGCCACCAGCTTGCCATTGGCCGCACGCACGCTCAATTGCAGCAAGGCATTCAAGTTGCCGTGCTGGGTGGCGGGCAGTTGAATCAAGGCCGGAACCGGGTACTTGCTGCCGTCGTGCAAATAGGTGCTGGCTTCACCGGCCAGACCGGCGCGCAAGGTGGTGACGATGGTTTGTTGGCTGATGCCCAAGAGGGCGGCTTTGCTGCGGTCAATCAACAGCAACTGGCGTGGTGCTTGGGCAATGCTGCTGTCGTCCACATCGACCACACCGTCGGTTTTTTCAAACACGGCGCGCACGGCTTTGGCCACTTGGCGACGACCTTCGGTCTCGGGGCCGTAAATTTCGGCCACGATGGGCGAGAGCACCGGCGGGCCGGGCGGCACTTCAACCACCTTCACATTGGCGCCGTGCGCCAGGCCGATTTTTTGCAAGGCTGGACGCAGGCGGGTGGCAATGGCGTGGCTCTTGTCGCTGCGATGCGCTTTGTCGACTAAGTTGACTTGAATGTCACCCACTTCGAGATCGGAAGAGCGTCGTGTAGGGAAAGAGTG
>CAIWWN010000002.1 GCA_903916355.1 uncultured Burkholderiales bacterium | reverse complement strand
TGGCCAAAGCCTTGGTAAGCCATGTCCAAAAAGGCCGTCAATTGCTGGGCCTTGACCACTGCAACCACCTGGTCCCATTGGTCTGCAGTGATGTCGTAGCCGGTGGGGTTGTGGCAGCAAGCATGCAAGACCACGACAGTGCCGGGCGCCGCTGCATTCAAGCTGGCCAGCATGCCTTCAAAGTTCACGCCGCGTTTTTCGGCATCGTAGTAAGCGTAGCTGTCCACTTGGAATCCGGCGCTTTGGAACAGCGCGCGGTGGTTTTCCCAGCTCGGGTCTGAAATCATGACCTTGGCGTTGGGGCTGAGCTTTTTCAAGAAATCGGCACCAATTTTCAGTCCGCCTGTACCGCCAATGCCTTGCACAGTGGCCACACGGCCGGAGGTGACGGCTTCGCTGTCAGCCCCAAACACCAGGCTTTTCACGGCAGCGTCGTAAGCGGCAATACCGTCAATCGGCAAGTAGCCACGGGCGGTGGGGGTGGCCATCATGGTTTTTTCTGCGGCTTGTACGCACTGCAGCAGAGGCAGTTTGCCGTTGTCGTCGAAATAAACGCCCACACCGAGGTTGACTTTGTTGGGATTGGTATCGGCAGCAAATTGCTCGTTCAAACCCAAAATCGGGTCACGCGGGGCCATTTCAACGGCGGTAAACAGAGACATGAAGGAAGTCCTAGAGTAAAAAGAAAGTACCGATAGGGTGCATCGGTTACGCTTGCGGGTTACCCCTTATTTTAGCGGGACATACGGGCCCTCCGAGTCGGCCCGGTTTCCTGCTCACAATTGCTGACATGTCTGAACTTGCGCAAGTGAATAACGAGATGCCTCCAGGGCATTTCGTGAGCTATCCCGGCTCGCCCTTTGAGCTGTTCCAGCCCTACCCACCGGCTGGCGACCAACCCACGGCCATTGAAAAGCTGGTGGAAGGCGTGCACGACGGTGAGGTGTTTCAAACCTTGCTGGGCGTGACCGGTTCGGGCAAGACCTTCACCATGGCCAATGTGATTGCCCAGCTCGGTCGCCCGGCGATTGTGTTTGCGCCGAACAAGACCCTGGCGGCGCAGCTGTACAGCGAGTTTCGCGAGTTCTTTCCCAAGAACGCGGTGGAGTACTTCGTCAGCTACTACGACTACTACCAGCCCGAGGCCTATGTGCCGCAGCGGGACTTGTTCATCGAGAAAGACTCGGCCATCAACGAGCACATCGAGCAGATGCGTTTGTCTTGCACCAAAAGCATCATGGAGCGGCGCGATGTGGTGATCGTCGCCACGGTGTCGGCGATTTACGGCATTGGCGAGCCCGAGAGCTACCACCGCATGATCATGACGCTGCGCACCGGCGACAAGCTGGGCCAGCGCGACGTGATTGCGCAGCTGATTCGCATGCAGTACCAGCGCAACGACATGGATTTTTCACGCGGCAAGTTCCGCGTGCGGGGCGACACCATCGACGTGTTTCCGGCCGAACACTCCGAGCTGGCCATTCGCATCGAGTTGTTTGACGATGAGATCGAGACCTTGCAACTGTTTGACCCGCTCACGGGTCGCATCAAGCAAAAAATTCCGCGCTTCACGGTCTACCCGTCGAGCCACTATGTGACGCCGCGCGACAAGGTCTTGGCCGCGGTGGAGACCATTAAGGTGGAGTTGTCGGATCGGCTCAAAGAATTGGTGGGCATGGGCAAATTGGTCGAAGCCCAGCGTCTGGAGCAGCGCACGCGTTTTGACTTGGAAATGCTCAGCGAAGTGGGGCATTGCAAGGGCATTGAAAACTACACCCGCCATTTGTCTGGCGCCGCGCCGGGCGACGCGCCCAGCACCTTGACCGACTATTTGCCGCCTGACGCGGTGATGTTTTTGGACGAGAGCCACCAGATGATTGGCCAGCTCAACGCCATGTACAACGGCGACCGCTCGCGCAAAACCACCTTGGTGGAATACGGCTTTCGCCTGCCCAGCGCGCTGGACAACCGGCCCCTCAAATTTGAAGAGTTTGAAACCAAGATGCGGCAATGCATTTTTGTGTCGGCCACACCGGCTGACTATGAAAAACAGCATGCGGGTCAGGTCGTCGAGCAGGTGGTTCGGCCCACCGGTCTGGTGGACCCGCTGGTGGAGGTGCGGCCCGCCATCAACCAAGTCGACGATGTGCTGCAAGAAATTCGCATCCGCGCCGACAAAAACGAGCGTGTGCTGATCACCACCTTGACCAAGCGCATGTCCGAGCAGCTCACCGATTACTTGAGCGACAACGGCGCACGGGTTCGCTACCTGCACTCCGACATCGACACCGTGGAGCGTGTGGAAATTTTGCGCGACCTGCGCCTGGGGGTTTTTGACGTGTTGGTCGGTATCAACTTGCTGCGCGAGGGGTTGGACATTCCGGAGGTGTCCTTGGTGGCGATTTTGG
>CAIWWN010000001.1 GCA_903916355.1 uncultured Burkholderiales bacterium | reverse complement strand
GTGCAAGGCATGGGTTGGCTCACCATGGAAGAGTGCATCTGGGACAAGAAGGGCAAACTGCTCACCCACGGCCCCAGCACTTACAAAATCCCGGTGGCCGGCGATGTGCCCGAGCACCTGAAGATCAGCTTTTTTGACAACTACAACGTCAAACCCACGCCGTTCCAAAGCAAGGCCATGGGTGAGCCGCCGCTGATGCTGGCCTTGTCCAGTTACTTCGCTCTGCGCGATGCGGTCAGCGCCAGTGCCAACCACCAAACCGTGGTGCACATGAACGCACCGGCTACGCCCGAGCGCATCTTGCTGGCCTGCGAAAAAGCCAAATCTGCGGCTGGTTTGTGAGGCTTCCTCGCGCGGCGATTGCCGCCGTGATTTTTGACCTGGACGGTACGCTGGTCGACAGTGAAGGGCCGGGCTTGGAGGTTTTGCACGACATGGCTGTGGCGCTGGGCGCACCTTGGCGGCGCGACACCATGCATGCCCAGTTTGGCGGCGTGCCCATGGCGCATTGCGTGGCCGAGCTGGCGCGCCAAATTCCGCCTGGACGGGGGCCTTTCGATCAGGTGCAATTTGTCAAAGACTTGCGCGCAAATATGGCGCTGCGGTTTCGGCAAGACCTGAAAGAAATCCCCGGTGCCACAGCCTTGCTGCAAGCCCTGCACGACAGCGACTTGGCTTTTGCCATCGGTACCAACGGGCCGCGCGAAAAAGCCGAACTCACTTTGGGCCTGACAGCTCTGCGCCCTTACTTCGGCGAGCGCTTGTTTTGCGCGCCCGAGGTGGGCAGCTTCAAACCCGCGCCTGGCTTGTTCTTGCACGTGGCGGCCGCTTTGGGCTGCGACCCGCAAAGCTGTGCGGTGGTCGAAGACAGCCTGCCTGGTCTGCAGGCCGGTTTGGCCGCAGGCATGCAGGTGTTCAGTCTGCATCCGCGCCCGGGCCTACCGCCTGAGTTGGCGCAGCAGGTGCATTTCATTTACGGTCTGCCGCAATTGCAAGCTTGGCTGACTTGAGCATTCACTTATCACCCTGCCATGCATCCATTCGACCACGCCATTCAACTCCAGCCCCTGGGTGACGGGAGCTACCAAGCCGAGACCTCGCCCGCCTACGCCAACATGGTCGGACCTTTCGGTGGCGTGACCTGCGCGGTACTGCTCAACGCGGCGCTGCAGCACCCCGACAAACTGGGCCAGCCCGTGGCCTTGACGGTGAACTTTGCCGCGCCCATTGCCGATGGTCCTTACACCGTCACCGCCCGTGCGGCCCGCACCAACCGATCCACCCAGCATTGGGTGATCGAAGCCCGTCAGGCCAGTGGCGTGGTGGCCTTGGCCACGGCAGTGTTTGCCACACGTCGCCCCACCTGGTCGGCCAGCGAAGTCCAAGCCCCACAAGGCTTGCCTGCGCCTGAGGACTTGGCGCGCATGCCCAGCGAGAAACGACCCCCTTGGGTCGCGGCCTACGACATGCGCTTTACAGAGGGGGATGTGTTCAGTGGTTTTGATGGGCAAGAGCAGCCCGACTCACGTTCTTGTCAGTGGTTGCGCGACGACCCGCCCCGGCCCTTGGACTTTGCGTCTTTGGCGTCCATCAGCGATTGTTTTTTTCCACGCATTTTTTTACGTCGTCGCCGCGTCGCGCCGATTGGCACCGTGTCCATCACCACCTACTTTCACGCCGACGAAGCCGCATTGGCGGCCCAGGGCAGGCATTACCTGATCGGCACGGCGCGCGGCCAGAAGTTTCACAACGGATTTTTTGACCAGAGCGGTGAGATGTGGAGCCACGACGGCCATTTGCTGGCCAGCACGCATCAAACGGTGTATTTCAAAGACTGAGGCCGAAGCAGACCCTCGAACACCAGCGCTTCAGTCCTGACCTTCAGTCAAGGTGTCCAACTGAAAGCGGCCACTTTTGTGCCACAACCACACATCGGTGTAAACCACTTTGCCCATGCGGGTGGGGACGGGGTAGGGCGCTGCTGAACGCACCGTCTTTTCAATTTCGGCCATGACTTCAGGGGCGTGATTGGGGGCGCGTTTCCAATGGGTGCCCAGGACATGCCCTTGGCGATCCAACTCGACATCGAGCACGCCGATGGCATACAGCAGCGGCGGCAGGCGCCCTTTGAAAATCCGATCGCTGTTGAGTTTGTACAAGTGGTGGGCAGCGTCTTGACGGTACTCGCGAGGCGAGCTGGCCAGTGATTGGGCGGCGCTGCGTTCTGTGGTCGGTGCAGGGCTGGGCGGTGGTGTGAGCACGACATTTTGGGGCGGCGAAGGCGGCGCGGGCGCAGGGGCCGGTGGCGGAGAGGAGCAAGCGGCGAGCAAGGCCGCCACCAAGGACGCCAGCATGGAGGCCCCGGAGAGGCCCTGCTTGTGCAGGCGCTGCAGTAACGAAAGGTTCATGGCGTTGAAAAACGGTGAAAATGGACAACAAGTTTCTTGGGGCTGATTGTGTCACTTCAGGCCAAGTTTCGGTTCCGCCACATCTGAGAAAGTTTGCTCGACATGGGGTTTGCTTCATTGATTCAACGTTTGCAGCGTGAGCCTGCGGTCTGTATCACGGTGCACAGCACGCGCGGCTCGGTCCCCCGTGAGGCCGGCACCTGGATGCTGGTGTTTGCCCAAGGCGAGTGGGGCACCATTGGCGGGGGCCATTTGGAGTTTGAGGCCCTGGCCAGCGCGCGGGCGTTGCTGAACGCCCCTTCCGCAGACCCGTCCCCTGTGGAAAAACGCTTTGTTCTGGGCCCCAGCTTGGGGCAGTGCTGTGGCGGCGAAGTGGTGGTGCAGCTGGCGCGGGTCACCGCGCAAGACATTCCGCGCCTGCAACTCTCGCACGAGCGCCGCTTGCAGCCGCTGGCCTTGTTCGGTGGTGGCCATGTGGGCAAGGCTTTGGTGCAGGTGCTTGCCCCATTGCCTTTTGCGGTGCGCTGGATCGACAGCCGCGATGAAATTTTCCCCAGTGACGTCGCACCCCTCGTGGATTGCGAGCACTCCAATCCGGTGCATGCTGCCGTGGCCGATTTGGTGCCCAACAGTGCGGTGCTGATCATGAGCTTCAGCCACGCCGAAGATCTGGACGTGGTCATCGCCTGCTTGCAGCGCCAGCGTCAAAAGGGCGATTTACCTTATGTGGGCCTGATTGGCAGCGCCACCAAATGGGCCAGCTTTCGCAGCCGTTTGCGCGAGCGGGGGTTTACCGAGGCCGAGTGCGACCACGTGACCAGCCCAATCGGCGTGACGGGCATTTCGGGCAAAGAGCCCGAGGTGATTGCCGTGGCGGTGGCGGCACAACTCTTGCAATTACGTCCTTGAATCGTGCGCGCAGCACCGTCTTTACTTGCGCTGTCTTTAAAATTGTATACACTTGTGCCACAGGTCGCAGCGGCGCCGGGCTGGTCTCAGCCTTGTTCGCGACCGAATGACTGCTTACAGCGCCCGCAGTGGTGAGCAGGCTGGAGTTCCTTAATGGAAGCATATTTTCTGGATTGGGCCAACCTGCTGCTCAGGTGGGTGCATGTGATCACCGTGATCGCATGGATTGGGTCCTCGTTTTACTTTGTCTTTTTAGACAACAACCTGCTCAAACCCAACTCGCCCGACTTGCTTGAAAAAGGTGTGGACGGTGCCATGTGGGCGGTGCACGGCGGCGGTTTTTACAACCCGCAAAAATACATGGTGGCGCCGAAAAAGATCCACACCAAATTGCATTGGTTCTATTGGGAAAGCTACAGCTCTTGGCTGACCGGTTTTGCCTTGTTCACAGTTTTGTACCTGTACAACGCCAGCACGTTTTTGATCGACAAGTCGCTGATGGACTGGGCCCCCAGCACGGCCATTGCTGCAGCCTTGGGCTTTTTGGTGGCGTTTTGGTTCGTCTACGACACCGTCTGCCGCGTCTTTGGCTTTCGCCAAAACGGCGAAGGCATTGTGGCGGGCTTGATGCTGGTGGTAGTGGCCGGTGCCGCTTGGCTGGCATGCCAGTTGTTTGCCGGTCGCGCCGCTTTCTTGTTGGTGGGCGCCATGATCGCCACGGCCATGAGTGCCAACGTGTTCTTCTGGATCATTCCCGGCCAACGCAAGGTGGTGGCCGCCATGACCTCGGGCGAAAAGTACGATGCCCAAGCCCTGGCGATCCACGGCAAACGCGGCAAGCAGCGCAGCGTGCACAACACCTATTTCACCTTGCCGGTCATCTTTGCGATGCTGAGCAACCATTACAGCTTTTTGTACACGCACGAGCTGCGCTGGGTGCTGCTGTTTGTGATGATGCTGGCCGGCGCCCTGATTCGCCAGTTCTTTGTGCAGCGCCATGGCTACCACCTGGGCCGGGCGAAAAACCCTTGGCCGTTTGCGGCGGTGGGCGTGGTGTTGATTTTGGGGGTGATTGTGGCTTTGCGGCCTGCGCCGCAAGCCGCGGCGCCAGCTTCAGCCCCTGTGTCCTTCGGTCAAGTGCAAACCATTTTGGCGCAGCGCTGCTATCTGTGCCATGGCGCGCAAGTGCAAATGAAAAATGTACGTTTGGATTCTGCGCAGGGCGTCAAACTGAATGCGCAGAACCTGTATCAGCAAGTGGTGGTGACCCAGCAAATGCCGATGAACAACGCCACCGGCATCACCGAGGCCGAACGCGCAACGATTGCTCAATGGTTCCAGGCGGGCGCCAAGACCGATTAAGCGATTTGATTGCTCGGTCGCTGAAGTAAAAAAGCCCCAACCATTGACGTGGTTGGGGCTTTTCAACTTTGGGGACGCTGGCACCCTCGCGCAGGTGCTCGCCCTTGATCTCAGGCGATCAAGCGGTGGCCATTTTGGGGTTGCGCCACTTGCCCCAGGCCCAGGTGAAAACGGGCCACAACAAAATCACAAAGGTGCTCAGGGCCAGCCACATCGCAATCGGGCGGGTGAAGAACACCAGCGGGTCGCCATCGGACTTGATCATGGAGGTGACAAAGTTTTCCTCCATCATGGTGCCCAGCACCACCCCCAAAATAGCGGGCGCCACCGGAAAGCCGTTTTCTTCCAGCAGGAACGAGACCAGGCCAAAGAACAAAATCAATGTCACACCCCATACGGAGTTGTTGATTGAGAATGAACCGACGATGCAAAACAGCATGATGATGGGCATCAAAATGTTACGCGGCACCCGCAAGATCTTGGTCGACACCTTCACCGTCAACCAGCCCAGCGGCACCATGATGATGTTGGCCAAAATAAAGACCAAGAAAATCGCGTAAATATTTTCAGGGTTGTTGACGAAAATCATCGGCCCGGGGTTCATATTTTTCAGATACAGCACGCCAATCGCAATGGCGGTGATCGAGTCGCCTGGAATACCAAACACGATGGCCGGAATCCAGGCGCCAGCCAGCGACGAATTGTTGGCCGCACCCGACTCCACAATGCCTTCGACGTGCCCGGTGCCAAACTTCTCCGGTTCTTTGGAGAATTTCTTGCTCATCGCATAGCTGAGCCACGAGGCCATGTCGGCGCCAGAGCCCGGCTGGATGCCAATGACGGTGCCCAGCGCGCTGCCGCGAACAAGAGCCCAGCGGTATTTTTTCAGCAAGTCCCACATGCCCGCAAAGATGTTGCCAATGTTTTTGTTCACAATCATCGGTGGCGGATCCAGGTTGGTGATGTAACGCAGCAACTCTGACACGGCGAACATGCCCACCATCATGGGGATCAACTCCACCCCGCTCATGAGCTCGTTCATGCCAAAGGTGAAGCGCGGCAAGGCGGCAGGGTTTTCCAAACCAATGCAAGCGATCAGCAAGCCCAACAGCAAAGAAATACAGGCTTTCAAAACGCTGGCATTGCCAATGAAGACCGCACCCGCCAGTCCTAAGACGACCAGCCAGAAGTACTCGAAAGACGAAAATTTCAAGGCAATTTCAGCCAAGCCGGGCGAGAACAAAATCATCACCAAGGTGCCGAACAAACCGCCAATGGCCGAAAACACGAGGCCTGCGCCCAGGGCAATTTCAGCCTGACCTTTGAGGGTCATTTGGTAGGCTTCATCGGTGTACGCGGCGGATGCCGGCGTGCCCGGGATGCGCAGCAGCGCACCGGGAATGTCCCCCGAAAAACTCGCCATCGCGGTGGCGGTGACGATGGCCGCAATGGCCGGCACGGGGGGCATGAAGAAAGTGATGGGCACCAACAAGGCGGTGGCCATGGTAGCGCTCAAACCGGGAATCGCCCCCACGAACAAGCCAAAGATGGCGGAGCACAAAATCACCAACAACACGTAAGGGTCAAAGACCAGCCAAAAGGCTTGGAGTAAAACGGCAGTGGTCATGTGAAGTCCTGGCTTACCATTGAACAGGGGACAAAATCCCCCAAGGTAAAGGCACACGCAGTCCTTTGTAAAAAATGAAATGAATCACCAAAGTCGTGATCACCGCAATCGGCACGATCAACTTGGTGCGCACTTCCAGCGCCCACATCATCACGCCAATCAGCAGCGTGGCGCAGATCAAGAAGCCCAGCCTGTCTGAGAAGTAGATGTAGAACAGCAGGCCTGCGATGGTGATTAAGAAATTACGCAAATGGATCCACGATTTGACCCAACCGCCTATTTCCAGCCAGGCGACATGTGGCCGAGATTTCAGGCCCTTGATGATCAAGAGCACCGCACAAACGCCCAGCAACACCGCCAGCAGTCCCGGAAAAGCCCCTGGCCCAATGTTCTGGCCAGGAATCACCGGGTACTGCATGACGGCCTGCAAGATGGCCAGGGACAGCGCCAGCAG